>DDST01000105.1 GCA_002343485.1 Proteobacteria bacterium UBA2383
GGACAACTTTATTGTTGTTTAATAGCAATAAGATTTTTGTATGTATGATTCTTGCCATATCAAACTTAATTTGGCTAGAGTGAAGTAAAGTCTAAATAAGCGACGACGAAGGGAGGTACGGAATGTGTGCAGACGCAGTCCTTCAAGAGCAAAGCTATCATCTAGAAAAACAGCCGGAATCCGGCCGGCGTAGGTTTCTGAAACTAGCATCTGGTGGTCTCGGTGCCCTGGCTTTGCTATCAGGACCGTTGGAAGCTGCCGTGCGGCGGGAACGCTATCTTTCATTCTACAACTCCAATACCGGCGAAACCATTCGCCAGGTCTACTGGACCCCGCGCGAAGGCTACATCCGCCAGTCTCTCAAGGAGATTAGCTGGGCATTGCGCGACCATCACAACGACTTGGTCAAGCCGTTTGATTACAATGTGCTAGACCAACTCTACGCCTTGCAATTACAGTTGGATTCACGCATTCCAATCCATGTGATCAGCGCCTACCGTTCGCCAGTTACCAATGACCGGTTGTGTGAAAGCCGCCGGGGGGTAGCACGTAACAGCTATCACATACAGGCCATGGCTCTGGATGTTCGTCTGCCAAACGGGCGAGTGTCAGATCTCTGCCGGGCTGCCCGTTCGCTGGGCGCAGGCGGGGTCGGCTACTACCCCCGTTCCAACTTCGTGCATATCGATAGCGGTCCAATTCGCTATTGGAGCTGAGTGACTGCCGGCTTACCCTTCCCCGTCAGTGATTGGGGGGTAAGCCAAGCAGTCAACAGGAGGTTGCTAGAACAGCAAGCGGGGCAGGAACAGACTGACTTGCGGGATATAGGTGACGATGATGAGGAAACTCAGCATCACCATAAGCCAGGGCATGGCGGCTTTTACGACCTCCCACAACGGCATACCAGTGACCCCAGCGGTTACGAACAGGTTCAGCCCCACTGGTGGCGTGATCATGCCGATTTCCATGTTAACGGTCATGATGATGCCCAAGTGGATCGGGTCGATGCCAAGCTGAGTCGCGATGGGAAAGAAGATCGGTGCGAGGATCAGCAGGATCGATGACGGCTCCATGAAATTCCCGGCAATCAATAGCACGATATTAACCACAATCAGGAATTGCCAAGCCGACAATCCCCAGCCAACGATGGTTTCTGCCATCACCTGCGGGATGCGCTCAGTGGTTAGCACATGGGCGAACAGCATGGCATTGGAAATGATGAATAACAGCATCACCGTCACCTTGCCGGCGTCCGCGAACACGCGGGGTACGTCACGAAAGCCCATATCGCGGTGGATGAACAGGGCGACCACGAAAGCGTAGACGGCAGCGACCGCCGCCGCTTCGGTGGCCGTGAAGAAACCGCCGTAGATGCCGCCGAGCACCACGATGATCAGTCCCAGCCCCCAGATCGCCTCGCGCGTCGCCACCAAAAGCTCCCGGAATGAGACGCGCGGTTGCAAGGGGATCTTCATTTTCCGTGCGCTGATGAAAATAGCGATCATCAGCATCAGGCCCAGCACGATACCGGGTATGACCCCTGCCATGAACAACTGGCCGACCGAGGTTTCCGTCGCGGCAGCATAGACCACCATCACGATCGAGGGTGGAATCAAGATCCCCAGAGTACCGGCGTTACAGATGATGCCGGCGGCATATTTCTGCGGATAGCCGCCCTTGACCATGGCGCCGATGACGATGGAGCCGATCGCGGCCACGGTGGCCGGCGATGAACCTGACACCGCCGCGAACAACATACAAGCCAGTACCGAGGCAATAGCCATCCCCCCGGTAATATGGCCGACGGCGGCGACCGCGAAGCGAATCAGCCGTCTGGCCACCCCCCCCGTGGTTAGAAACGCCGAGGCCAGCACGAAATAAGGAATCGCTAACAGCGTGTAATGCTCCATGGTATCGAACAGCTTCAGCGACATGGAGGCCAGCGAATCATTGGTAAAGAACAGGATGGTCAAGATGCTGGACAGGCCCAGAGAAAAGGCAATAGGAATGCCCATCAGCAGAAAGACGAACAGCACGGTAAACAGGAACAGCGAGGTCATGGTGCTTTCTCCTGACGGGCAGAGCCAGTGGCGGGATGCAGGATTTCGACCGCCTCAACGACCTCGACGCCCTCGACTGATTCAATTGCTTCGCGGGCCTCATCGGCGAGTTGCAGTCCTTCCTGCTGGCCGAGGATGGTACGCCAGCCGACTTGCAGCAGCCGCAGCAAGGCCAGGGAAAGTCCGATGGGCAACATGATGAAGGGAACCCAGCGTGGAATCGGCAAATCCTGGGCTTCGATACCCAGTTCATAGAGTTTGTAAACATAGCCGGCTGAGCCGACCAGCATGATGATGCAATAGGCGCAGCAAGCCAGTACCCCGAGTACGCCGATGGCGCGGCGCAGGTTATGTGGAAACTGACGCACCAGCACGTCAATGCCAATGTGCGCGCCAGTCTTGATTCCGTAGGAAACACCGAACAGCACGAGCCAAGCGAACAGGTAAGTAACCAGTTCCAACGCCCAGGTAAAGCCCGTGCCGAGCACGTAGCGGTTAATGACCTGAATGAAAGAAATGGTGACCATCAGCGCCAGCAACAGGGCGATAAACCCTTCTTCTAGATGATGGACGATGCGGGTAAACATGGGGAATCCTCTGAGCGGAAGCCTGAAAAAACACACCTCCCGGCGTTTGGAACAACGCTGGGAGGTGCGGCTGAGGAAGAACTACTTGTTGGCTGCCAAGGCCGCATCGACAATGTCCTTGCCGATAGAGGGAGTGAACTGGTCATAGACCGACTTCATGGCTGTCTTCCAGGCCGCTAATTCCTCGGGTGTCAGGGTCAGGATTTCCGTCTTGCCGGAGTCCTTGATTTTCTGGCGGTCGCCTTCGCTAAACTCGGTCGCCCACTGATTGACTTGTACCGTGACTTCGGTAAGGGTTTCTTCCAGCGTCTTGCGTACGTCAGCCGGCAGGCCGTCCCAGAACTTGGTATTGGTCACCAGCATGTAGCCCAGATAGCCGTTATTGGATTCGCTGATGTATTTCTGGACTTCGAAGAACTTTTGCGAATAGATGTTCGACCAAGGATTTTCGGCGCCATCGACCACGCCGGTTTCCAGTGCTTGGTAGACTTCCGCAAACGCTAGTTTCTGCGGGAAGGCGCCGACCGCCTTGAACTGCGCTTCAAGAATGTCGGAAGATTGAATTCGGAACTTCATGCCCTTAGCGTCTTCGGGCCTGCGCAGCGGCTTGTTCGCCGAAAGCTGCTTCATGCCGTTATCCCAATAGCCAAGGCCGGTTAGGTTCTTCTTTTTCAGTGAGCCGAGAATCGATTGGCCAACCGGCCCATTCTGGAAGCGGTGGACTGCATTGATATCCTTGAATAGGAACGGCAGGTCGAATACCTGAATCTGCTTGGTGTAGCGATCGAACTTCGACAGCGAGGGTGCGATCAACTGCACATCGCCAAGCAGCAGCGCCTCCATTTCCTTACCATCACCAAACAGCGAGCTGTTGGGGTAGACTTCCACCGTGACTTTGCCCTTCAGCCGTTCCTCGGCCAGCTTCTTGAACAGCAGAGCGCCTTTGCCCTTGGGGGTGTTTTCAGCGACTACATGCGAGAACTTGATCACGATTTCTGCATGGGCCATGCTGGTCAGCAGCGCCAGCGCAGCGCTGGCTAGAATGGCTTGGAAGGTAAGTTTGCGCATAAGCGTCTTTCTCCTTTAGTGTCATCATTATTGTGGCTGGATGAGATGCCAGCCTAGCGAAAAGGGCCGGCAGAGCGCCGGCCTTTTTTAAGAGTAGAAGAAACTATAATGAATGCACGGCTAAGCATCCGGAAGCGGTGGATAGCAATTTTTCAAGAGGACTGGGGAGTTAGCTACGAATGCCCGTTCCATGTTGCAGTAGCCACAGACTGTAGCTAAACAGGGCAGCGATGAATAACAGGATGATGGTGAAAGCCAGCCGAATATCGATATCTGAAACTCCCAGGATGCCGAAACGGAAGGCGTTGATCATGTACAGGATGGGATTGAACAGTGAGGTCTGTTGCCAGAATGCAGGTAGCATCTTGATGGAATAGAAGATGCCGCCAAGATAGATGAGCGGGGTGAGAACAAAAGTTGGGATGACCGAGATATCGTCGAAGCTCTTGGCGTAGATGCCGTTGATCAATCCGGCGAGGGCGAACAGTATTGAAGTCAGGACGATCACCGTAAAGGTCAACAAGGGATGCTGCCAGTGCAAGTCGGCAAAACACAGCGAGATTGCTATGACGGTGATACCGACTGACAAGCCTCGTGCTACCCCGCCGCCGACGAAACCCAGCACGATGATGGTGTTGGGCAAGGGCGAGACCAGCATTTCCTCGATATGCCGCTGGAACTTGGCGCTGAAGAATGAAGACACCACGTTCGAATAGGAATTAGTGATCACGGCCATCATGATCAGACCTGGCGCGATGTATTGGGTATAGTTCAACCCTTCTACCGGCCCGATCTGGGTGCCGATCAGCTTGCCAAAAATAATGAAATACAGGGCGGTCGTCACCGCTGGCGGCAAAATCGTTTGAATCCAAATCCGTAGAAAACGCAGGGTTTCCTTGATCAGAATAGTTTGCAGGGCAATAAGCTGTGCATGAATGGGCATAAAGTTGTCATAGCGTTGTCAGGTATTATTTGACATTTTAATCTCAAATCATTTTTGAAGCTTCGGGTCCTGCTTTATTCAGGAACGCTATCAATATTCAGGAACGCTATCAATCGCGATTCTAGTTGGTTATATCTAAACGGGTGTATGCTACGCTGCAATGCAACATTGTGCGCCTCACGTAAGGAACGGCTATGACGATCCCCATATTTGTTGTCGCCACTGAGCAACGGGTTGGATTGACCACTGTTGCGCTTGGATTGGTTCACGCCCTGGATCGCCAAGGCATTCCCGTCGGTTTCTGTAAACCTATCAGCCAGCCCCATGCGACTGATACGGGACCAGAACGCTCAACCCGGCTGGCGCGCACTGTCACCAGCTTGCTGCCACCGGAACCAATCCCAGTCTCCGAAGCAGAGAATCTGCTGGGTCACGACCGGGAAAATGTGCTGCTGGAAGAAGTCATTACCCGTTATGAGCAGGCAGCGCAGAACGCCAGTGTCGTCATCGTCGAGGGCCTGGTCGATACCGAGGAACAACCCTATGGCACCCATCTCAACGCTAAAATGGCGTTGAGCCTAGGCGCCCGGATTATCATCGTCGCCGCTCCGGGTCACGATACCCCGCGCCAGGTGGCGGATACCGTGGAAGTGGTTGCGCAGGCTTACGGCGGCATTCGGCATCAACGAATGCTTGGCTGCATCCTTAATCTGCTGGATGCGCCGGTGGATCCCACGGGCCACATCCGCTTCGATTTCAGCCGCGCTGTGGATAACGATGGGCCTGGCCACGAGGTCGAATTCCGCACTGAATGCACCCGGCGCTGGCCGGAAACATTCAAGTTACTGGGCTGTATTCCCTGGCAACGTGATCTGATTGCGCCCAGGGTGCAGGACATCATGCACATGATCGGTGCTCAGGTCCTCAACGAAGGGTACCTGGGCCGGCGTGTCACCCACGTCGTCCTCGGTGCGCCTACCTTGGTCAATACGTGTCAGGAATTTCGGGCCGGGGCCATGGTGATCGTTCCCGGTGACCGTGACGATTTGCTGCTGGCTATCTGTATGGCAGCGATGAGCGGCACTCAGGTAGCGGCGGTGTTGCTCACCGGTGGTTTCAAGCCCGATCCCCGCATTTGGAAGCTCTGCGGAGCTGCGTTCGATACGGGTTTGCCAGTACTGACGGTACCCTACACTGCGTTACAAGCGGTGCTTTATTTGCCCTACCTCAACCTGGAAGTGCCGCTCGATGACCGCGGCCGGATGTCGCAAGCAGTGGAAGCGGTGGCTTCGCATATCAGTCTGGATTGGAAAGAGCCGTTGTTGAGCACGATTGACGAACGGCGGCTCAGTCCGCCGGCCTTCCGGCATATGCTGGTGGAACGTGCCCGCCGGGCCAGCAAGCGCATTATTCTGCCCGAGGGCAACGAGCCGCGCACCATCGAAGCGGCGATTATCTGCCACCAGCGCGGTATTGCCCATTGTATATTGATGGGTGATGCTGGCCGTATGCATCGGCTCTCCGCCCGGCGTGGGTTGAGCATCCCGTCAGATATCGTGATCATCGATCCGGCGCATATTGAGCAGCGTTATATCGATGCCATGGTGGAATTGCGCGGGCATAAAGGGTTGAATGCGGGGTTGGCCGAGGAGCAGTTGCATGATACCGTGGTGCTGGGCACCATGATGTTGCAACTGGGTGAGGTGGATGGACTGGTCTCCGGCGCGGTGCATACCACCGCAAACACCATTCGCCCGGCCTTGCAACTGATCAGGACCGCGCCTGATGTCAAACTGGTGTCGTCGATTTTCTTCATGTGCTTGCCGGAACAAGTGCTGGTGTACGGCGATTGCGCTATCAATATCAATCCCAACGCCGAGGAATTGGCCGATATCGCCATCCAGAGCGCAGATTCCGCCGAAGCCTTTGGCATCACCCCGCGGGTGGCGATGCTGAGCTACAGCACCGGTGCTTCCGGCAGTGGCAGCGATGTGGAAAAGGTCAAGGAAGCCACCCGCATTGCCCGTGAGCGCCGCCCGGATTTGTTAATCGATGGTCCTCTGCAATATGACGCTGCTACCATCAAGGCAGTTGCAGAAAGCAAGGCGCCGGATAGCCAGGTTGCGGGCCGGGCCACGGTGTTTATTTTCCCGGATTTGAATACGGGTAACACAACGTATAAGGCCGTCCAGCGTAGCGCCGACGTGATCAGCATCGGCCCGATGCTGCAAGGAATGCGTAAGCCAGTAAACGACTTATCGCGAGGGGCGATGGTGGAGGATATTGTTTTCACCATTGCCCTGACCGCGATTCAAGCTGAGCAAGCCGCCGCACGGGAGCGGGGCGTGCGCTGAATAAACCGATTTATTCCCGTTCAAATACTTCCACCCGTGCAGGTGGCAGGTTGCCCCAGACAATTCGGGTGGACCGCCGGCGGAAGTGCGGCAGCAGGCGGGGAGGGACGCCGCGCAAATCATAGGTGTACTGGACCAGGAGGCTGCCGGGTTGCAACAAGGTTTCAAGCTGTTGGGCGATGGCCCGGGTTGTCGTAGGATGCAAGGAGCGCAATGGCAGACTGGAAACGATACTGCTCACACCGCGTGGACGGTCATGATCCAGTAATTGGGCGAGTTGAGCCGCGTCACCCTGAACAACCCGCAGTTGAGGGAAGCGCTGGCGCAGGTGATGCGCCAAGGTCGGCGAGCGCTCAATCACCACCAGCTTCCAAGGAGGTATGCCATGCTTAAGTAGCGCTGCAGTGACAGCGCCGGTGCCGCCGCCCAGTTCTATCACCAACCCATCCCGATCCAGAGGGACGTGAGCCGCCATATGGCTGGCCAACGAAGGCGCGCTGGGGCACGCCGCGCCCATTGCTCGTGGATTTGCCCAGATTTCCCGCGTGAACAGCGCCAGTGATGCCGCGCCTGGATTTTGCATCAGAACCTTCACGAGACGTTTCATATCCTACCCAGTAATCAAAAAATCCAAAAATACGGTGCTCGCGAAGGCGCTCAAACGCAATTCGCCAATGACCGGAATTGTCAATCAGTCGCAAGGGATCATTTTGGAAGCCCATGCAGCCATCAAATGACCACGGGACCTCGTATAAATTCATTGCGGGACCCCGACCTTGGAATGCATGGTCCGGTGGGGCAGTCAAGTTAGGTTGACAGGGAGTTTATTATGGCGGCGATGGAAACTAAAGGCCATGCCAAATATGATAGTTTTATTCTCTTTCCTTGTGAGGGACTGAGGTAAGAAAGCGTAACCGGTTGCACCAGCATATCTCTGCAATCTGAACTAATATATTCAAATCTAGCAATAACGCAGTGCAATGAGACAGGCACGATGCTGATCGAGAAATCTCATGACGGTAACCGTTCACTCCCCTCGCCTGCTTGCGGGAGAGAGGTTAGGGGTGATGGCAGCGGTTTCAGTAGCAGTTTCAATGGCTTACATCATCACTCTCGCCCTCTCTCTCGTGGCAAGGAGCGAGGGGGCTGAATGATTACTCGTGATGAAACCCGTCCGGCTTTGAACTCGCTCGGTGAGTTACATGAGCTGGCGGTGTTTTTGAACACGGAGGACGATCTCGAATCCCGTTTGGATGAGTTGGCCCGGCTTGCAGCACGGGCGACTTCCGCTGCGAGTTGCTCCATCATGTTGCTGGCAGATGATGAGAATGAGACACCCCATCTTAAGCTCTGGGCCTGTACGGAAAAGTTGCCGGCCGAAGCCTGGAGCGACAAACCGGATCCTGATAATGAGGGGTCCATCGCCAACCGGGTTTTGGAGCGGGGAGAGCCGATCCTGATTGCCGATATTCAGACGTCTGAATTCGCTGCGTTAGCCCGTCGCCGCACCAGTATTGGCTTCAGTTTTATCAGCACCCCGATTCAAACCGGCCAGCGGACAGTTGGAGTCATGAATTTATCGGGCCGTCCGGATGCCTTGGCTTTCGGCGATGCTGATTTGATTCTGGCCAAGGTCGTTGCGACGTTAATTGGACGTTCTGTGCAGGTTGAGTGGTTGTGCAAGCTGGTGCGCTCGCGTATCGCCCAGACTGCAGTAGCCCGGCAGGGTGAGCAGGCGGTGTTGCAGTTGACCGATGGCAGTTTGCCGCCCTCCCGCTTGGCGAAATTGCTCGCGAAATCCTTCTATAAGGATCTGGCGGCGGCGGGTTTTAGTTCTGGCCAGATTATCGAGGCGGCTTCGGAAATTATTGGGCAAATTTCCGGTGGCTTGACGCGCCACAAGAAACGCATGGAGCGTGAAGCTGGGGAGAGTGAGGGGTTATGAAGAATACCTTACCGGTGATTTTCTTCATTGCTGCGTTGACGGTGCTGGTTGCCTGTTCGCCCGGGCCTGCAGAAACTCCACCGGTGGTTCGTCCGGTGAAGTCCATGGTGGTGGCTGCCGAACCTCTGGATCAGGTTTCGCAATACGCTGGCGAGGTGCAGGCTCGCTATGAAATCACCCTGGCTTTCCGTGTTGGCGGCAAGATTACTGAGCGTTCGGCGGAAATCGGGCAGCAGGTTCAGCCGGGGGACGTGTTGATGCAACTGGACGCTGGCGATCTGGCGCTCAATGAACAAGCGTTACGTGCGCAACTGGCGGCTGCCCAGGCCGATCTTAATCAGGCGCGCGCTAAATTCAATCGCGCCAAGGCATTGTTAGGGCGTAATTTGATCAGCCGCAACGACTTTGACACCCTTCAGGGCGCCTATGAAACCGCAGAAGCCCGCGTCCAACAGGCCCAATCGCAACTCTCAGGCGGCGCCCGCCAGACCGGCTACACCCAATTGCAAACCGACCAGGCGGGGGTAATCACCGGTGTACAGGCTGAAGTCGGACAGATCGTTACTGCAGGCCAGCCCGTGCTTAATCTGGCGTTGCCCGGTGAGAAAGAAGCAGTGATCAGCGTACCGGAGAATCGCTACAACGAGTTGCGGGTTGGGGAGACGGTCGAGATCCGCTTGTGGTCGGCGCCAGGCCAAATCTATCAAGGCCAGGTGCGGGAAATTGCGCCACTGGCAGATCCGCTGACCCGCACCTATGCGGCTAAGGTTAGCTTTGTGGATCCTGACAGTTCAGTAAAACTAGGCATGACTGCTTCGGTGCAGGCTCGCCGCCAGCTCGCATTGCCGGCTATTCGCCTGCCTTTGACGGCGCTGATCGAGCATGACGGCCAGCCGACGGTCTGGGTGGTAGATCCCAAGAGCCTGAAAGTCATCCGGCGCAAGGTCGAGCTGGGTCCCTTCCATAATGACCAGGTCACTGTCGCCCGGGGTTTGGCGCCCGGAGAGCGGGTGGTGACGGCCGGTGTTCATAAGCTTTATCCAGATCAACAAATCCGGCTGTTGGATCACGCACTGTGAAAGGCTCGAACCTGTCCGCTTGGGCAATTAGCCATCCTGCTCTAATTCGTTATCTGATTGGACTGCTGCTGCTCAGTGGGGCGTATGCCTATTTTACCTTGGGGCAGATGGAAGATCCTGAATTTACTGTCAAGGTATTGGCCATTAAGGTTTACTGGCCGGGCGCGACTGCACGTGAAATGGAGCAACAGGTTACTGATAAAATTGAGAAAAAACTTCAAGAAACACCCTGGCTTGACTTTATCCGCAGCTACTCCAAGCCGGGAGAGGCGCTAATCTACATTTTCCTTAAAGAATCCACTCCTCCCAAGGAAGTAGCTGGAACTTGGTATCAGGTCCGCAAAAAAGCGGGCGACATGCATCATGAATTGCCAGAAGGGGTGCAGGGACCATTTTTCGATGACGAGTACGATGATGTCTTCGGCTCAATTTATGCCTTTACCGCCGATGGGTTCAGCTACGCCGAACTGAAGCATTACGTTGACTATGCGCGTCAGGAGCTGCTCCAACTGAATAACATTAAAAAGATTGAGATGCTCGGTGCCCAGGATGAAAAAATCTATATCGAAATGTCGGATCGGCAACTGGCGGCGCTAGGTATCAACCCTTTGCCGGTACTCTCATTGTTGGCGGCGCAGAATGCCATGGAAGCGGCCGGTGTGGTGGTGACGCCTGACGTGCGGATGCCGCTGCGCGTCGAGGGAAGTTTTGATTCCCTGGAACGCATTCGTGCTATTGGCATCCGTGCTGCGAATGACCGGACCTTCAGCCTAGGGGATGTTGCCCAAGTCTGGCGCGGCTACGAAGATCCACCGACCTTCAAGATGCGCTATAGGGGCCAGGATGCGATTGGACTGGCGGTGTCAATGGTGAAGGGCGGCAATGTCCTGGAGTTGGGCGCGGATTTACGCCGGACTATTCAGCAGCTCCAGGCCGGATTGCCGGTAGGTATCGATATTCACCAGGTGACTGATCAGCCTCGTGTGGTCAAGGAAGCGGTCAACGAATTTATGAAGACCTTCATCGAGGCATTGGTAATCGTGCTCGCGGTGACGTTCTTCAGCCTGGGTTGGCGCGCTGGGGTGGTGGTGACATTGTGCATACCGCTGGTGCTGGCCATGACCTTTCTCGGCATGAAGTTGTATGGCATCGATCTGGATCGCATCTCGCTGGGGGCGCTGATCATTGCGCTGGGCCTGCTGGTGGACGACGCGATCATCGTCATGGAGATGATCGACCGGAAACTGGAGTTAGGTTGGGAGCCACGACAGGCCGCTACCTTCGCTTTTTCCAGCACCGCGATGCCGATGCTAACGGGCACATTGGTGACAGTGGCCGGTTTCCTGCCCATCGGCCTGGCAAAATCAGCCGCTGGCGAGTACACCTTCGGCATTTTTGCCGTGGTCGGTATTGCTCTGATTTCATCGTGGATCGTCGCGGTTTTGTTCACACCTTATTTGAGCTATACGCTTCTGCCGGAAAAGCACAACCCTCTTGAGGATGCTGATGCGCCACCCGCTCTCACCGTGCGCCCGAGCTGGTTTGCGAGAGGGCGCCTACGCTATCAATCGTGGATTATCCGTTGGGAAGAAGTCATCAATGACGGTTTATTGCGTTTAGTGGAGTGGTGTCTACGCCACTATGCATGGGTGCTTGTTCTGACGGTGGCGGCGCTCATCCTAGCGGCGGCGGGTTTCCGTTTTGTGCCGCAGCAATTTTTCCCATCCTCATCCCGGCCTGAATTGCTGGTGGATCTGTGGTTGCCGGAAGGCTCCTCGTTTGCGGCGGTTGAAACCGAGGTCAAGCGCCTGGAAGCACGACTCATGCAGGAAGAGGGGGTGGTCAACGTGGTCAGCTACGTGGGTAGTGGCGCTCCGCATTTTTATCTGGCGATGGAGCCGCAACTGGCCAATCTCAACTATGCGCAATTGGTGGTAATGAACCGCGATGAAGTCGTCCGTGAGGTGATGCTCAAGCAATTGACGCGTTGGTTTGATGAGGATTTCCCGCAGGTGCGCGGCCGGGCATCCCGGCTGGAGAATGGACCGCCGGTCGGCTATCCGGTGCAATTCCGGGTCGTTGGCCCGGATGCTCAGCGCTTGAAACCCATCGCTGCTGAATTGACCGAGATCATGCGCGCCGATCCCCATACCCGGGATGTTCATGTGAATTGGCGGGGCATGATCCTAAATGTCCAGTTGCGTGTGGATCAGGATAAGGCGCGGGCGTTGGGGATCAACCCGCAAGATCTCTCACGCAACCTGAATTCTATCTTGAATGGCATGCCGATTACTCAGTACCGGGAAGACGATCAGACCATCGATGTCCTGGTGCGCGCTCGCCCGGGCGAGTCCGGTGATTTGGGTAGCCTGAAGGACCTCAATCTTCATACCGGCCATCAGCGTTTCGTCCCACTGGGACAGATCGCCTATTTTGATAAAACCTTTGAGGAAGGCGTGGTTTGGCGGCGTAACCGTTTTCCGGCGATCACCGTGCTGGCTGATATTACGGATGATGTCCAACCATTGGATGTGAGTATGCAGATCGATCGTGCCCTGGAGCCGTTGCGTGCCAAATTGCCTGCGGGGTATCGCATTGAAATTGGCGGTGCCCACGAAGCCAGCGCGAACTCCGAGGGGTCGATTTTTGCCATTATGCCGCTCATGGTGGCGGTCATTCTGACGCTGTTAATGTTCCAGCTACAGAGTTTCCAGCGCACGTTGATCGTCTTGTTGACCGCACCGTTGGGTTTTATCGGCGTCACGCTCTCGCTTCTGGTTTTTCAACAGCCGTTCGGTTTCGTGGCCATGCTGGGCGTGATTGCGCTATCGGGGATTATTATCCGCAATGCGGTGATTTTGCTGGATCAAATCGAGCAGGATTTGCAGGCCGGCGCGACCCATTGGGATGCTGTGGTTGGATCGACGGTGCGGCGGTTCCGGCCGATTATGCTGACCGCGCTGACGGCGATCCTGGCCCTGATTCCGTTGACCCAAAGCACCTTCTGGGCGCCCATGGCCGTCGCCATTATGGGTGGATTGCTGATAGCGACGGTTTTGGATCGCTTAACATTGCCAGCGTTATACGCCGCCTGGTTCAAAGTGCAGCAGCCGTCGGTTTCCTGAGCGCCAGCATCCATCATAATTTAAAAACCAGTAGGTTGGCATTACGATGAATACTCCTCATTTGGACAATCATTTCCAAAATTACTTTGACGTATTGCTCGCCGATACTGCGGAATTGCGGGAACAAGTTTACCGCCTCCGTTATGATGTGTATTGCCGTGAGTTCCACTATGAGCGGGAAGAGGATTGTCCAGGAGGGATGGAGCGAGATGACTATGACTCTCATTCCCTGCATGTCCTGATCGCCCACAAGGCGAGTAATACTGGAGCGGGATGTATGCGGTTAATTTCGCCTCCGGCGGCCGAGAGCGGCTTTTTGCTACCGATGGAGCGTTTTTGCGGCCAAAGCCTTACCGATCCGGTTTGGCATCCGGCGCGTTTGCCGCGCTCGCACATTGCTGAAGTCTCGCGGTTGGCGGTACATACTTGGTTTCGGCGGCGTCTTGGTGAATCCGAATCGCCGATAGGTATTGCAGCAATTGGCGACTTCAGTCCTGATGAACGCCGCACCTTTCCTTTGCTGAGCTTGGCGTTGTTTTATGGAGGGGCTGCCTTGATGGTTCTAGCGGGCCGTTCAGAGGCCTTTGTCATGGTAGAGCCGCGCTTGGCGCGCCGCTTGCAAATGGCTGGACTTCCTTTCATCAGGATCGGGGAAGTGATTGAATATCATGGGCCACGCGCCGCTTATTACGTGCCAGTACAGCAGGTGCTGGATAATATCCAGGGCGAGTTCAGGTATCTCTATGATTTTGTTTATAGGAGTCTTGCTGAGCGGATACAAGGCGCGGCGTTGGATTCATCCCTGGCGCCGCTGCTTCGGCCTTGAGTCAGAGAGAGACTGCCGCTTGGGGAAAACGGATTGGCTAAGGATGGATGCCATGGTCTTGAGTTTAAATCATCTTAGGTGATTTTCTTTAAATGATTGTACCTGTAAGCCAGTCATCTATTGCGGCGGCAAGGGCAGATGAGAACAGGATGGAACTATCGGTTGGTTGCAGCCGGTGCATGTCATTGCGATTCTGAATGCGGTGATGATAGATAAGGTGGTGCAACGAGTGATGTTGAAGGATGAGGCCAATAAAGTTTTCTATGGCAAATGTTATCAAGATGAATTGAAACATGATCGGGATGCGCTGAATAGGCTGGACACTGCTGCCGGTGAGCGAGGGATTGAGCAAGGCCGCCAGGAAGGCTTGCAGGAGGCCATCAATCTTTATGATTTTATTCACAACGCGTTGCGGGAACGCGCGGCCCAGCTAGGTTTTCCGTTTATTTGGAAGTATCCCGAGACATTGAGTGGGGTGTAGTCATGAGTACGGTAGTGACGGGGTTATATGATCAGGATTTTTATGCCTGGGCAATGAAAAATGCGGAACTGATTCGCCAGGGCCGCTTTGCGGAAACCGATCTGGAGCATATCACGGAGGAACTGGAAAGCATGGGGCGTAGTGAATGGTATGAACTGGTGGATCGGCTGGCTGTGTTGCTGGCGCATCTTTTAAAGTGGCGCTACCAACCGGAGCGACGGGGTAATAGCTGGCGATTGACGATCAAGGAGCAACGGCGACGGGTTGGATTGCGTTTGAAGAAAAGCCCGAGCCTGAAGCATGAAATTGATGAAACACTTGCCGAGGCTTATGAGACGGCTGCTTTGAAAGCCGCTAAGGAAATGAAAGTAGACGAATCCCGCTTCCCGCCGGCGTGTCCCTTTTCCCTGGAGCAAGTACTGGATCGTGATTATTGGCCGGATTGATGTCGTTCTGAATAGGCTGGACACCGCCCGGGAGGAGGGCATCGAACAAGGCCGCCAGGAAGGGGGCGTGGTTTATACTTGGCGTGATGAAACCCCGTGCCTGATTTCGGCGCGCAAGGCGACCTAACAAGAGGAGGCACAGTATGCGTGACGAATATGATTTCAGCGGCGCGACCGTTGCTCAGGACGTGCCGGAACTGGCCAGGCTCCAGAGCGAGGGAAATGCGGACAAGATCCGTATTTCCCTCTATGTAGAGGTTGAGGTGTTGGCGGCGTTTCGCGCCCGCGCCCGCGCGGAGGGCCAAAGCTATCAGGCGCTCATGAGCGCCGCGCTTCGGCAAAGTATCATGCCGGAAAGCGCACCCGTGACGCTCGGTGATCTGCGTCGTGTATTGCACGAAGAATTACATCCGGTATCTGCTTGAATAACTGGCTGATCGCGTCAGGGATTCCAGAGGATCAGGCGCGGCGGCTGTTGGGGTTGGAATAGCTGGCGCAGTTTGGAAGTCCATGTACCTCTGCTATGAATGAATTCATGAGGAGAAAGCGATGACACTTTCCGTCCAGTTGCCCGTCGCGTTAGAGCAGAAGCTCGCTGCTTACTGCGCGACGCATCATCTGACCGAGAATGAAGCCATCCAGCAGGCTTTGAAGTCTCTGCTTGCGCAAGACTCCCCGGTCCCGACACCCTATGAACTGGGTCGGGATGGATTTGGAGCAGATCGCGTCCATAGTGGAGACATCGCGCGGGAAAGCAAGCAATTATTACGGATGAAGTTCCGTGGCTCGTCTGCTGGTTGATACCGGTTTTCTGGTGGCTCTGTACATCCGGGGTGATACCTTGCATAACGGTGCCGTTGATTATTTGCGCGGTAACCGTGCAGCTTTGCTCACGGTAGCTCCTGTGATTGTAGAAACCTGCTTCTTCCTTGACGTTCAAGCGAAGGTGGAATTGCTTGAATGGGTTGCGCGGGGCGGAATAGAGGTTTACGACATTTCTCCGCGCAGCGCTTTCGCCGAGATCGTTATGCATCTGCAAAAGTACGCGGATCATGATATCGACTTTGCCGACGCTGCACTGGTTTGGTTGGCCAATGCACATGGAGAACGTCGAGTATTGACGGTTGATGAAACCGATTTTTCGCTGTTTCGCCTGAAGAATGGAAAACACTTTGATTTGGTTCAGTGGTTTGTTAAATAGCACATCATGCCCATGTTGAAGGCGGAAGAAGAGGCGAGAAAGATGCAATACGTGAGCAGCGTATGGCATCGGCCGTCAGCAAGGCCGTCAGGAAGTCCGCCAGGAAGGTTTGCAGGAGGCGGTGAATCGCTTGATCGCGTCAGGGATTCCAGAAGATCAGGCCCGGCACTTATTGGGGCTGGAATAAACAACATCTCCTGTATTTCCCATCCTCCCTCATCCCAGAGCGCATGCCTTTAGTGAAGCTACCGAACTTGTTGCCCAGTTCCTTGATCATGCGGTTGGTTTTGCGTGGTTTTGCGTGGTCTTGCGTGGTTTTGCGTGGTTTTGGATAGATAGGGTTTGATGATATGCCGGGTGAGGCGTAATTGGCAGAGCAGCAGCCAAGGCTCATCTACTGGAACACGGTAGGGTGTCGGAAAATTTTACACCGCTGCCCTACCCCATTTGACTGGCGTTGAATCATGTGGGCCTGAAAGATGATTTAAGGCAAATGGGCCATTTTTCAAGTCGACAAGGCTTTGAAGGGGCAGGCGAAGCAGTATGAAACCAGATTGTCGGTAAACTTTACACCACACTGCAAGGCTCACAACATATAATATTTTCGCTCATATCGGCAAATGGA
>DDST01000003.1 GCA_002343485.1 Proteobacteria bacterium UBA2383
AAGAAATTCTTGGGGCACTACCGAGGGACTTCGAACGTCGTAGCCGAAGCGGTGGCGCTCGGTGATCGCGATAATGTGGAAGGAGGCGATCCGCCGTTAGTGATCACCCCCTCGCGCTTACCGCAACGCCTCGACGAAGCCCCGAGTACGGTGACCCTCATCGACCGTGCACTGATTGAAGCCTCGGGCGCGCGCCGGCTGGTGGACGTCCTCCGGCTGGTGCCGGGCTTCCAAGTCGGTTACAAAATTAACAGCTTGCCAACGACGACCTATCACGGCCTGAGCGACGAGTACGCGCGGCGGACCCTGTTGTTGTTGAACGGACAGCGGATTTTTCAATACTCACGCGGGGTGATCGAATGGAATAACCTGCCAATTCCATTGGAAAACATCGAACGAATCGAGGTGGTGCGAGGTCCGGCCGCCGCCGCGTATGGTTCCAACGCCCTGCAGGCGGTGATCAACATCCAGACCGGCAGCGCTGCCGAATATCCTGGCCTTTCTACGCGCATCGCCGGCGGCAACGCAGGCATCGCGGATGGGTTCTTGCGCTACGGCGGACGGGTGGGGTCGATGGACTACACCCTTTCCCTGTCCAGCGTGGGCGATGACGGCTATCCGGACGTCTACGATGACCGGCGTAACAGCAGTCTGTCGTTCATGGGCGAAGTGCCCTTCGAATCGGGTAGCGAATTGAAACTGCAAGCTGGGTTCGCCCGGGGTGATTATGGGATTCAGGATCCCGATCCCACCTTTCCGGCGCCAGCGCGCGATTTCCCGGTCACTGACGCTTTCCAGAGCCTGCAATGGCGGAAACCCGGAACCGCCCACGATGAGTGGATATTGACCCTGTCACATAACGTCTTCCATTATGACGATCGGGGCTTTCTCAATGATCGCTTGCTCCCCGGTATTACCCTTCGGTTCGATTACGAAATTGAGGAAGAGCGGTACGAAGCCGATGTCCAGTATGTTCGGCGTTTCTCCGATCAATGGCGTGTCGTGACCGGCCTCGGTTATTACCATGAAGCGGTCTATTCCCCGCGTTATTTTGATACCGAAAAAACGCTCGACAATGCGGTCACCTGGTGGGCAGGCCATGGGGAATATCGAATCGATTCGGCCTGGGTGCTGAACGCTGGCGCCCTGCTGGAACACTCCTCACTCACTCAGCAATGGCTTTTCCTGCCCCGGCTCTCGGTCCACTACCATCTTGATGATCGGCAAACCTTGCGGATCGCCTACGCAACGGGTTCTCGCCAACCCACGCTCTACGAAAATGCGGGACGCGCCATCATTCGTGGAGTGAACGTCCCGCTGACGATTTACGGGGTGATCGCCAGTGGTGGTCTCGACCCGGAAATCAACCGTTCCCTGGAAGTGGGTTACCATTGGCAAGCGGCACGGAACCAGTTTGACCTGCGCTTGTTTCAAGAACGCTATGTCGACTACATCGGAACGTACTACCGACCCGTGCTCGATGTACCGACCATGTTGCCAGGCGTGGCCCTGGATTTTTCCAACGAAAATCCGCTGACTGTTCGTGGGCTGGAAGCGCAGTGGGACTGGCGGAATCCATCGGGCACCCGGCTGTTCGCCAGTTATGCGCTGACCGACATCGACGCCTCGGACACCCGCTTCGACGCTGGCTACGAACAGAGCGCGCCACGCCACGGGCTGGGGCTACTGGTCAGCCAAGCATTCGGTAATGGCTGGCAGGTCAGCGTGAACTATGACTATCAGTCCAACATGCAGTGGTACCGGGATCCACTGATCGACGGCTATCACCAACTAGGCGCGCGGGTCGCCAAACGGTTCAAATTCGGCTCCACCTCAGCGCTTGCCGAAGTGATCGGTGCGAATTTACTGGGACCCGTCAACGATTACTTACCCAACCTGACGTGGGACCGGAGCGTCTTTTTCCGCATCTCCTTCGATGATTGAGCGAAGGACTTGAGCGGGCATGTGGCGACGCATCTTCGGGAGCGGGTTGTTAATGGCCTGGCTCACGCTTCAAGCAGTGGCGACGGAGACGGTAACGGTTTTGTTTCTCGCCCGCGAAGCACCGCTATTCTTGGGGGTGCAGGAAGGATCCGGGCCGCTACCACCTGCGCGATCCACACCCCTGTCGATCATCACGCAGGCAGGCAAGCCGTTGAGCGGTCTCATCACGGCGAGCACGCCACGGCTCGCTTCGACGGCGAATCACGATGTGACGCTTGCCGAGCGTTGCCAACCGGATCGCACCGACGTCATCGTGGCCGCTGACCGGGAGGCGGCCCAAGCGGTCACACAAGAATGTGCCGTTCCACTGCTGGTGGTTCGGGTGTCCCGCCAACAAGTGACACCCTGGCTGGCCTTGCGGCCGCCCGATCAGGTATCGGCCCTTTACCTGGAAGCCGATCCAGTGCTGAACCTTCAATTAATACGCATCTTGCGACCCGACGTCAAAACAGTAGGGGTATGGGTGCCGACCCCCGCGCCCGCGTGGTTGCTTCCGCTCCGGGCCGAGGCGCAGCGTTTGCGGTTCACCTTGGACGAAATGGGAGTGGTTGATGATCTGGAGGCGGTGCGCGCCTTGCGCCCACGTCTGGCAAGCCTGGATGCGGTGCTATTACCCCCCGACACCACGCTGATCAACGAATGGTCGCTCAAACCGCTACTGTTGATGACCCTTCGCCAGGGCGTACCGGTATTCGGCGGGCTGACCGCCCGGTATGTCGAGGCCGGGGTATTGGCGGCCGTGGTGGCCGACGAGGCGCGCTTACCCGAGCAGATGCGGCTGTTTATTGATGAACTGGCGCACGGTCGCACGCCCGCACCCGCCTATCCGACGGCGGTGCGCGTCGTGATCAATCGCACGGTCGCGCAAACGCTGGGCATTTCGGCCGACGCCATGACGCGCGCCCAGTCATGGTTTCCGAGGGATTAATTCCATGTTTTCCTTCAAACATCGCGTATGCCCACTGAGCATCCATCGCCAGATCATGATGATCGCCCTGACCCCCGCGCTGGTCATCACCGGCTTGTTGGTGTTCGTGGTCTATCAAGGCAACGTCCAGCACAACCGGCAATTACTGGAGCAACACGGCCAGTTGCTGGCGGCCCAACTGGCCGGCGCCCTGGAATACACATTGGCCACGGGCGCGCTGGAGCAGTTACCGGCCATCGTCGAGGCCACCATCCAGCCCGCAACCGTCATTCTGGGAACCCCCGTGCAGGGGGTCACGGTCACTGACTCGGACGCGCGGGTGCTGTACCGGCTACCGGCCGCCGACTCCATGGAACCCGCATGGGAAGATCGTGCCGATGGGGTGGTCGCTCCCGCGCCGGGAGACCGCGTGCGGTTCATGGCGCCCGTGCTGCTGCGGCCGTTGGCCCTCTCTACGACCACGCGGTCACCGCGGCCGCTGGGTGACGTGGCGGTGGTGTTGTCGATTGCCGACGCACAGTCGCGCTGGCGACGACGTTTGTGGCTGGATTTGAGTCTGGTCCTGCTGACCTTCGCCGGCGCGACCGGATTGGCGCATGGGACTGGGCGTCGCCTGTCGGGCGCCATTAGCCAGATTGCGGCTGCCATCCAGCGCATTAAGAACGGAGAACTCGCTACACGCTTGCCGCAAACCGACGTCAACGAATTGGGGATCCTCCAGGAGGGTGTCAACCTCCTGGCCGACACCCTTGCGCGCGGTAAGGCGCATCTGGAGCAGGAACTCGCCAAGGTCCGCGCTGAGTATCAGCAAGCCTTGGAAGCATTGCAGGTCCAATCGCGAGCCGCCGAACAGGCCAATCAAGCAAAAAGCCTGTTCCTGGCCAAGGTCTCGCACGAAATGCGCACCCCCTTGTACTCGATTCAAGGGTTGGTGGAACAGCGGCTGAAAATCGTCCGCGATGAGGTCGAGGCGCGGACCCTGCATACCATTCTGACCGCCACCACCACCTTGTATCGGCACATCAGCGACATTCTGGACTTTACCCAACTGGAGAAAGGTAAATACACCCCGACACTGGCGCCCCTGGATGTGTGGACCGAGTTGGAAGCGATTAGCGCGCCGCTGGAACCGTTGCTGATTCAGCGGCGGCTCTATCTGGATGTGATCGTCGCACCGGACGTGCCCACCTTCCTGGAAAGCGATGGCAAGGCATTGTGGGCGATTCTGGCCAACCTGCTGGCGAACGCCGTCAAGTACACGGAAACCGGCGGGATCGTGGTGTGCGTCGATTTGGCTCGACCCGAGGATGATGCAATTTCGTTTTCTCAGTGGGTCGTGCGTTTGCAGGTCATCGATACCGGTTGTGGCATTCCGGCCCACCGCTGGGAATCGATTTTCGCGCCGTTTGAGCAAGTGGACGAGGCCCTTAATCGCCGGTATCCCGGTACCGGATTGGGCCTGTCGATCGTCAAAGGCTACTGCGATCTCCTGGGAGGGCACGTCACCGTCGCCAGCACATTGGAATGCGGCTCGACGTTTACTGTGGTGCTGCCCTTCCGGTTGCCGGATGAGGTGACCAGTGGACGTCCGCTGGTGACCGCCGGTATCCCACCCGGTCGGCGGGCGTTGGTGGTCGATGAACGATCGTCGTTCCGTGCCTCGGTCCGCGCGCGTCTGGCCAGTCTGGGGATCGGGGTCTACGAGTGGGCCATCGCCCCGTCCGCGCTGGCGGTTCTGCCGGTCGAGGCTGACCCTTATGATGTACTGATCATCCAGAACCTTTTCACCGGGTCCGATACAGCGCGGGCGGTGACCCGCGAAGGACTTCGCCCGTGGGCGCCCCTTCTGGTCACGTTGGAAAGTCAAGGTGATGACGAAGCCATTGACCAAGAACCTTACACCCCCATCACCCTGGCGCTCTGGTCTGGCGCGACGCGCGCCCAATTGCATACGGCGCTGGCGCACGCCTTCCGGGATGTCGCCCCGGCCGGGATTTCAGAACCCGGATCGGTGGTTCCTTCCTTGCCACCACCGCCTTTACCCCTGGCCGGTCAGACCGTGCTGGTGGTCGAGGACTATGACATCAATCGAATGATCATGGCGAACCAGTTGCGTGAAAATGGCGCACAGGTGCGGGAAGCGGGCGATGGCGATACCGCAGTGGCGATGGCGGCGGAACCGGGGATTGACCTGATTCTGATGGATATCCAAATGCCCGGTAAGGATGGCATCGCGGCGATTCAGGACATCCGCCAGTGGCCGACCGGCGGCCGATTGCCGATCCTGGGTTTTACCGCCAGTGCCGATAGACCCACGCACCAACGTATTCTGGCGGCCGGTGCGGATCGGGTGTTGACGAAACCGATCAGTGAAACCGATTTGGTGCGCGCGGTTCGCCGGGCCTTGCGACGGGGTCGACCGGCCTCATCGACTCAGGGAGATTAAAGGGGTCATGAGATGATTGAATCGCTTCTCTAGCCCCTGACTGATGGGGAGTACTGCATCAATGTCCGTTGAAAAAGCCCCTCTTCGTATTCTGGTCGTTGACGACTGTGACTTGACGTGCCAACTGCTCACCGCGCTGCTCACGGCCGAGGGCTATCACGTCACTTCGGCCCGTGACGGCATGAGCGGCTTGGCCGCCGCTCGGAACCCGTCCCCGGATTTGGCCATCGTTGACCTGCATTTACCGGATGTGTCCGGGATTGAGCTTGCCGGTTTGCTCCAACCAGAGGTGCCCTTTCTCGCCCTCACCATTGATCGGTCGCCCGAGGCGATCCAGGCCTGCATCGAAAAAGGCGCATTGGGTTATCTGGTCAAACCGCTCGACGCCGAGAGTTTTTTGCGGCAGGTGCGCGTGGCACTGGAACGGGGTCGGGAACAGCGCAACCTGCACCGTGCCCTGCGGAACAATCACTGCGTTAACAAAGCACTGGGGGTGCTCATGGGATTTCTCCAGATTTCGGAACGACACGCCTTTCAAGCCTTGGTCGCGCGCGCATCAGCCACCAATGTGAAAGCAGTCGCTCTCGCCGAAGACATTCTTTCGGCCAGCGAAATTCTCAGTCACCCCGCTGCAAAGAAATGCACAAGCACCCCAGCACGTGAAAAGGTACGAGAGGCACGGGCTTTTTTAAACCAGTTTCGACCCGGTCACTAACACACCGGCCCATCCTTTCTCATCATTCGCAACGCCACCTAAAAATTTTTCGAGCGGTCGATTGCAGGGGTCGGATTTATTTTATACAGTTGTATTGAGACATGAAGGACTGACGAAGTACGCGCAGGGTGCGTCTCGGCAGTGCATGTCTGTAGATCTGACTTGTAAACAGGGCCAGAACCCTACTTAACCCTTTCAATTCATCCTGCCTGTCTCATCATAACGCGGTGGACCGGCCACACAACAATGCGCTATTTCCCGAACCAGGAAATAGGATGTTTGTGGGCGAGCTTCATCCGAGGTGAGACATGATCTGTGTTCGGACGTTATCGGCATTCGCCGGCTTGAGGTACCGATTCCCGCTTGTGGGAACCAAAAAAGGTACTAAACTTACTGTATTGATAGAAAAAGCGGTTCTGACCGGTGCTTTTACACCAGCCAGAACCTGACCAGTACCGACCTAATCAGGAGGTCAGCGATGGCTACCATGCCCGATGGCTGTATCCCTGCGGCGTCCCTTTCTCTTTGCGCCGTATCCTTGTCCGTCCCTTCCGTTTCCCCGCCTTCCGCGCTGGATGCAGACGACCTGCTCCAACAGCAACTCGACGAATTGAGAATTCTGCAAGCGCAGTTTGTTCAGCTCGCCCAGACGTGGCGACCTAATCTCAGCGATGCCGAGACGCCTCGTCCCCGGTTGACCAGAACATGTTGGTTGGCGCCTACGCTGGTGGCCTTCCAGCGCGACCTCGATGGACTCGCCCGCCAGTGTGGGGTGATCGTCCAGTTGACTCAAGATCGATTGGATCGGACCCGACAGGGTACGCAGCGACTGCGCGCACGGCTCGAACAGCAAGACCCCTCGCAAAAGGAGGGGTTCATCCATGGCCCGCACTAAACCGCAACCGCATCTGCCGAGTGTACAAGGCCACACGGACCTCGAGATCGGGGACGACGATGAACGGATGTGGGATCTACTGCAAGACCCCATCGGTGATCCTCGCCTGGACGAAGTTCCAGATTCTATCAGAAACCCCCTGTGTGAAATTGCCAACGCGCTGTTGGCAAAACGCATCGAACCCACACTGGAGCGGGTTGCCACCGTTGCGCGTGAGCGGGGGCTACCTCTCTTGGAGCCAACATTGCTAGCGGGGTTGTTGATGGAGATCTGGTGGATTCGATTCAACGAAATCGTGCCGGATGATATCGAAGCGTTGCAAAACCACCTGAAGGTGGCGCCGGTGCAGGCGCATCGGTGCTGCCGCTTCCTCCAGGAGCTGATTCGTGACCTGAACGCGTATCAGTCCCTTTGCTTTCAGTCGGACTACGCGGCTCGCAATCGTCGTTAAGGGAGTGGGTTCATGAACACCGATATTCGTATTTCAGTCCAGTTTATCAATCATCCCAAGACCATCAAGCTCGAACGGCGCTTGGGTTTTCAGGGTGTAAAGTCGCTGATTGAACTGTGGAGTTGGGCCGCGCTGAACCGCCCGGATGGCAACCTCGGGGGCGGAAACGATCGTTTAACGACCGTTCAACACCCCCTGGACGAGGAAGACATTGAGATCGCCGCCCAGTGGCCCGGTGAACCCGGTGTGTTTATAGAGACGCTGGTCGAGCTGCGTTGGCTGGATCAGAACGAACAGGGTTATACCCTTCACGAGTGGCTTCAGCACAATCCTTGGGTGGCCGGTGTGGACAACCGTGGCAATAAAGCCCGATTTTCCCGGATGGCGAAGACTCACCCGGAAATTTATAAGACATTGCGTGAACAAGGTATTGATGAAATCAGTGCCCAGGAGTTTGCCCGACTGAAAGCGGAACCGGCCCGATTAACGACCGTTGAACGATCGTTCAACGACTCTTCGACGACCGTTGACACGCTGTTAACTCCTTCTCCTTCTCCTTCTCCTTCTCCATATGAAGAAGAGAAGAGGGAAACCGAAAGGTGGGCGACATGCGTCGAACTCTCCACGCCCGTCATATCGTTGCCCATTGAGCCGTCTACGCCGATCGACCTTCTACGGGTAGCGGATACAGAGATTCTTCCCGTGACTCTACCGATCCAGCCGGTGGACTCGACGTTGTCGGGCCAATCGGGTCAATCTTCGACCAAGGAGAAGGCGATTCAGGACCTACCGCCCGCGCCGGACTGGTTACCGGAATCGGTATGGCAAGCATTCATCGATCATCGGCGTGCCCTCAAGAAGCCGCTGACTCCCCAAGCTGCCCGATTGACGCTGCACCATTTGGACAAAGCCAGAGGCTATGGCCACAACCCCGTAGCGTTGGTGGAAACAGCCATCGCGTCCGGCTGGCGTGGGTGTGTGTTCGAGGACAAGCATTTCCAGCCGTCCGCACCTCCTCGGACGCCTGTACGATCCTACAACGGTCATCGCCGTCCGCTGCGCGAACCAACCACGAACCCGGCGGAGTACCTAGAGACCGCCGGTTTTGCCACGGAGTTGGAGGTTACCGTATGAGTACCCAATCCCTAACCGAATTGCTGAATCCGTCGGTCGAGCCAGCCACCCTCCACTGCTCGACCCACGGCGAGTACGCTGGCGAAATCCGTCGGATATGGAACCAGGAAATCAAGACCGCTTGCCCAGTGTGCGCCGCTGAGCAAGCGGCCGAGGAACACCGGCAGGCTGAGGCTCGGGTTGCCGAGGAGCGCCGACGCGCTCTCGCCCAACGCTACCGGATGGCCGGTTTACCGCTGCGATTTTGGGAGCGGGATTTCGAGAACTACCGCGTCCGAACAGCGGAGCAGCGTAAGGTGTTGGGTACCGTTTGCCGCTATGCTGAACACTTTGCGGCGCTGGCCGAGCGGGGAACCGGTTTGCTGATCTGTGGTGGCCCGGGCACCGGCAAGACCCATCTTTCTGTGGCGTTGGCGAAAGCGCTGTTGATGGAGGGCTACGACGTGCGCTTTGCGGGCGTCCGAGCGCTGTTGCGCACGATCCGGGAGACCTGGCGACCGGAAAACGCTGAACGCGAGAGTGACGTGATGGAGCGCTTGGTGCGCCATGACCTGCTGATCCTTGATGAGGTCGGCATGCAATTTGGTAGCGATGCCGAACGACTGCTGCTGTTCGACGTGCTCAACGGGCGCTACGAAGACCTCAAGCCGACCGTGCTGATCAGCAATCTGACTGTCGGCGAACTCCCCGACTATTTGGGAGAACGCCTGATGGATCGGCTGCGCGAGAACGGTGGGGTGGTGGTGCCCTTTACCTGGGGCAGCGAGCGGGGATTGCGAGTGGTGGCTTAATGTTCAGCCAGTCAACATGATTTTATATCTGATCGTTTTTGATCTATTATCAAATCATGAAAGCGAACTTCAAGCGACCCTTCAGCCAGTACGTTAAGAAAGCGCGCAAGCCGCTGCAACTGGTTATCGAGGACGCGGTCGAGGATATTTGCGCGAATCCAGACATCGGCGAGGCCAAGCGCGGCGATCTGGCCGGGATCTGGGTGCATAAATTTAAATTCCAGCGGCAGGAATACTTGATGGCGTACCGCCCACCGACCGCCGAACAACGCCGACCGCGCGCAGAGATCGCATTTTTGATGATCGATTTTTATCAGGTCGGGTCGCACGAGAATTTTTACGAGGAACTCAAGCGCTACTTGCGCACCGAGAGGACGCCATGAGCCATGCCACCACCGCCCAGGAATTGTTCGAGGATCTCCATGCCTTGCCGGCGACCGAGCGCGGCAAGTTTTTCCTGCTGCTCGAAAACCAAGCGTTTCGGGACGATGATGTGACGCACGAGCAGGTGTTTGGACACTTAGCCGATGCGCTGTTTACCGTGCAAGAAGCCGCTGAATACCTGGAGATGTCCGTATCGAATTTCCGGCGGTACGTGCGCCGTGGCCAGATCACACCGATTCAAACTGTGGGGCGCAACCAGATGTTTGCCACCCGCCCGTTGAAAGCATTCAAGCGCGCCTTGAATCGTCGGCGTCAGCCGGCGGGTTCATCTTGACGACGTGGCCGGTATTGACCGAAGTCAGTCATTTGCTTCCAGCTTACCATATAGCGCTCCTAAATTGAGTTGTTGTCGTGTCCGACAGCAAAATCCCCCCCACCCCCCCTTGGCAAAGGGGGAAGCCGCGTTAGCGGCGGNNACTCCAGTAGGATTGCTATAGAGCTATGCTCTTCAGCAGCAAATTAAGACAGAGAGACCCATCGCAATGACGCTGCAAGCCGATGTCCTGATCGTCACCGCCACCAAAGTCGAAAGCCGGGCGGTCATCGATGCTTTCAGCAAGCTGACCGACCAGCCCGCCTGTCCTGTGCCGGTGAACGACCGCATCTATCAAGATCTCGGCGAAGTCCGAGGTACCCGGGTGTTCCTGGGATTGACCGAAATGGGTTCGGGCAGTCTGGGCGCTTCGCAACAGGCCGTGCAAAAAGGGATCGAAGCGCTCCAGCCGCGCGCGGTCGTGTTGGTGGGCATTGCCTTCGGCGTGGACGAAAAGAAACAGCACATCGGCGATATTTTGGTCTCGCAACAACTGCAACTCTATGACTTGCAACGGGTCGGCCAGGAGATCATCCCGCGTGGCGACAAGCCGCATGCATCCACACGGCTGATCGAC
Organism: Proteobacteria bacterium UBA2383; assembly: GCA_002343485.1. GTDB lineage: Bacteria > Pseudomonadota > Gammaproteobacteria > Competibacterales > Competibacteraceae > UBA2383. Next base: position 10,699 of record DDST01000003.1, read on the forward strand.
TACTTCCGCCACGCCGATTTGAGTTGGGATGATTCCAACGCGAAAGTCCGCTTTGGCCTGGTTCTCTCTGGTGAGAAGTTGGTGGATCAGCTTGATTATCGCGAGCAGCTCAAGCAATGGGGGCGGGAAGCGATTGGCGGCGAAATGGAAGGCGCGGGCCTGTACGTCGCCTGCCAAGACGCCAAGGTGGACTGGATCGTCGTCAAGGCGATC
>DDST01000143.1:0-8211 GCA_002343485.1 Proteobacteria bacterium UBA2383
GTCGTCGCTAAGATTATCGAGTGATTTTTGATCCAGTGCTACATACAGTGGATTGCCGGTCAAACGGGAAATCCACTGTATAAATAAATACAGGCCAGTAGCTCAATTGGTAGAGCAGCGGTCTNNAAAACCGCAGGTTGGGGGTTCGAGACCCTCCTGGCCTGCCATATCTCTCATGGCAGGCTTCAGATTCCGCTTACCATCCTCCCGATGGACGGATATTTCCTGGAGAACATAAAGCCAAAACCCGCATGAATTTGACTAAATCCGAAACGCAAATCTTGAGTCGCTCCGATACTCTCAAACTGGTAGCTGCAGGTGCTCTGATATTGATTGCACTAGTAGCTTTTTACGCGTTTGCAAACCAGTTGATTCTGGTAGTGCGGGTTATAGGGCTGCTGTTTGCAGCCGGGGCAGCGGTTGCTATTGCTCTGAAAACTGAGCCCGGCGCCGACACCCTAGAATTTATCCGCGGTGCCCGTTCTGAACTGCGTAAAGTTGTTTGGCCGACCCGCGCCGAAACGACACAAACTACGCTTATCGTTCTCGCCATGGTGGTGTTAATGGGCATCCTACTGTGGCTGTTCGATATGTTATTGCTGTGGCTGGTTCGCTTGGTTACCGGGTAATGGAGTAGCGTTATGACCATGCGTTGGTATGTCGTACAAGCCTATTCCGGCTTCGAGCAACAGGTCAAACGCTCATTGTTGGAACGAATCAATCGCGAGGATGCCAAAGATCAATTTGGGCAAATCCTGGTGCCCACTGAAGAAGTTGTGGAGATGCGCGATGGCCAAAAACGGAAGAGCGACCGCAAATTCTTTCCCGGCTACGTACTAGTGCAAATGGAAATGGATAATGACACTTGGCACTTGGTCCGTAATACGCCCAAGGTGCTGGGCTTCATTGGTGGTACTAGTGATCGGCCCGCGCCGATTTCCGAGAAAGAAGCTCAGGCGATCTTGCAGCGAATTCAAGAAGGCGTTGATAAACCCAAACCCAAGGTGCTCTACGAACCAGGGGAAATGGTTCGGGTTACCGATGGTCCATTCAATGACTTCGAAGGTGTGGTCGAAGAAGTTAATTATGAAAAGAACCGGTTGCGCGTCGGAGTAATGATCTTTGGACGGACCACCCCGGTGGAGCTCGAATTCAGTCAAGTCGAAAAAGTATCCCGCTGACCGGCACTAGCTGGCCGCTATTTCCACTGCCCGCGAGTTGGGCGATTCATTCGGGGAGCCGCAAGGCGTTCGCACCCGGCAGGAACCGTTATGGCAAAGAAAGTCAATGCATACGTTAAGCTGCAAGTCGCGGCTGCCAAAGCTAACCCTAGTCCGCCAGTCGGCCCTGCATTGGGTCAACACGGGGTGAACATCATGGAATTCTGCAAGGCATTCAACGCTCAGACTCAGCACCTTGAGCCAGGACTGCCAATTCCGGTCGTGATCACGGTTTATAGTGACCGTAGCTTTACCTTTATCATGAAGACTCCACCGGCGTCGGTGTTGCTGAAAAAGGCGCTGGGCATTAGTAAAGGTAGCCCCAAACCCAACACGAACAAAGTTGGCACAGCCACCCGCATGCAATTGGAAGAGGTGGCCAAGGCCAAGATGCCCGATCTGACGGCTGCCGATCTGGATGCCGCCGTGCGCACGATCGCAGGCAGCGCTCGATCCATGGGCCTAAATGTCGAGGGAATTTGAATCATGGCCAAACTTTCTAAGCGTCTGAAGGCAATCCATGCCAAACTTGGACCCAGCAAAATCTATCCAGCGCCAGAAGCGCTGGATTTGCTTAAGGAATTATCGAGCGCTAAATTCCGGGAATCGGTAGACGTCGCCGTCAATCTGGGCGTCGATCCCCGCAAGTCGGATCAAGTAGTACGCGGTGCGACGGTGCTGCCTCATGGTACCGGCAAGACGGTGCGCGTTGCAGTATTCGCACAAGGGGCCAACGCTGAGGCCGCCCAAGCAGCAGGCGCTGATATAGTGGGCTTTGAAGATCTGGCCGAATCGGTCAAAGCTGGCAATATGGACTTTGATGTAGTGATCGCCTCACCGGACGCAATGCGAATCGTGGGGCAATTGGGGAAAATCCTTGGCCCGCGCGGTCTGATGCCCAACCCTAAAGTCGGTACGGTCACCTCCGATGTAGCTGGTGCGATTCGTAATGCCAAGGCTGGTCAGGTGCGCTACCGTACTGATAAAGCTGGTATTATCCACTGCACCTTGGGTAAAGTCGATTTCGCTACGAGCCAACTGCAGGAAAACCTGCAAGCGCTATTACACGATTTACAAAAAGCCAAACCCTCAACCTCTAAGGGCGTTTATATGCGCCGGGTGACCGTCTCCACCACCATGGGGCCAGGATTGGCTGTGGATCAGGCCACATTATCATTCTGAAGCCGAATCCACATACAGGCTTTGGGCCGGCCAGTTTTATTGGCCAGCGTCAAAGACCGCAGGCGCTTTTGAGCTTAATTGCCTCCGGTTTCGACTGGAAGCCCCTGCGCAGACGGTAAAGCCCTTCCGGATTTCCTGGTCAGGCTACCGTTTCCCTTTTCTCCATAACTATGGAGAAAAAACTTATGAGGAAAACTGATGAGTCTCAATCTGGCAGAAAAACAGGCGGTGGTGGCCGAAGTCGCCAAGGTCGCTGCCAGTGCGCACTCCGTGATCGCCGCCGAGTATCGAGGGTTGAGCGTCGCTCAGCTCACTAGCCTGCGTGTCAAAGCGCGGGAAACCGGCGTCTATCTGCGTGTCGTCAAGAATACTCTGGCACGGCGTGCCGTGCAGGGTACTGAGTTTGAATGTCTGCAACCCAGTCTGGTGGGACCGCTGATTTTGGCGTTTTCCCAGGAGGATCCAGGTGCAGCGGCACGTATCTTCAAGGAATTTCTGAAGGAAAAGACTAACGACAAGCTGATCGTTAAAGCCTTGGCAGTCGGTGGACAGGTCTATTCAGCCTATGAGTTGGATCGTCTGGCCAGCCTGCCAACCCGTGACGAAGCAATCAGCTTGCTCATGGCAACCCTGCGGGCGCCGCTCGATAAATTCGCGCGGACTCTCAATGAAATTCCTGGCAAATTGGTGCGCACCATCGACGCAATCCGGCAGCAAAAAGAAGCTGCCTGAGCGCAAAACCGCCTAATTCCGCATTTTCCAGGTTCCTACCAGGAGTAAATTTTAATGGCTTTTTCGAAAGAAGAGATGCTGGACGCCATCGCTGGCATGACCGTGATGGAGATCGTAGAGCTGATTTCCGCGATGGAGGAAAAGTTCGGCGTCAGTGCTGCCGCTGCTGTGGCCGCTGCCCCCGTAGCCGCTGCTGCTGCCGCGCCAGTTGAAGAAAAGACTGAGTTTGATGTGGTGATGACCAGCTTTGGCGAGAAGAAAGTCGAAGTCATCAAGGTCGTGCGTGCTCTAACCGGTCTGGGGTTGAAGGAAGCCAAAGATGCCGTAGAGGGCGTCCCCTCAACTATTAAGGAAGGCATTCCCAAAGCTGAGGCTGAGGACGTCAAGAAGAAGCTGGAAGAAGCTGGCGCCAAGGTTGAGATTAAGTAAATCCGGCGATGACCCTTTCAATGGGCATTTGCAGCCTCGACTGGTCCAGGATCGACCTCAGCAATAACGGCTAGCGGCCTTGTGTCGCTGGCCGGTTTTCTTTTGATCCGGTCAGGGAAGACCGGTATTCCGGATGGCCAAAGGCCGAACCGGACTAAATCATGGAATCGGGCGGCTTTCGCCCTAGGCCGGCACTCCCGTCAGAGGAATCTCGATGGCTTACACCTTTACTGAAAAACGACGCATTCGTAAAGATTTCGGCAAGCGCTCCAGCATTCTCGATGTACCTTATTTGCTGGCGCTCCAACTGGACTCGTATCGCGAGTTTCTGCAAGTCGAAACGCTGCCGGGTGAACGCCGCGAAATCGGATTGCATGCCGCCCTACGTTCAGTATTCCCAATTATTAGCTATTCGGGTAATGCCCAGTTGGAGTATGTCAGTTACCGGCTTGGCGAACCAAACTTTGACGTGCGTGAATGTCAATTGCGCGGGCAAACCTATGCTGCGCCACTACGGGTGCGTCTGCGGCTAGTGTTGATGGACAAGGATGCTGAAGCGGGGGCGTCCAAGATCAAGGACATTCGCGAAAATGAAGTTTATATGGGCGAATTGCCGCTGATGACCGACAACGGGACCTTCGTCATCAATGGCACTGAACGAGTAGTGGTTTCCCAGTTACACCGTTCGCCGGGTGTATTCTTTGATCATGATAAAGGCAAGACCCACTCTTCTGGCAAGTTGTTGTTCTCAGCGCGGGTTATTCCTTATCGAGGGTCGTGGCTGGATTTTGAATTCGATGTCAAGGATGTGCTATATGCACGCATTGACCGCCGCCGCAAACTGCCAGTGACCATCCTGTTGCGGGCGTTGTTTGACGAACCCAATCCCAACGATCCACAGGCGCGCAGCGTCAACGAGCGGATTCTCGAAATCTTCTTTGACACCAACACCGTGCGGATTGAGGGCGAGCAGATGACCCTGCTTTTAGCGCCCGAACGTCTGCAGGGTGAAACTGCCAGTTCCGATATTGCCATCGACGGACGGACCATTGTCAAGGCTGGCGAGCGAATCAAGCAAAAACATGTACGCGAATTAACGAAAGCCGGCATCAATACTTTCGTGGTGCATGTTGAAGATCTGGTCGGCAAGATCCTAGCGCATGACCTGATAGATCCAAGGACGGGTGAGGCGCTGGGATTAGCGAATGATGAATTGACTTCGGACAAGCTGGAGAAAATCCTGGCTAGCGACATCGCTGAATTCCAAACACTCTATGTTAACGATGTTGACCATGGTCCTTTTATTGCCAACACCCTACGTGCTGATACGACGCGTACCCAGTGGGACGCTCAGGTGGAAATCTACCGGATGATGCGCCCTGGCGAGCCACCAACCAAGGATGCTGCGCAACGCCTGTTACATGACCTGTTCTTTCTCCCAGAGCGCTATGATCTATCCGACGTGGGACGCATGAAGTTTAACAGCCGGGTGGGCTACAATCAGAAGCCGATCCCCGGCATACCCGCCAAGGACTATCCCCCTGGCGTGTTGTCCATGGAGGACATCCTGGCGGTACTCAAGACCTTGATCGATATCCGTAATGGCCGGGGTCAGGTTGATGATATTGACCACCTAGGCAATCGGCGCATTCGCTGCGTTGGTGAGATGGCCGAAAATGTATTTCGTATCGGGTTGGTGCGAGTTGAGCGCGCGGTTAAGGAACGGCTGAGCCTGGCGGAGGCTGAAGGTTTGACTCCGCAGGATCTGATTAACGCCAAGCCAGTCGGCGCTGCCATTAAAGAATTCTTTGGCTCCTCGCAATTATCGCAATTCATGGATCAGAATAACCCGCTGTCCGAAGTGACCCATAAGCGGCGGGTGTCAGCGCTGGGGCCAGGCGGCCTGACCCGTGAGCGCGCAGGTTTCGAGGTGCGCGATGTTCATACTACTCACTATGGCCGGGTTTGCCCTATTGAAACCCCAGAAGGGCCGAATATCGGTTTGATCAACTCGCTGGCGGTTTACGCCCGCACCAATCCCTATGGGTTTCTGGAAACGCCCTACCGGCGGGTCGAAAATGGCCGTGTCATGGACCAGATCGACTATTTGTCGGCGATTGAGGAAGGCCAGTATGTCATCGCTCAGGCCAATGCAGCGCTGGACGCCGAAGGCCGGTTGACAGACGATCTGGTGTCCTGCCGTCACCTGAATGAATTTGCATTACTCGCCGTTGACCGGGTGCAGTACATGGACGTGTCGCCCAAGCAAATCGTTTCGGTTGCAGCAGCACTCATCCCGTTCCTAGAGCATGACGACGCCAACCGGGCTCTGATGGGATCCAACATGCAGCGCCAGGCAGTGCCCACCCTCCGTGCTGAAAAGCCACTGGTCGGCACCGGTATGGAGCGAATTGTCGCTCGTGATTCGGGAGTCTGTGTTATCGCCCGGCGTGGTGGCGTGGTAGATTCGGTTGACGCTGGACGCATTGTCGTACGCGTCAATGATGCTGAAACTGAAGCGGGTGAGCCCGGCGTAGATATTTACAACCTGACCAAGTATACCCGTTCCAATCAGAACACTTGTATCAATCAGCGGCCACTGGTGCAAGTAGAAGACCGGGTGGCGCGCGGCGATGTATTAGCTGACGGTCCATCCACTGACATGGGCGAGCTGGCCCTGGGCNNCGCCTTCATGCCCTGGAACGGCTATAACTTCGAAGATTCGATCCTGATCTCCGAACGGGTGGTACAGGAGGATCGCTTCACCACCATCCATATCGAAGAACTGTCCTGTGTCGCCCGAGATACCAAACTGGGACCGGAAGAGATTACCGCCGATATTCCCAATGTCAGCGAAAGCGCACTGTCCCGGCTCGATGAGGCGGGTATCGTCTCCATTGGTGCAGAGGTTAAGACCGGGGACATCTTGGTCGGCAAGGTAACACCCAAAGGTGAAACCCAGTTGACCCCAGAGGAGAAGCTACTACGGGCGATCTTTGGCGAGAAGGCATCGGACGTGAAGGACACCTCGCTGCGAGTGTCCTCTGGCATGGATGGTACAGTGATCGACGTGCGCGTCTTTACCCGCGATGGAGTGGAGAAGGATTCACGGGCACTGCAGATCGAAGAAATGGAGCTGAAACGTATTCGCAAGGATCTGAATGACCAGTTGCGTATTCTGGAAGATGATCTGTATCAACGCATGGAGCGAATGCTGGTTGGCCAACCGGCTGAAGGTGGCCCTGAAGGACTGCGCGGGGGCGAACGGGTCACAGTTGAATATCTGATCAATCTACGGCGTGGGCAGTGGTTCCAAATCCGCATGCAGGCGGAAGAATTGAATGAGCAACTGGAAAAAATCAACCGGCAACTGGATCAACAGCGCAAGGATTTCGACCAGAAGTTTGACGAAAAGCGCCGCAAGCTAACCCAGGGTGATGATCTTCCCCCTGGTGTATTAAAGATGGTCAAGGTCTATCTGGCGGTCAAGCGTCGTATTCAGCCAGGCGACAAGATGGCCGGACGCCACGGTAACAAGGGCGTCGTATCGATGATCGTGCCGCAAGAAGATATGCCTTATCTGGAAGATGGCACACCCGTAGATATCGTATTGAATCCACTGGGAGTGCCGTCACGAATGAATGTCGGCCAAGTGCTGGAAACCCATCTGGGATGGGCAGCTAAAGGCCTAGGATTTAAACTGGGCCGCTTGTTAGATGCTCAGGCACAGCTTGACGATCTAAGAGTATTCCTGGATCAGATTTACAACCAGATCGGCGGACAAACGGTTGATTTACAACAAATCAATGACCAGGAACTGTTGACGCTGTGCCACAATCTGCGCGGCGGTGTGCCGATCGCGACACCGGTATTCGATGGCGCTAGCGAGCAGGAAATGCGTGAATTGTTGCAGCTGGCAGGATTGGCGGAAAACGGCCAGACTACGCTGTGCGATGGCCGTACCGGCGAGCCGTTCGATCGACCCGTCACAGTCGGTTACATGTACATGCTCAAGCTGAACCATCTAGTGGACGACAAGATGCATGCCCGCTCCACCGGTCCGTATAGCCTAGTGACTCAGCAACCGCTCGGCGGGAAGGCACAGTTTGGCGGTCAGCGCTTTGGTGAAATGGAAGTGTGGGCACTGGAAGCCTACGGCGCATCCTATACCTTGCAGGAAATGCTGACGGTCAAATCTGATGATGTAAACGGCCGCACCAAGGTGTACAAGAACATCGTCGATGGTAACCATCGCATGGAGGCTGGAATGCCAGAGTCGTTTAATGTGCTGGTCAAGGAAATCCGCTCGTTGAGCATCAACATTGATCTGGAAAGCGATATAACGCTACCACCAGCGGAATAAGTGTCCTGGTTTATTTTTTGCCATTAGAGTCTGTGGAGCCGGGCTCCCAGCCGGCTTGATGACCGGCCGGAAGCCTATCCCACTTTGCTATCCCTCCCCGGCCGGAAGGCTGGGGTCTCTCGCGAGAAAGTGCTGATGATGAAAGACCTGCTGAATCCGTTCAAGACGTTCGATGAGATCGAGGATTTCGACGCTATTCGCATCGGTCTGGCTTCGCCGGAGATGGTCCGTGCCTGGAGCCGTGGCGAGGTCAAAAAACCCGAAACGATCAACTACCGGACCTTC
>DDST01000143.1:8372-16017 GCA_002343485.1 Proteobacteria bacterium UBA2383
GACCCTGCGCGACATTGAGCGGGTATTATACTTTGAATCCTATGTGGTCATCGATCCGGGCATGACTCCACTGGAGCGAAGCAGCCTGCTGACTGATGAGCAATATCTGGAAGCGGTTGAACAACATGGTGACGAATTCGATGCCCGGATGGGTGCTGAGGCAGTTCACCAGCTGTTGCATGACTTGAATTTAAAACAGCTCGTCGCACAACTCCGCCAGGAAATCCTGGAATGCAGTTCCGAAACCAAACTCAAGCGGCTGTCCAAGCGACTTAAGCTGGTGGAATCATTCCTGAACTCTGGGAACAAGCCTGAGTGGATGGTGTTGACTGTATTGCCGGTGCTACCACCTGATCTGCGGCCATTGGTGCCATTGGACGGTGGCCGTTTCGCCACTTCCGATCTCAATGATCTGTATCGGCGGGTGATCAACCGTAATAACCGGCTCAAGCGGTTGCTGGAATTGGCGGCTCCGGACATCATTGTCCGCAACGAAAAGCGCATGTTGNNCAAACAGGGCCGGTTCCGCCAGAATCTACTCGGCAAGCGAGTGGATTATTCCGGCCGGTCGGTCATTGTGGTCGGCCCCACCTTACGCTTGCACCAGTGCGGATTGCCCAAGAAGATGGCCTTGGAATTGTTCAAGCCATTCATCTTCAGTAAGTTGCAATTCAAGGGACTGTCCACCACGATCAAGGCTGCCAAGAAAATGGTCGAGCGCGAGGAGCCGGCAGTGTGGGATATCCTCGAAGAGGTGATCCGCGAACATCCGGTGTTACTCAATCGCGCCCCGACCTTGCACCGGCTGGGTATTCAGGCTTTTGAGCCGACCTTGATCGAGGGTAAGGCAATTCAATTGCATCCGCTGGTCTGCACCGCANNCGACTTCGACGGCGACCAGATGGCAGTACACGTCCCGTTGTCCATCGAGGCACAGCTTGAAGCCCGTGCACTGATGATGTCCACCAACAACATCCTCAGCCCAGCGAACGGCGAGCCAATCATTGTACCCTCTCAGGATGTCGTCCTCGGCCTGTACTACCTGACTCGCGAGCAAATCAACGCTCAGGGTGAAGGTATGAGGTTTACCAATATCCAAGAAGTACATCGTGCCTACGAGAATCCTAACCGGAGCCAGCGGATCGATCTCCATGCCCGTATCGAGGTGCGTTTACCGCAGGAGGAGACCGATGAGGCTGGCCATACCCACAAGGTCTTGCGACGAGTAAAGACCACCGTCGGCCGGGTGCTGCTATCGGATATCCTGCCTAAGGGGCTACCCTTTGAATTGGTTAATCAGGCATTGAATAAAAAAACGATTTCTCGCTTGATCAATGAATGCTATCGGCGCCTAGGGTTGAAGGACACGGTGATTTTCGCCGACCAATTGATGTATACCGGTTTTCATTACGCGACCCGTTCAGGGTCTTCAATTGGCTTTGAGGATTTCAAGATACCCCAGCAGAAAACCAAATTGCTGGAAGATGCAGAAAAGGATGTTAAGGAGATCGACAGCCAATACACCTCAGGATTGGTCACCAAGGGTGAACGCTATAACAAGGTGGTCGATATCTGGTCGCGTACCAATGATCTGGTTGCCAAGGCGATGATGGATAACCTTGGTAGCGAAACAGTCGTTGACCGCGATGGCCAGGAAGTCAAGCAGCCCGCGTTGAACGCCGTTTTCATGATGGCCGACTCTGGTGCGCGCGGGTCTGCGGCGCAGATTCGCCAGCTCGCTGGGATGCGTGGTTTGATGGCTAAACCGTCTGGCGAAATTATTGAAACCCCGATCAAAGCCAACTTCCGCGAAGGCTTGAGTGTTCTGGAATACTTCATTTCTACCCATGGCGCTCGCAAGGGCTTAGCCGACACGGCGCTCAAGACAGCCAACTCTGGTTACCTAACCCGGCGACTGGTGGATGTGGCTCAGGATTTGGTCGTTACTGAACCTGACTGCGGTACCGATGAAGGGCTGTGGATGACACCGGTTATCGAGGAAGGCGATGTTAAGGAATCCTTGCGTGACCGGGTATTGGGCCGGACCGTGGCGCGTGATGTGCTTCATCCCGGAAGCGAAGATATCGCTATTCCAGGGGGCACCCTGTTGGATGAAAAGTGGGTCGCAAGATTGGATGAATGGGGTATTGATCGCATTATGGTGCGTTCAGCGATTACCTGCCAAACTCGCTATGGAGTGTGTTCCGCCTGCTATGGCCGTGATCTAGCACGCGGCCACCGGGTCAACATTGGTGAAGCGGTGGGCGTGATTGCTGCTCAATCCATCGGCGAACCAGGTACCCAATTGACCATGCGCACCTTCCACATTGGCGGCGCGGCTTCCCGAACCACCATAGCTGACAGTGTCAGAGCCAAATCCAGAGGAATCGTGCGCCTGCATAATATGAAAGTTGTGCAGCGCCGGGATGGCCATTTAGTTGCGGTCTCCCGCTCGGGCGAAATCACCTTGGCCGATGAGCAGGGACGCGAGCGCGAGTGTTACAAGGTACCCTACGGGGCAGAGCTATCTGCTGAAGATGGTAGCCTAGCTGAAGCAGGTCACGAGATTGCCCGCTGGGATCCCTATACCCACCCGATCGTCACCGAAGTGGCAGGTTCCGTACGCTTCGCCGAGTTTGAGGAAGGCATTACCGTGCAGCGGCATGCTGACGAGATGACTGGCCTGTCCAGCCTGGTCGTGATGGACCCCAAACAGCGGGGTTCTTTGGGCAAAGATAAACGGCCAATGGTGCGGTTACTGGATGAGTACGGCAATGACCTGTTTATTCCTGGCACCAGCACCTTGGCGCAATACCCGTTGCCATCCGGTGCCATCGTCAATTTAGCAGACGGTGCCAAAGTAGCAGTTGGCGATATCATTGCGCGCATTCCGCAGGAATCTTCCAAAACCCGCGATATCACAGGTGGTCTGCCACGGGTTGCTGACCTATTTGAAGCGCGCAAACCCAAAGAGCAAGCCATTCTGGCGGAAAAATCCGGCATTATCGAATTTGGCAAGGAAACTAAAGGCAAACAGCGTTTGATAATCCGTGACAAGGGCGGAGAAATTCTTTATGAGGAATTAATCCCGAAATGGCGGCAGGTCAACGTGTTTGACGGTGAATACGTCGAACAAGGTGAAATGATCGCTGACGGCGAACGGAACCCGCATGACATTCTGCGGTTGCTCGGGGTAGAGGAACTCGCTGCATACCTGACCAAGGAAATTCAAGATGTATACCGGGTACAGGGCGTCAAGATCAATGACAAGCATATTGAAGTCATTGTCCGCCAGATGTTGCGCAAGGTCGAAATCATCGACTCAGGAGAAACCCCCTTCATCAAGGGTGAGCAAGTCGAACGCACCCGGGTATTAGAGGAAAACGACCGGGCACTAGCTGAAGACCACCAGCTTGCGCGCTATCAACCAATTCTGCTTGGCATCACAAAAGCCTCCCTGGCTACCGAATCGTTCATCTCGGCAGCTTCTTTCCAGGAAACAACCCGTGTGCTAACTGAAGCAGCCGTACGTGGCCTGCGCGATGACTTACGCGGATTGAAGGAGAATGTGATCGTCGGCCGGCTGATCCCGGCGGGCACCGGGTTGGCGTACCACCTGCAACGGCGTGAGAACTGGGTACCCAGCCGGCCGGCAATCCACGCTGGCCATGTGTTTGAAAGCAGCGAGGCTGAAATAAAAGTGACGGTCGAGGATAAAGACGATGATAGCGAATCAGAGGCCAAGGAAGTGAGTCAGTGAACGGTGAGTGACCCTTCACTATTTGCTTCTCAGTTGTGACAGCCCTACTGGAAACCTGCCGCTTGGTCAAACACTTTCATGGTGTCCAAGCGGTAGATGGTATTGATTTGGCCATTCCACCTGGCTGCTGCTTTGGTCTGCTGGGACCCAACGGTGCTGGTAAGACGACCACGGTCGAGATGCTGGAAGGCATCCAGAAACCAACCAGCGGCACTGTCCGTTACCGCGGTGAGCCGCTCGGACCACGGTTCCGCCAAGACATCGGTATCATGTTTCAGTCTACGGCCCTGCAGGATCATGTCACCGGCCGGGAAAACCTATGGATGTTTGGCAATTTCTACCCGCGCGCCCTGCCAGTTGCTGAACTCGTTGAAACCTGTGCCCTTGGTGAGTTTCTTGACCGCGATACACGCAAACTGTCCGGCGGCCAACGACAGCGGTTACTGCTCGCTATCGCCTTGGTCAATGACCCCGAACTGCTGTTTCTGGATGAACCGACCACCGGTCTTGACCCTCAGGCCCGCCGCAATTTCTGGGAACTGATTCACCGCATCAAGGCACGCGGCAAGACCGTCTTGCTGACCACACACTACATGGAAGAGGCCTATCATCTGTGTGATGAAATTGCCATCATGGACCATGGCCGGATCATCGCTCAGGGAACGCCTCGCGCATTGCTGGCAGCGCATTTTGACGATGTGGTGCTGCAATTACCGTTGGCCGACTTTCCCAACCCAATCCCGCTTTCTTCGCATACAGTGATCCAAGGCCGGGACACGGTGGAAATCCTTACCCGTGATGTCAATACCGCTATTGAAGAACTACTAGCGCGAAATATCTCCCTGGCACGATTACAAATCCGCCCGCGCACCTTGGAAGATTTATTTCTGGAACTCACCGGTCGAGAGTTGCGTTCATGAATTGGCGACGGTTCTGGGCGGTGTTTGTTTGCCGTAACCGCGAGTTCCTGCGCGACCGCTCGACACTGACTTGGAATCTACTGTTTCCGGTGTCCCTGATTGCCGGTTTTGCGTTCGCCTTTTCTGGTTCAGGTCTGGATCTTTATAAAGTGGGTGTTCTGGGCAATACCAATCATTGGCAAGGCAGCGCGTTTTTCAGTACCCGTTATATTCACTTCATCCCAGTCACCGACCGGTCAATCGCCTTAAGCAAAGTTGAGCGCCATCAACTCGACATGCTGATCGATCCTACCGGGCGACGCTACTGGATCAACGACGAAGCGCCGAAAGGCTATGTACTTGAACAGATGCTACGCGGGGTGGATGCCACGACCACTCCCATCTTTAGCAAACAGACGGTGAGCGGTCGTGGCATCCGCTATGTGGACTGGGTGATGCCAGGCGTACTGGCCATGAATATGATGTTTGGTTGCCTGTTTGGGGTGGGTTACGTGATCGTGCGTTACCGCAAGAACGGGATGCTCAAGCGGCTAAAGGCCACGCCGCTGACGCCGCTGGAATTTCTAGCGGCGCAAGTGACGTCAAGGCTGTGGTTAACTTTAGCGACGACTATTGTCGTGTTCGCTGGTACTGATCAGTTCATTGTCTTTCCTATGCATGGTTCGTATCTCGATCTGTTCGTGGTATTCGCAACCGGGGCGATCAGTCTGATCAGCCTGGGGTTGATTGTTGCCGCCCGTACCACCAGCGAGGAGCTAGCCGCCGGTTTGTTGAACTTGCTTAGCTGGCCGATGACCTTTCTGTCCGGGGTATGGTTCTCCCTGGAAGGCGTACACCCTTTCCTGCAACAGTGCGCGCAACTAGTACCGCTGACCCATATTATCGACGCCGCACGGGCGATCATGATGGATGGCGCCGGGCTGGGAGACATCTCTGGTCATCTACTGGCACTCATGGTGATGAGCTTGGGATTTATGGCTGCCGGGGCATGGCTATTTCGGTGGGAATGAGATCTGCCTTTTACAAACTCCAGCGCTGATGATGCGCTAGAACAAACAGATCCGGACCATGGGACTTTTTAAAAACTCGCCCGCAATTTGCGTTTGACATCAAAGCAACTGCAAAAACGTCTCTATAGGTTCGGGCCTGCCGTAGAGATAGCCCTGATAGCAATCACAGTTGCACGTCCGTAGAAAAGTGGCCTGTTCGACCGTTTCTACCCCTTCCGCCACGACTGAAAGATGCAAATGCCGCGCAACGGCCAAAATCGCCTCAACCAATGCTGTATTGCGTGCATCGTCAGGCACACCCCGGAGGAAGCTTTTGTCGATTTTCAATTCATCAACCGGCAATCGGCTGAGATAGGCTAATGACGAATAGCCGGTACCGAAATCATCAATGGAGAGATGAATACCGAGCGCCTTCAGTGCAGACAGAGTAGCGATAGTGCCATCGATATCTTCGATAGCCAAACCCTCAGTTATTTCAAGGGTCAACCAGTCTGGGTCAGCACCGGTGGCAACAAGCGCAGCCTTGACCCGGGTAGCAAAGTGCGGTTGACGAAACTGGCGGGGACTCACATTGACCGCCATTCGTAGAGCTTGACCCGCAGCGGTCATCCGGGCCAGCAATCGGCAGATCTCCAGCAACACCCACTCGCCTATAGCAATGATTTGACCTGTTTCCTCAGCCAGCGGGATGAAATGATCGGGGGGAACGATGCCGCGCTCAGGATGCTGCCAGCGTAGCAGCACCTCAGCGCCAATAATACGGGCTTCGCCATCCACTTGCGGCTGCAGGTAAATCTGTAGTTCATTCCGTTCGATGGCGCGATGCATCTCGCCTTCCAGCGCCATGCGTGTTTCCACTTCGATTTGCATGACGGCTTCAAAAAAACGCACCGCATTGCGCCCAGCCATCTTAGCCTGATTGAGGGCGGTTTCGGCCTGCTTGAGTGGTTCATCCAGGGTTTTTCCTTTTACGGAAAACAAGGCAACGCCGACGCTGGCGCCCAGTACGTAGGTGCTATCTTGCCATTGGATCGGCATCGACAATACTAAGCGGATTTTCTCTGCAACACCCCGAGCGAATCGAATCGCGATCTCTTCTGATCCCGCTAATTTAGCCAGCAGCACCGTGAAGCGGTCACCACCGAAATGCGCCACGATGTCTTCTTCGCGTAAAAACCGGATCAACCGCGCAGCAACTTCCCGGAGGAGTTGATCGCCAGTTTCATGGCCTCTGGCATCGTTGATACGCCGGAAATTGTCCAGATCCACAAACAGGACAGCTCCGTAATGCTTGCCGCGTTTAGCAGCCGCTTGGGCTTTGCCAAGGTGTTCGATAAACAGTTGCCGGTTTGGCAAGTGGGTCAGCGGGTCATAGTAGGCCAATCGATGCAGGGCATCTTCTGCCGCTTTCTGCTTACCAAGGCCGAAGAAGTTCACAATAAAATGGGTCGTCTCACCCTGTTCGTCCTGAACCGCAGCGATGGAAGCCCACTCGGGATAGATCTCGCCATTCTTGCGCCGATTCCAAATCTCGCCGGCCCAGTGTCCTTTCGTTAACAGGTCATGCCACATTGTGGCGTAGAATTCTGCATCATGCCGTCCAGAGTGCAGCAAGCTGGGATTCTGGCCAATCACTTCATCAGCAGTGTAACCAGTCATCCGGGTAAAAGCTGGATTCACACGTTGAATAATGCCGCGCCGGTCGGTAATGCACATCCCCTCGGCTGCATCGAAGGCCTTCGCCGCCAACCACAATAGCTCCCTAGCCCGCTTGTGTTCAGCACAATCACGGCGGGTACGCCACAACACTACGCCAAGCATGGCAATCATTGCCAGCAGAGCCAAGACCAACAATAACAATAATAAATTCATACAGATCCTTCACTGTCTATCTATCTGGCCTACTTACCAGTAAATAATATTGTTTAACATTATGAATTTTATACAATAATTCT
>DDST01000075.1 GCA_002343485.1 Proteobacteria bacterium UBA2383
GGTGCCGGCACGGTGGAATTCATCACCGGCCCGGATGGCGTTTTCTATTTCATGGAGATGAACACGCGGCTGCAAATCGAACATCCCATCACTGAAATGATCACCGGCCTAGACTTGGTCGAATGGCAATTGCGCGTGGCGTCCGGCGAGCCGCTGCCGCTGGCTCAGGAGCAGCTTCAGATACACGGGCACGCGCTGGAAGCGCGGATTTACGCCGAAGATCCTGCCAAGGGATTTCTGCCCTCCACCGGCAAACTGGCGCACCTTGCGCCGCCGGAAGAAAACCTGCATGTGCGCGTGGACACGGGGGTTGAAGAAGGCGATGAAATCAGCCCGTTCTACGATCCGATGATCGCCAAGCTCATCGTATGGGACACGAACCGGGAACAAACGCTGGCCCGTATGCTTCAAGCGCTAGCCCAATACCGTATCGTGGGGGTGGCCAACAACATCGATTTCCTGTCGCGTTTGGTGGCCTCGCCGGCGTTTGCCCGGGCTGACCTCGACACCGGCTTGATCGAGCGCGAACGCGAATTTCTGTTCCCTGCGGCCACACCGGCGCCTCGTGATGCATTTCTGGTCGCCGCCCTCGCCACGCTGTTGCGAGAGGAAGCACGCGCCGCTAGGGAAGCATCGGTTCACACCGATCCTTGTTCCCCCTGGCATTGGCGCGACGGCTGGCGGCTCAATTCCCGCGCCGAACGCCGCCTGCTGTTCCGTGCGGGCGAACGGGAGAAAACCGTTGGTGTGCGCTATGCCGACCAGGGCTATGTGCTGGAACTTGACGGTCAGGAAACGCTGGTTCGAGGTGAACTCGGGCCAAATGCTACCCTGTGGGCGGCGCTGGGCGGTTTGCGGATGAACGCCACCGTGGTGGTCGCCGGGGAGAAGCGATACGTATTTCTCTACGGGCATGCCTGGCCGCTCGCGCGGGTCGATCCCCTTTATTACAGCGGCGAGGGTGGCGGTCAGGAGGGCGGGTTGCTGGCGCCGATGCCCGGCAACGTCATCGCNNNATGAAGATGGAGCACACGATCACCGCACCGGCCAAGGGAACGGTGAAATCCTTTTATTTCGCGGTCGGTGACCCCGTAAGCGATGGCGCCGAACTGGTGGAATTCGAACCCGAGAAGCTTTGAAGTTCATGAGCCTGAAATCAATGCGGTTGCCTGATACGGTCAAGGTGGTCGAAGTGGGTCCCCGCGATGGCTTGCAAAACGAGCCGCGGGTGATCACGACCGCCACCAAAGTGGAACTGATCGCCCGGCTGGGGAAAGCCGGATTGAAGGTGATTGAGGCCACTGCCTTCGTTTCGCCGCAGCGGGTGCCGCAGATGGCCGACAACGCCGCGCTCATGGGCGCCATCGAGCGCTTGCCCGGCGTTACCTACCCCGTGCTGACGCCCAACCTGAAAGGTCTTGAGTCCGCGCTGGCGGCGGGCGCGCAGGAGGTAGCTGTGTTCGGCGCAGCTTCCGAGTCCTTCTCGCAAAAAAATATTCATTGTTCCATCGCTAACTCGCTGAAGCGTTTTGAACCGGTCATGGCCGCAGCGCGGCAAGCCGGCGTCCGGGTGCGCGGTTACGTGTCCTGCGTGCTTGGTTGCCCCTATGAAGGAAATATCCAGCCAGCGGCGGTTGCCCAGACAGCCAGCGCCCTATTCGAGATGGGGTGTTATGAGATCAGTTTAGGCGACACGACCGGCGCCGGAACGCCAGAAGCGGCCAAGCGCCTGATCGAGGCCGTAAGCGCCCGCGTGCCCCTCGACCGCATCGCCGGCCACTATCACGATACCTATGGCATGGCCATCGCCAATATCTACGCCTCGCTGCAATGTGGCGTTGCGGTGTTCGACGCCTCGGTAGCCGGGCTAGGCGGATGCCCCTACGCACCAGGCGCTGCTGGCAACGCCGCCACTGAAGATGTCGTGTATCTGCTAAACGGGCTAGGCATTGCAACCGGCATCGATCTCGGCGCCCTCATCGATTGCTCGGTCTGGATAAGCGCAGCACTGGGGCGTTCACCGGGGTCGAAAAGCGCACGGGCGAGAACCGGCCGGCCCTCCCCGGTAATCGAACCTTCCTGACCTGTGGAGAGAGACCGATGAATGATCACTCGCGTGATGCTGCGCCGGCTTTTGACCAGCCACTCTGGATGCCTGGCCCGGCGCGTAGCGCCGCGACCCGCATGGCTGCCTTTACTGCATATGCCCGGCAGGTTTCTGGGATGGCGCTGGAATCGTATGCGGATTTGCACGCCTGGTCGATTGGCGCACCCGAGCAGTTTTGGCCGGCCGTCTGGGAGTTCTGCGGCGTGCTCGGCGAGCGCGGTGAGCAGGTTTTGGCCGATCCTCAGCGAATGCCCGGTGCCCGGTGGTTTCCAGACGCCCGGCTCAATTTTGCCGAGAACCTGTTACGGGACTGTAGTAACCCTGAAGCACTGGTGTTCTGGGGCGAAAACCGGGTCAAGCGCACGCTGTCGCGGGCCGGATTGCGCCAGCAGGCCGCACAATTCGCCGCGGCTCTGAAGGCAGCGGGCATTGGCCCTGGCGATCGCGTTGCCGCCTACCTGCCCAACCTGCCTGAAACGATCATTGCATTGCTCGCTGCCGCCAGCATGGGCGCAGTCTTCACCAGCGCCTCGCCGGATTTCGGTATCCAAGGCGTCCTTGACCGTTTCGGCCAGACCGAACCCAAGGTGCTCATCGCCTGCGATGGCTACTGGTACAACGGTAAGGCCGTCGAGCTCCAGCCCAAGCTGGCCGGACTGATGCCTCAACTGCCCAGCGTTCAACGCTTGATCTTGGTGTCCTACCTTGGCGGCGACACGGACGCGCTGGCGGCGGGTCTGCCCAAAGGTGTCTCGTGGACTCGTTTTATCGCGCCCTATGCAGCGGTGACTAGCATTGACTTCACCCCGCTGCCCTTCGATCACCCGCTCTTCATTATGTATTCATCGGGGACGACCGGTATCCCCAAATGCATTGTCCACGGCGCTGGGGGAACCCTGTTGCAGCATCTCAAGGAACACCAGCTGCATAGCGACCTGCGGGAGGGGGACCGCTTTTTCTACTTCACCACCTGTGGCTGGATGATGTGGAATTGGCTGGTGTCCGGCCTAGCCTCCGGCGCGACACTACTGCTATACGACGGCAGCCCCTTCGTCGCGCGCGGCCGGATTCTCTGGGATTATGCCCAAACCGAGCGCATGACCCACTTCGGCACCTCAGCCAAGTATCTCGACGCTCTGACCAAAACCGGCCTCAAGCCCCGGCAGGATTACGATCTGCGTCCTCTTCGCGCCATCCTGTCAACCGGCAGCCCGCTGGTTCCCGAGCGCTTCGATTCGGTGTACACGGAGATCAAGGCAGATTTGCAGTTAGCCTCCATCTCGGGCGGCACCGACATCATCTCCTGTTTCGTGCTGGGCAATCCCATGCTGCCGGTCTGGCGCGGTGAGATTCAATGCAAGGGGCTGGGGCTTGCAGTCGAGGTGTGGGACGATCAGGGCCAATCCGTCCGGGAACAGAAAGGTGAGCTGGTCTGCACCCGCCCGTTTCCCTGCATGCCCATCGGCTTCTGGAACGACCCTCATGGAAAAAAGTACCGGGCGGCCTATTTCGAACAGTTCCCTGGCGTTTGGCGCCACGGCGATTTCTGCGAAATCACCCGGCACGACGGGCTGATCATCCACGGCCGCTCGGATGCCACGCTCAATCCGGGCGGTGTGCGCATCGGTACTGCTGAGATTTACCGTCAAGTGGAAAAACTACCCGAGGTGGCCGAATCTCTGGTCATTGGGCAAAATTGGCAGGCGGATGTCCGGCTGGTGCTGTTCGTAAAACTTCAAGAAGGCGTCGATCTTGACCATGCGCTGGCCGCCCGGATCAAGCAGACGATTCGCGAAGGCGCCACGCCGCGCCACGTCCCCGCCAAGGTGTTGCAAGTGACCGACATCCCGCGCACCCGCAGCGGCAAGATCGTCGAATTGGCCGTTCGCAATACGGTACATGGCCAGCCGGTCAAGAATATCGAGGCGCTGGCCAATCCGGAAGCGCTCGCGTCGTTCGCTAACCGGCGCGAGCTACAAGACTAAAGCCCGGATTATTTATGAAAGCGATTAAATTAAGAGACTGGACCTGGACAATTCCAAGGAACCAAAAATGCATAGCGTGCGTGCTAGCAATTCAGTGCCTATCGCAATAAAAACAGTCGATATCAATGGCATCCGCCTTGAGTACCTGCGGCTCTCCTCGATCCGCCAGCGCGAGGGAGCGCCGGCCATCCTCTTCCTGCATGAAGGACTGGGTTCGGTTTCGATGTGGCGCGGCTTCCCGCAACAGGTAGCCGATGCTTCGGGTTGCGAGGCTATCGTCTTTTCGCGCGAAGGCTATGGCAAATCCGATCCAGAGCCAGCGCCGCGCACACCGCGCTACCTGCACCGGCAGGGCATTGAGGTACTGCCCGCCCTGATCGGCGCGCTGGAGCTTGACCGGCCATTGCTGCTTGGCCACTCGGATGGAGGTTCGATTGCTTTACTGTGTGCGGGCGAGACGCAAACGCCACTGTCGGGGTTAATCGTGATCGCACCCCATGTCATGGTCGAAGAGACCACCCTTGCCGGCATCCGTAAAGCAGCCAAGCTGGCGCATACGGTCGATCTGCGGCAGCGATTGACCCGTTACCATTCCGAAAGAAATGCAGCAACCGTATTTGCTGCCTGGCAGAACATCTGGCTTGATCCGGCCTTTCGTGACTGGAACATCGAAGCCTGCCTGCCGATGATCCGTTGTCCGATCCTGGCGATCCAGGGCGAGAATGACGAATACGCGACCATGGAGCAAATTGACCGTATCGCCGCCCAAGCGCCGGACGTGAGTCTCGTCAAGCTTGCCGATTGCCGGCACTCACCGCACAGGGAGCAACCGCAAGCGGTGACCGGCGCCATCGCCACTTTCATTGACAGAGTGCTTGATGATCCGTTGCGCTGACCTGCACGCACGCTGTCAGCGCGTAGCGCGTAGATTGGGGTTCTTTCGTCACCCCCAATAACGCTACTACTATGCTGCTTTTATCGTCCGGGGTGACGTTCCAAGCGGCAGGATCGTTAGGGAGAGGGCGAAATAGCGACCGGCTCCTGAGTCGTTGGCGGGATTGAATACGTGCAGGTCACATGCGCCACGGGTTCGGGTTCACCTTCCGAATACAGCAACACTTCGCCCACCGCCAACCGCTTGCCCAATTTGAGAATTTGACCCCGGCCAATCAAATCAACCGGCTTGGGGCGGCGCAAAAAATTGCACGTCAGATTCGTCGTGACGGCCAGTTCCACCCGGCCGATCAGACTGAGGACCACGGCATACATCACAATGTCCGCCAGCGCCATCTGCACCGGGCCTGACACCGTGCCGCCAGGCCGGATAAAATCCTCGCGAAAGGGTATGCGGATACTTGCCTTACCGGCTTCCAAGCTTTCCACTTGAATACCCAGCATTCCCACAAAGGGAACATGTTCATGGGCGAGTTGTTCAAATTCTGCCTGGGAGATGCGTGCCATAGCGGTTCACTCCAGTTACCGATGCCCTTCGTAATAAAGTCTCAATCAATCACGGAATTTCGGCTTCCGCTTTTCCTGAAACGCCCGCACCCCTTCCTGCGATTCCTCGGTGCCATAGAACAGACTGACCGCTTTCAGACCCAATGACGAAATCCCAGCAATATGGGCAGTATCGGCATTGAAAGAGCGTTTGGCCAACTCCAGTGCGGTCGGGCTTTTCTCCAAGATTTCCGCGCACCAGCGATCCACCTCAGCATCCAGCTCATCATCGGGAACCGCTTTATTAGCCAGCCCCATCTGTACCGCCTCCGCCGCCGTGTATTGCCGGCAGAGATACCACACCTCGCGCGCCTTTTTTTCGCCGATCACTCGCGCCATGTAGGCGGTGCCGAATCCGGGGTCCACAGAGCCGACCTTGGGACCCACTTGGCCGAATTTGGCCGATTCAGCAGCGAGGGTCAAATCGCACAGCAACGCTAATACATGGCCGCCGCCAATAGCGTAGCCGCGCACCTTAGCGATCACCGGCTTGGGCGCATCGCGGATCGCGCTTTGCAATTCCTCCAGCGGCAGGCCGATCACCCCGCGCCCATCGTAGTGGCCGGCGTGGGCCGACTGATCGCCACCGGTGCAGAACGCCCGGTTGCCAGCGCCGGTCAGGACGATAACGCCGACCGACCGATCCCAACTGGCCTTCTGAAAGGCATGAATCATTTCTTCACAGGTCTGGGCGCGGAAGGCGTTGTATTTGTCGGGACGATTGATCGTGATGGTGGCAGCACCGTTCTTGATCTCGTACAGAATGTCTTCGTAATCGGCGGTCATGATAGCCCCTTGGTTGGGTGAAAATTTCAGGAATAGTTTTCGTTGTTTTGCTTGGTTATCCAGGCTGGATGATCATCGTGGCCAGCAACGTGGCGATGAGGACCGGCGCATGACCGGTATAGGCAAATACATCGGCGCGTGAAACCGTGATCATCTTCCCAGGTTTGACCACGCGGCCTTCAGCGGTAAAGCGGGTTCCAGCCGCTGGCCTGAGTAGATTGACTTTAAATTCAATGGTAAGAACTTCGCTCCCGGCAGGCATTAACGATAACGCGGCGTATCCGCTGGCGGTATCGGCAAGGGCCGTGGTGGCCGCCGCATGCAGAAAGCCATGTTGCTGGGTGAGGTTGTCCCGATACAACGCCGAGATGTCGACTTCTCCAGGCTCAATGCGATCCAGCGTTGCACCCATCATCTTCATGAACCCTTGCTGTGCAAAACTCGCTCGTACCACCGAGGCAAATTCATGATTACAGGGAACAAAATTCATGATTGAGAAATCGCCCCCTCGGACGCAAACCGGGTAATTTCGGCTTCGGAAAAACCCCATTCCGTCAACCAGTCATTCGCCGTACCGGCTGGCGATCCTGGCGCGCTCTGAATCGTGGCGGGGGTGCGGCTGAATCGCGGCGCGGGCGCCGGTTGCACGAGACCGGCGTACTCAACGAAAGTTTGCCGGGCCTGGTTGTGCGGGTGAGCGGGTGCTTCGTCCAAGTTGAGTACCGGTGTCACGCAGGCGTCGCTGCCCGCGAACAGCGCGCACCATTCATCGCGGGTTTTGGTTCGCAGCGCTGCGCGCAGACGCTCTTTCATGGCCGGCCAGGATTTTGGATGCCATTGCTGCCGGGGATCGGGGTCGGTAACGCCGCAGCCTTCGAGCAAGATCCGGTAAAAATGAGGCTCGATGGGACCCACCGCCAGCCACTTGCCGTCGGCACACTGGTAGGTGTCGTAGAAATGGGCGCCGCCGTCGAGAAAGTTGCTCTCTCGCTGATCGGTCCAGTATCCCATCGCCTTCAGGCTGTAGATGGCGGCCATCAACAGGGCGGAACCATCGGTCATGGCCGCATCCACCACTTGCCCTTGCCCAGAACCGCGGGCTTCGATCAAAGCGGCCAGAAGACCAACGGCCAGCAGCATGGCCCCGCCGCCATAGTCAGCGATCAGATTCAGCGGCGGCGTTGGCCCGCCGTCTGCCCGGCCAATGGCATGTAATGCGCCAGACAACGCTAAGTAATTAATATCATGACCGGCGGTTTGCGCCAGCGGCCCGGTTTGACCCCAGCCCGTCATCCGGCCATAGACCAGCCGCGGATTCCGCGCCAGGCAGACCGCCGGCCCCAGGCCCAGCCGCTCCATGACACCGGGCCGAAACCCCTCGATCAGCACGTCAGCGCACTCGATCAGGCGCAACGCAGCCGCTATGCCCGCAGGAGTTTTCAGATCGAGCCGGATCATTCGCCGCCCCCGGTCGGGAATATTTTTTTCCGGCGCAAACAAATTAGCTTCCGGCGCGTTAGCCTCACGTTTAATTTGCACGACCTCTGCTCCCAGGTCGGAGAGCAGCATGCCGGAAAAGGGCACCGGCCCGAGTCCGGCAAATTCGACCGCCTTGATTCCTCTTAAAGGTCCCATTGTGTATCTCCAGACGATCAGCCGGCGACCACCGCCCGGCCAATCACCAAGCGTTGAATATCGGACGCACCTTCGTAGATTTGGGTTACCCGGACATCTCGATAGATGCGCTCCACGGGAAAATCGGTACTGTAGCCATAACCACCGTGGATTTGGATGGCGTCCGAGCAAATCCGCTCGGCCATTTCAGAGGCAAACAACTTCGCCATGGAAGCCTCCTTCAGGCAAGGCCGGTTGGCGTCCCGCAAGCTGGCAGCATGCCAGACCATTTGCCGGGCGGCCTCAATTTGGGTTGCCATGTCAGCAAGGCGGAACAACACCGCCTGATGCTGGATAAGGGGGGCACCGAATGTCTCTCTGTCCTTGGCATAACGAACCGCCGCTTCGAAAGCGGCCCGGGCCATGCCTACAGATTGGGCGCCGATGCCGATCCGGCCCGCTTCCAGGTTAGACAAGGCGATCTTGTAGCCTTCCCCTGCTTGACCCAGCATATTTTCAAATGGAATCCGGCAATTATCGAAGATAATTTGCGCTGTATCGGAGGCATGCTGCCCCATTTTTTCCTCCAGCCGGGCTACGATATAACCCGGCGTGCCGGTCGGGACCAGGAAGCAGGAGATGCCTTTCTTGCCAGCGGACGGATCAGTCACAGCAAAGACGATAGCAAGCTGGCTTTCCTTACCGGTGGTAATGAATTGCTTGATGCCATTTAGCACCCAATCGCCGCCATCCCGCCGCGCCGTAGCGCGCAGGGCAGCAGCGTCGGACCCGGTATGGGGCTCGGTGAGGCAGAAACACCCCAACCATTCCCCGCGCGCCAATCGGGTGAGGTAGCGTTCCTTCTGGCGATCGGTTCCGTAGTTCAACATAATCCTGCAGGCAAGCGAATTTTGCACACAGACGATGGTGGAAGTAGCCCCGTGGCCCGCGGCGATTTCTTCGATGGCCAGCACCATCGACAGATAATCCAGACCTGCACCGCCCCATCGCTCTGGGACCACCATACCCATGACCCCCAATTCAGCCAGTTCAGCCAAGACCTCCCGGGGGAACGTACGGGTGCGTTCCCATTCAGCTGCGTTGGGCACCAGCCGCTCCTGGGCAAACTGGTGCAAGGTGTCGCGGATCATCTCCTGTTCTTGCGTAAGAATCATCAGCCCATCCTTCTTGAAATGCGAAACCTATTTTGCGCCCATGCGGATAGCGCCATCGAGGCGGATCACCTCGCCGTTAAGATAGGTATTTTCCATGACATGGCAAACCAAGCGGGCAAACTCAGCGGGTTTACCAAGGCGGGAAGGAAATGGGACCATTTTACCCAGCGAGTCCTGCACTTCCTGAGGCATACTCAGCAACAGAGGGGTTTCCATGACACCCGGCGCGATGGCCATCACCCGGATGCCGTAGCGGCTGAGTTCCCGGGCGACCGGCAGCGTCATCGCTACCATACCTCCCTTGGATGCCGCATAGGCCGCTTGCCCAATCTGGCCTTCGAAAGCAGCTACCGACGCTGTATTGACAATAACGCCACGCTCGCTGGCTTCATTAGGCGCGTTGCGCATCATCGCGGTAGCCGCTTGACGAATCATATTGAATGCACCGGTCAGGTTGATTTGCACTACCTTGGCGAAAACCGCCAGCCCAAGCGGCTCACCCTTGCTCAGGACTTTTTCCGCCGGGGCGATGCCGGCGCAATTGACGAGTCCGTGCAGGGCGCCAAACACGTTCGTGGTCATGTCGACCGCTGCCCGGCCGCTCGCCTCGCTGGCCACATCCGTGAGAATGAACCGGGCGGTTTGACCCAATTCAATGGCGAGCGCCTCGCCTGCTTCCCGGTTCACATCGGCAATGACGACCTTGCCACCGCCAGCGGCGAGCATTCGCACCGTGGCCGCCCCAAGACCAGAAGCCCCCCCCGTCACAAGAAAAACCTGATTATCGATATCCATAGGCCACACCCCGCATGACGAAACCGTTTTTTCTGCTAGAGTCGAAATGAAGTCTAAAGAGCGCTTGGATAGCCCTCCATGCGAAAATCTACCAACTTTCCTGGAGTTTTTTGCAACTGGCACTGATGCGATGCCAGGAAGAAGCTGTGGACAAAGATACGGTATCGATCTGTTTTGTGAAGGAAGCTCTCCATGGCGCATCCCAGCGCGGCTTGGATGTGAATGCCATGTTACGCAGCGCCGGAATCTCCCCGGATTTGCTCGAACTGCCCGGCGCCAGAGTATTAGCATCGCACTATGGCGTTTTATGGCACATCCTGGCACGCGCCCTGGACGATGAATTATTCGGACTCGATAGCCACCCTATGCGCCACGGGAGCTTTAAATTATTGTGCTTCGCAGTGCTCGGCGCTGGGACGCTTGAAAAAGCGATACGGCGGGCGCTTGATTTCTTGGCGCTGGTGCTGGATGACACCCGGGGTCAGCTTGCCACTGAAGGCCCGGAAGGCTCTATCATCTTAAATTGCCCAAGGACGCTACCCCGGCTGTTCGCCCACGGCACCCTATTGATAATCTTACATGGTTTAATGTGCTGGCTGACCAACCGGCGCCTGCCTATCCTAAGAGCCTCTTTCGCGCAGCCCAGTCCTGATCACGCCGATGAATACCGGTTGTTATTCGGTCCAGAAACCCGCTTCAGCGCACCCAACACCACTTTGATCTTCGAAGCAAAGCACCTTGCCCTGCCGATTCGACGCAGTGAGGCTGCTCTACGCGAATTTCTCCGCAATGCGCCAGCTAATTTTCTGGTCAAGTACCGCAACGCCCATAGTCTTTATGCCCATATCCGCAAGCGCTTGCAGCACATCCCTGCCTCAGAGTGGCCTGATTTTGAGACGGTTGCCTGGGAATTTCATATGTCGCCTTCAACACTCCGGCGTAAGTTAGAAAGCGAAGGACAAACATTTATGGCGATTAAAGATTCCCTGCGGCGAGACATGGCTATTGAGCAATTGTGTTACTCCCAGCGCAGCATTATGGATATTGCCTTGGATCTGGGTTTTTCAGAAACTAGTGCTTTCTATCGGGCTTTCAAGTCGTGGACCGGGACTCTACCCGGAAAATACCGGCAAGACAGCAAGCAGATAAGCTGGGCGCCGTATAATCGATCCTTCGTAAAACTCTATCCACATCAAGGGGATTAATGTGAGCTACGTCATTATCGTATCATTCAATCCGAACCGGGAATACGAAATCATGCTGCATGATGACGATATGCAAGGCATGAATAAGGATCAGGCACGTGCTTGGCTGGCCAAGGAATTTGAGGAGATGGAATGCGTACCATCCAATCCGATGGGCAAGATCCTGTTGCTTGACATGATTCTGAGTGTCGCTATGCACGGCGGTGAGGAGCGCTTCGAAGAGAGTGGTGAATGGGCCAAGCGCTATGCGATAGCAATTGCAGTCGTCTTGGAACGCCCAGTGATCAAAGTAGATGTCAGAAACTTTGTCGTCGGCTAAATCTGCCCTGCCTGCTGTATGCATACAACCAAGTTTTGCGAACGCATCGCTAAAATCAGAAACCAAGCCCTTCCGTAGGGCAACTCATCCCGCAATACGATGTGAGTATTAGCCGGGAATCTGTATCGCGTGACTCCTCGATCTTTTTTATTTTCATAGAATTCAGCATTCATCAGGATACGCTGTGCAGTTGCAGAGGGTGTACAGCACCGCCTCATATAAGATGGCCAGATAGCGTGCTCCGGCTACCGGGGCCAAGGCGATGATCATCAGATGATCATCACCCGGATGAAATCCATATAGCGCACCCCGGCGGGGTGGCGCATCCCCAACGACAGCCTTTTTTGTCCTCTCTGCGTGCGTTATCTACAGCACTTCCACATCCGGTCAAGCCAACGATAGCGCTTTCAACTGTAGTGCTCCGTCCTGCCGGCAAACCGGGGGCAGCCCCGCGTGCCTCCCATTCACTTTGCTGTCTGCTTGAGCGGGCGGGATCGCGAGTTTCGCTCCTATCCACCGGGACGGCCCCCATCCGTGAACAGGGCCTATGCTTTCATTCTTTTTGAACCGATCGCCATCAAGGGGGGAAGAAACCAGCAACCGGCGTAGATACATGCGCCGTGAACCTGCCTCCTGGTGAACCATCTCTATCGCACAAAGTGACGAACATGCTAAAAAATAATCTTTTTCGCGCCTTTTTATCGAGCAAACGGTTGCCCTGGCTGGTGCTAGGCTTAGTCGCAGCAATCATCATCGGTGCAGGCTTTGCCACATCGTCAGGAGCACACCTCCCCATAGCCGCGCCGTATACCCCCAAGAGTGCCATTCACCATCCATAGTGGAGTCATTCATGTCACGCCAAAGCCCAAGCGACTATATGCGCCAGTACCACGATCTTTCCGTCCGGGCGTTCGGTCCCACCGGCCTGCCGATAGCAGGCACCGTTCACGTCACCCGGTATCAGGCCGCTGCTCCTCTGGAGCGCGATCGGCTGATCGCCGCCGTCAAGACCGTGCTCAAGATCAAGCATACACCGTCGCTCCATTCAAACTACGACTGGTTTGCTTTCGCGCCGGGCGATCCCATCCAGACCGGCGAGCCTTTCTATTGGCAGTCAATCCGCCGGGCGTTTGGCTTCAAAGGCTCACCAAGCGAAATGCATGAAGTGCTGCGCCTGGCGTGCCGGCTTGGGCGGATCGGCACCGGCAAGGACGTGGCGGGACAACCAGCGGCCGCGATGTCGATGGCCGCCTATGCAAAGCAATTCTTCAGCCTCGATTGCAATGGATTCGTCGGCAATTATTGGGGATTGTCTCCCGAAGTTCACCAGAGCAATTGGGCGGTGATCACATCGAAGACCGAAGCGCGGGTGCTGAAAAATACCGCGGGCGGCGGCTACTGGAACGGCTGGGGCATGGCAGCCGTGAAGACGCTCGACTACATTCCCCTGACACCGCGCATGGCAGCCAGCGAGGCCCGCTCTGGCGATGTCCTGATCGTTCATAAGGATGGCATGTCCTGGTCGCACATTGCCTTGGTGGATCATGTCTCCTGGGTGGACAAGGACCAAGTCAATTGGCGCGTCGTCGAGTATGGCGAGGGCACGTCAGAAAAAAGTTTTAATACAGCCGCTGACAATCACATCAAGCCGTTCCGGACCGTCAAGCTCGTGCAGGGACCCAATAAAAAGCTGGGTGTGGGATACAAGGACGGCAACAAATTTAAATATCTGTTCGCTGCCCCAGACTCCCAGTTTCCACCCGCGACCATAGGGCGGTGCGGGGTCGCGGCGATTTAGCGCAGTCTATGGAAGCGGGATGGCCAATGGCTCTCCAACGTTACCCTAACGGAGACCAGCCTCTCGGACCCGGCATGGCGGTTCCTCGCGAGCCAGGCCCGCTGCATCCTGCAGACTCATTCACACCGGCCGGGGATAACTCCGGCCCGGCTTTGTCTAAGCCGGGCAAAGTATGAAACACTCACGGCCTTTGATCCTACGAGGTTCTGGAATGCTCCAAGATGTAAATCCGATCATTGATCGGCTGTGTGAACTCTTTCCCGCAGTCTTCAATCGCCATACTCCCAAGCCCTTGAAGATCGGCGTGGGCCGGGAGGTGCTGGCCCTAGCCGGGGTGCATCCGGCGCTGATGGAGGTGGCCCGGACGGACCTCCGCCGGGCGCTCAAGGTCTATACCCAAGCGTTTCGCTACCGCCAGGCGCTGGCCGCCGGCGGACCGCGCTATGATCTGGACGGGCAACCAGCGGGGGAAGTGACGCCCGAACAGCAGGCATTGGCCCAAGCGCCCCGGAAGAAGGCCGCCGCGCGATCCACCTCCGCCCCTGCCCCATCGCCCGCGGCAGGCTATATCAAAATGACGCTGAAGGGTCGCGTCACATCCAAACCAGGGAACTAAGCTGCTCGATCAGCACAGACTTTGATGGAAGCGCATCTCACCGATATTACCCGCGTGATTCAACTCTCGGTTGCCCCCGCCTTCCTGCTGGTAGCGATGGGCACACTGATCACCATTCTGACCACCCGGCTGGCGCGGATCGTTGACCGCCGGCGGGTGGTGCAGGAGCGGCTGTGCACGCTCACCGGCGAGGCCGTGGCCGAGCAGCAAGAGATGGCGCAATTGGTCCGCCGGGGCAATCTAATCTACTTCGCTATTCTGTTTGCAGTACTCGGGGCGCTGCTGATTTGCCTGGTAGTGGCCGCTGCCTTTTTAGGAGCCTTGCTGTCCATCGAATTGGCCCAAGTCGTCGCTGGCCTGTTCGTGCTCACGATGGGGTCGATGGTGGTAGCCTGGAGCTTGTTCCTGTGCGAAGTCTACCTGGCCGTCTGGGCTGGCACCCATAATCGCCGATAGGCTTAGCCCGCTGACCGGATAGCGGCGGGGGAAAATCCGTATAGCTGGCCCCCTGCCAGATTGACCGGGTCACTGCTATCAACGGCGGGGGCGGAATGAACCGTTTGGCCCGGCTTGAAGCGCATGGAGATGGAAATATTTAACGATCTATAGGATATAGAACGTATTTTATTAAATGGCATGGATCATGAAACCTCTTGAGGCAAGACGCGCCTTTCAATTATCAGAGAGAGAACACATAACCATGAATCAGATAGCCATTACCAAAGGGATTACCGGACTGGTCTTAGGAGCGGCCACGGCGCTCGGCGGCGCTGAGCTGGCGCTGGCAGCTTCGGACTACAAAGTGATCCGTAAGGACCCGGTGCTGTTAGGTGATTGGGAGCATCACCAACCGTGGATGCTACTCAAATTCTATATCCCCAAGGATTTTAATCCTAATTCCCGGGTCGTGCTGCAAATGAATGTCAACAGCACCAACCTCTCGCCGCAGAATACACTGTATCTGAATCCCAGCGTTATCCCTCGTAATTTCGAGGGCTGTGATTCCTATTCTCAGGATCGTAACGAGCAATCCCGCATTGGGTCGCTCCCCTATGTCGACCATGAACGCTGGCAGGTCTATCACCAAGTAGTCGAAGGCAGATACTTACACGCCGGCGATAACTATCTGCTGGTCTGCTCGCGCAATAAACATGGCGACGGACAGGGCTATCTGGACAATTTTTACCTCAAGGATATTGTCCTGCATTATCATGAATACGAGCTCGCGCCGGAGTTCTGCCCGGCGATCTATGAGCCGGTGTGCGGTGCGAACGGCGTTACCTACGGCAACGCCTGCGCCGCCGATCAGGCTCAGGTCGAAATTCTCTACGAGGGCGCCTGCTCGCTCTAGTCACATCGCTGCCGGGCTAACAATGCTTCCCCTATCAGAACCCTGCTCTGGCAGGGTTTTTTGCTGGGCAGCGATTTAAATCCGTTCAGCATGGATTCCAAATTCAAGCTGTACTCTGGCTGCTCTCTCATCAGGAGTCATAACCATGATATTGAAAATGCTGCAAGCAGGATTGATCACTTTTGCTATCCTATTGACAGGAATAGCTATTCCTGTTCAAGAAGCCAATGCACATACCGTTTGCCATACGCATTGGAAACATGGCGCCAAACATCGCAGTTGCAGTTCCAGGCACAGACACTACCGGACCATTTGCCGCACCTATTGGCGGCATGGGGTTCAGCATCGCAGTTGCTACAGGAAATATTGAAGGGCGTTAGCTTGGCTGTTTTTACCTAACCCTCCAAAATATGCGTTGCACCGCCTATTCGAAGGATAGGTAGAAATAGCCAAGTTCAACCTCAAGGGAGGTTAGACCATTCCCATCGCGACAGAAAGTATAGGTTTTTTCCGCTAAATCCCCTGCCATCGAAGCGAAGAACCGGCGGTTTCCCGTTCAACGCCCTTGAACACACGGTGCCGGACCCCGCGTCATGAATGTACCGGCTTGTGTCATCTCCTGAAAACAAACATCACAGCAAGAGACGGAGCCTGTGCAACGTCCTGCCGCCCTTCCCGGTTCAACCGCCCATCCGGCCATTTTGGTTTCATGATCCGGCCACACTGAACCGGACGAAAACACTTCCGGGTCAGAGACCCCAGAATTAATTATCATTAAAATAAAGGAGAGTATTCACCTAAAGATAG
>DDST01000130.1 GCA_002343485.1 Proteobacteria bacterium UBA2383
TTCTTGCGCGTCAGGATCCCGCTGCGGATGCTTCGAGCGCGCACTGATCCACGACAGTCCGGCCCGGTGTAGCACATGGTAGAGCCCGCTCAACGAATACCTTACCCCAAACTGTTCGGCCACCCACCGTCGAATCTCCAAGCCGGTCAGGCTCCCACCCGCCCGGTGGGCTTGTGCACGCGCGACCAATGCCTTTAATTCCGCCTCCTGTGCCGTCCGCAGCCGACGCTTCGCTCCTCCCCCCGGCTGTTCAGCCAACCCCGCTACCCCAGCCGACCGAAACCGCCGCAACCATTTCAGCACCGTCTTCTCATGCACCTTCAGCATCGCGCCCACCGGGCGGGGCCTTTTCCCCTCTCGCAGATGCGCCAACGCTAATAACCGCAGCCGCACCCGTCCATCCAATTCCTTGCGCGCCAAAACCGCAAAATCATGTTGATCGAGTTCCGGGGGCATCGTCACCGCCGCAGGCATCGGCTTACCTCGTTAGGTTGTTCCTCATAACTCGTGGCAACATACCTCAGTATCCCTAAACTTGGAATTCTAAAAATTGGGATTGGTATGAACTCCTTCAGGCGTATCTAACCTTGCCGGACGAACCCCAAAGAATGCTGCGGAGAATGGTTAAGGCGGTCTCTGATGAATAGTGCATAGAGATACATAACAGTGCGGTCAAGCCGTTCGCTGCGCCCAGCCGGACGCTCAAATCTACATAGCGTTGCTCGTCCAATCCCATAGCGCAAAGTAATTCATCCTGCTATTTACCAGCCAGGATTGGCTGTTGGGGTTCCTTCGCCATCCCAACCTACGCGCTGTGGCTGTGGAAGACAAATAGTAGCGCATAAGTAACTCAATGGACGGCACCATACAGAAAGGGAATGGAGGCGGCGAAAAACGGGAGGAGCGAGTCTGAATATCCGTATTGGGAGCGATTCTAAGGGAATGGACAGTATCGGCCAGTATAGCTGCTGAAACATCAGGTCGTGCTTGAAGGTTTGCCGATGTCATCAGGAAATAAGGTAATAGAGAATACCGACCGCTGAGATTGCGGTTAACAGCACCAAATGAATCCGGTAATAGTCGTCACGACGGCGACGCCGCCGGGCATTGATGGCCAGACCAATGATACCCAGAACGAGACCGGCGATTAACAAATACAAAATAGAGGTTAACAGATCCTGATCCCAGGCCGTCTGCAGGTGATAGGGAATGCCATTCCTATCAAAAATGCGTGCATTGGGAATGAAGGTAGGATCATCCGGTCTCGCACGATCAAACACGATCATTGCCACCAACATGGACGCCCAGCCGGCAATGCCTAATCCACTGATGATCCGCAATAGCAGGTCTCGCCCCCTTCTTCTCTCAACAAAACCATTTTTACTGCCTTTAGTCATTTCTCAATCTCCTGGTTCTTGCAAAATTGAGGGCTTGTGCGAAGAGATTGCTGCTTGGTAAGACCTGTGTCACTCACTCCAGACCAAAATCCACTGGCCATTCAGTCAAGCAGGCTCGTAGAATTGGTTAGCGCATTTTCAATCTGGCATCGCCGGTTTATCCATAATTAAATATGTAAATATGCTGCCTAACAACCATATCAGATTCTTGTCTCCTGACGGTGAGGCCGCCGGACATCACTTTCGCCCGGCTGCTCATGCAGCCCGTAGCCCCTAGCGCATAGGTTGAGGTGAGGTATGAGAACCCTAACGAGGGGCGATGCGATTGAATGTCAGGGTTCTTCCCCCGTCATCCCCTTCTGGCTCATCGTTGGGCAACGCTGCGTTTTTACTCAACCTGCGGCCTCCACAGGAGGAGGTACGGTTTCCCTCTGTCGAGCACAGGTTCCTACACTTTTCACCCGGTTTACTAAACCAGACACATAAATTGATAATCGTTTTATGTGTTTTGCGGGAAGAGAACCATGTGTCCGCTTACAAAGATCACCAAACCGGTGTTCCAGGAATCTCGCGGTCTTATTTGGATCAGGACACAAGCGCGCACATTAAGTGCTTGAATTAATGGTGGCTACGGGTGGACTTGAACCACCGACACCGGCATTATGAGTGCCGTGCTCTAACCATCTGAGCTACGTAGCCACTGAAGAAGTGTAGCGACAGCAAGAACGTTTAAGAACGTTGAATTATCCAGCCTCGACAATTATATGTCAAGAAAACCATTCCTTCCGAACACTTAATCTGCCTTGAATTCCATCGTCACACTGCTTCATAAAATGGAATCCTTCAGAACGTTTAATAGATCAACGTCGCGCCTGGCTGAACAATCTCAAATATCTCAATTACTTGAAGATTAATTTCAGCAGGGAGATCCACCAACGATTCTGGCGACAGCGCGAGCATATCGGCAAGCGATACCAGAATATCCGGCGACCCTATGGTCAACGGAGTAACGCTAGCGCTGGGTTGCAGGCTGTTTGCGACGTAAATGGCAGCGTGGATGATCACCGCCTCTAACCAATAATCTGGAGCCTCGACCGGCTCCAGTTGATGAGCAACCGCTACCCAAAGGCGTTCAGGAAACCGCCAGCTCTTGAGCAACTCAGCGCTCAAATCTGCATAAGTAAAGCCAAACACCTGCCGCTCAGCGGCGACCGCATTCATCCCTTTTTGTTCAACTCGTTGCAATACATCGCGATACTGATCAGGGCATTGGCTGTAAAAAATCAGCTTTCCCACACTATGCAGCAGGCCCGCCAGGAACAACCGTTCACCCTCCGGTAAGCGGCAACGCCGAGCTAACTCCCGGGCAGCGATCCCGCAAGCAATACTATGAAACCAGAACATCTCCATGTTCACCTGTTCCGATGGCAACCCTTTGAATAAATTAACCGCCGATGTCGCAATTACCAAATCCCGCAACTCACGCTGACCAATCAATTGAATCGCTTGCGAAACAGTATCTACCGGCTTGGACAATCTGTAGTACGCGCTATTAATCAAGCGCAGTAATCGTGCGGACAAGGCGGGATCACATAGAATCACTTCAGTCAAATCCGACAAACGAGTATTTGGCTTATCAATCAACTCGTTGACCCGCAAGGCAACATCGGGTAGGGAAAACAACGTATGGGTATCTTGTACCAGAGATTCGGGAGTCATGACGAGGCAATCCAGTAACCAATGTCAATATAAGGGCAACCAGACAGTCACCCATGCAAAAAAATTTAGCAAATTTAGATCATGATGCAGCGCTAATAACAAGGTCGCTATGCCGGCAATGCGCTGGTTATCATGCCAAAATCACTAAGAAGTACCGGTCGCCGTATCTTGAGCTGCTTCCGCCAGAGTGACCTGTACTTGGTGGACATGGCCATCATGGAACAATGGAATACAGGCTGCGCCGTACTCAATACGGCCAGGGCGCTCGTCGATTTCCACGGCAACCACCCGCCTTGCGCGACCTTCAGGACTGCACACGGTAATTTCATAGGTCGCCCCGCCATCTGGCAACTGGTAGCGCAGATGGAAGCCCGGCCAATCATCAGGAATGCAGGGGCGCAGGCGCAGAGCATGACCCTCCACCAATTCCAGGCCAAGGATAGATTCCAGCGTTACCCGCAGTAACCAGCCTGCCGAACCCGTATACCCGCTCCAGCCGCCACGGCCAATGTGCGGTTCAGCACCGTAAACATCAGCAGCGACTGAAAACGGTTCGAGCTGGTAAACCGCAACCGCTTCAGGTGTGAGCGTATGACTGACGGGGCTGAGCATCTCCAGCAATCGCACTGCCTGATCACGCCGGCCTAATTCCGCCAAGGCCCGCACCACCCACAGCGCCGCGTGGGTATATTGGCCACCATTCTCCCGCACCCCAGCCACATAACCCTTGATGTAACCGGGGTCGTTCGGCGTGTTCTCGAAAGGTGGTGTCAGTAAACGGATCAGGCCCTCCGGCTCGGAAATCAGAAGCCGCTCGACGGCATCCATAGCCGCTTCTGCTCTAACCCAAGGCGCCGCCCGGGACATCACCGCCCAAGCTTGCGCCAGCGCGTCGATCCGGCACTCGTCACTGGCTTCCGAACCCAGCACCTTACCATTGTCATACCAGGCACGGCGGTACCACTCGCCGTCCCAGCCTTGCTCGTTAAGCGCCTCAGCCAGGTGACTGCGAAAAGCCGCATAACGCCGCGCCCGATTATAATCACTGTTCCGGCCACAAACTGGGATGAAATCACCAAGGATGGCATACAAGAAAAAGCCGAGCCAGACGCTCTCGCCGCGTCCCTCGCGGCCAACCCGGTTCATGCCATCGTTCCAGTCGCCACCCCCCATCAGTGGCAGGCCATGAACACCTTGAGTTAGCGAACGATCCAGAGCCCGGCAGCAGTGTTCATACAAACTGGCAGTCTGGCAAGACTCCTCCGGTCTCAGGAACGCTTCATCCTCGCCGGGTTCCAACTCTCGTGCCTGGAGAAAGCGCACCGGTTCGCCAAACACGCTCCAGTCGCCCGTAGCACGGCTATAAAACGCCGCAAGGTAAGGCAGCCACAAGAGATCATCACTGAAACGGGTGCGGATACCGTAACCCACCGGGGGATGCCACCAGTGCAGTACATCACCCTCGATAAACTGATGAGCGGCGTGCAGCAACAGTTGCCGGCGTGTTAGCGCTGGATCGTGATAGATCAGCGCAACGGCGTCCTGTAACTGATCACGGAAGCCAAACGCGCCGCCTGACTGATAGAATGCCGAACGGCCCCATAGCCGGCAACTCAAGGTTTGATAGGCTGCCCAACCGTTGATCATCAGATCAAGCGACGGCGAGGGTGTCTGGATCTGTACTGCAATCAATCGGTCCCGCCAGGATTTGCGGACCTCGGCCAGCGCCGTTGCAACCGCCCCATCCTCACTATAGCGGCCGATTAACCGGCGGACCTCATCGCGACTATCCGCCTCGCCGATCAGGAAGGCACGCTCCATAGCCGCCCCCGGTTCCAACCGCAACGTCACTTGCAAAGCGAAACAAGGGTCGAGGCCGGTACCCAGTCGACCATCAAGAATTTTGTCGCGGCACAACGCCTCCGGGCAAGCGGGGCTACCATGCTTCCCAATGAAGGCAGTGCGGTCGCCGCTGATATGAATAGGAACACTATCGGTTGGGGACGCTGCAGCGAAGGCAATCCGTCCGCTGAATTCGCGATTGTGATTCTCAGCCAGCAACGCCCCCGTAGCGCCATCTTGCTCAATCGCCAGTTCCGTAGCATGGCCGCCCGGCAATACACCCAGCACCAAACGGGCATAAGTAAACAAGGACAGATGCCGGGAACGGCGTTGCCGGTTATGCAAGCGAATCAGGATCAGTTTGACGGGTTCTTCGCGTGCGGTGAACAGCCAAACCTCTTGCTGCAAACCCTGACTGACGTGGCGATAATGACTGTAACCGAACCCATGGCGAATTTCGTAGGGCACCGCTTGCGGAACCGGGCCGGGTGTCAGCGACCAAAATTGATTATGATCCTCATCACGCAGGTATAGCCCCTCACCATGCGGGTCGAGAACCGGATCGTTGTACCAGGGAGTCAGCCGGTTTTCACGGCTATTCTGACTCCAGGTAGAACCTGCACCCGTTTCGCTGGCCAAAAAACCAAACTGGGGATTCGCGATCACGTTGACCCAAGGCCGCGGAGGCAGGCGCAAACGGCCGTTGGCGTCCGGCTCCAGCCGGATAACATACTCATCGCCGCTGGCGCTAAACCCGCCATAACCGTTCCAGAATTGCAGAGGCTCTGCGTCAGGCTCAAAGCCGCCGCCTTGCCAGCATCCTTCATTTCCCTCTCTTGACCCTGAGCCATAAGGGGGAAGGGAATCCTGGGAAGCACGGGCGCCGGCCTCTACTGCACACACATAATGCCGCACGGGCTTCCTGCCCCTATTCGCGCTTAGCCCGCCCGCCGGGTGGAATAACGGTGCAGCACCTATCGCAGCCTGGAATACAGCTTCAATACGGGCGGCCGAAGCATAACGGGCGGCCGCTTCCAAAGCGGTTTCCCTGTCTGGAGCAGCGCCGAGCAAGAATGTCATCTGTACTTCGCTGCCCGCAGCCAGCTCCATGATCTGGCGCAAACTGACAACAGGGTCGAGCACGTTGCCGACCGTGCCTGACAGAGGTTCCTTTTCAATCAGCGCCCGGGGTGCGGCCAGCGAATAACGACGGCCAATGAACTGAACACGGTCCGTTTCATATTGCAACGGTTTAGCATTCTCATCGCCGCCAGCGAATGCATGAACCAGCCAACAGATCGCTTCTCCTTGAGCGCGTGGCCGCCGCCCGGCCAGCAGTGCGCGTTGCCCGGCTACCCACTCGGTCTGAACAAATAGCTTGGAAAATGCCGGATGGGCAGCATCAGCCGCCCAGGTATTGATCACTACCTCGGCATAACTGGTCACTTCGATACGCCGGGGCTCCTTGCCAAGATTGCGCAGTGTCACCCGTCTCAGCTCCAGGTCCGCATCCGGGGTCAGGCAGATCTCCAGCCGGGCTTCAATGTCATCGTTGATTTGGCGCAACGCAGCAACGCTAGCCGTAAAGCGCGTTTCATAGCACTCCGCTGGTTTGACCGCTGGTTGCTGGCCCAATGACCAGAAGACACCACGATCGAGATCACGCAGATAGAGGAAAAAGCCATCGTTGTCCTCAACGGGGTCAGCGCTCCAGCGAGTCAGCGCCAAATCACCCCATGCCGAATAGCCCGTTCCAGCGGCAGTGAGAAAAGTCGCATAACGGCCACGGACAAGCATATGACCGCCAACGGCTTTAGCGTGCTGAATCAGGTCGGCGTGCATCAACAATCTCCCGGCGAATAAGATTCCATTAAGTGTAGCGTTATCGCACCGAAATGCGGATGCAAAGCAGCTTAGCTGGCAATGCCTGCTTTTATTTTTGCCGTCCGCATCCAAACGGCGCATGCCGGCGCAATAGGTAAGGAAGCCCTCTTGCTTCGCTTTCAGCGATACCTCGTATCGCCACTTGTCATCCTTTCCAAAGGAGGATTGCTATGCCCTGCACTTTGACCCGCACAAGCCTGAGTCTGGCTCTGACCTTGGCGGTTACCCCTCTCAGCTACGCCGCGAATCATCGTGAAGCGCCGCTCACCGCGCTCGATCCCAAGGCGGATATCACCGACTTCTACGCCTTCGTTAGCTATGACGATCCCAGCAAGGTCACTTTCATCTTGGATGTCGATCCGCTGCTAGAACCCAGCAATGGCCCTAACTATTTCCCCTTCGATCCGGAAATTCTGTACGCCATCCATATCGATAACAACCACGACGCAGTGGCGGATCTAAGCTTTGAGTTTCGCTTCACCACCGAAATCCGCGCACCCAGCGTGTTTACCGGTTTCGTGGGTGCCGGTAGCGGAATCGCCGCGCCGTCCAATTCTCCAGCGCCGGTGCCGCCCGGTACGCCGCTGATTCCGCCAGCGATTACTGCGCTGGAGGGTACCGGCTCCGAGGGGCTAAGCCTGCGCCAGCGCTACACGGTCACACTGGTACAAGGCAAACAACGCACCGGCCTGGCTGATGGGTTGATTGCGGCGCCCACTAACGTTGGGCCACGCACTATGCCCGACTACGCCAGTCTGGTGGAGCAAGGTATCTACCACCTGGGCAATGATATTCGCGTGTTTGCTGGCACGGTAGATGATCCGTTCTGGATCGATTTGGGCGCGGCTTTCGACTCGCTGAATTTTCGTGCATTGCCTAATGGTTCCGGGATTCCCGGCACCCTCACCGATGCTCAGAATGCCGACGACAGCCGTAATTTTGCGCCCGACGATGTTGCCGGCTTCAATGTCAACGCCATTGCCATCGAGGTGCCGGTTACCCTGTTGACTCATGACGGTCATTTTCACACGGCTAACGAGCCGTCAGCGACTCTCGGCGCTTGGGGCACGACCTCACGGCCACGCGTCAAAGCATACCGGAATCCAGGCGGATCACCCCGATTATCCGATCAATGGACCCAGATTCAACGCATGGGTAACCCATTATTCAACGAACTGCTCATCGGCACCGGCGACAAGGACAAGTTCAGCATGAGCCAGCCCAAGGATGACGCCCAATTTGCCGATTACGCCCTGGACCCGCTGTTGGCGCGGGTGTTGAATGCCATCTATGCCGAAGCGCTGCCGATTCCAATGCCGCCACGCACCGATTTGTTGCCGCTGGTGACCTATGCCCCACCCATTGCCGCCTCAGGAACCCCAACCGGCCCGGTGGCCGATCTGTTGCGCGTGAATACGGGCGTGCCACCAACCCCCTTTACACAACGGAAACGGATG
The DNA here is from genome assembly GCA_002343485.1 of Proteobacteria bacterium UBA2383. Lineage (GTDB taxonomy): Bacteria > Pseudomonadota > Gammaproteobacteria > Competibacterales > Competibacteraceae > UBA2383. Next base: position 8,300 of record DDST01000130.1, read on the forward strand.
GGTCTGCTGGCGGGCGATCCCGCCGGTTTTCCCAATGGCCGCCGTCTGTCGGACGATGTCACCGACATCGCAGCACGTGCCGTGGCCGGTGTACTGGCCGGCGGTTCCTTTGCCGGGTTCCCGCACAGCCGGATTGGCGACGGAGTTAACGTCAATGATGTGCCCTACCGTGAAAGCTTCCCCTATCTCGGACTGGCGCATTCCGGCCGCAACAGCCGCCATGCCGATCCCGGTGAATCGGGTTGCGAGGATGTCTGTCCCTTGGATTGATCACTGGCAAACCCTCATGCGAGACGAATGATGAGCCTGCTTCTTACGTTTCAAACGTTATACAAGAGGGGCCATTCCACCGGACAGCGGCGCTGGCGCTTGCTGCTCGGTGTGTGGTTAAGCATCGCCGGCCCGGCGCTTGCCGCCCCATTCATTCCCGCCGATCCCCATCAGGTTCTGGAGACGCTGCCACGCACGGTGATCGATCCACAAATGCGGGAATTGCAGGAACTACGCCGTCAGCTGGCCGGCCGGCCGGATGATCTAGAACGAGCCCTTCAGGTGGCCCGCCGCAATCTGGCAATCGGCCGTGCCGAGGGCGATCCTCGCTACGCGGGCTATGCTCAAGCGGCACTGGCCCCCTGGTGGGATCAAGACCCGCCTCCGTCCGAGGTTTTACTATTACGGGCGGTGCTGCGCCAGAATCGTCACGATTTTGCCGGAGCGCTGGATGATTTGCGTCACGTGCTGGCGATGCAACCCCGTCATCCCCAAGCCTGGCTGACTCAGGCGGTCATTCATCAGGTACAAGGCGAGCCGGCTGCTGCTTTACGAAGCTGCCGGGCGCTGCGGCGTGGGACGGACCCCTTGTTGTTTATCACTTGCTGGAGTGGCGCGGCCAGCCGGGGCGGGCAAGTCAAAGCGGCCTATCAAGGATTGAGTCAGGCGCTGGCCCGCAGCCCCGAAGCCGATCCTGGGGAGCGGCAATGGGCACTCACTGTGCTAGCAGAAATTGCTGAACAGCGCGGCGATGCGCCGGCTGCCGGGATACACTTCCGCGCCGCTTTAAACATAGGGCAGCGCAGTGTCTATCTGCTCGGCGCTTACGCAGATTTTCTGCTTGATCAGAATCGTCCCGGCGAGGCGCGCATGCTGCTTCAAGATGAACAACGCGCTGATAATCTTTTACTGCGGTTGGCCTTAGCGGAGCGACGGCTGGGCGGCGACGCCTGGCAGCGCCATGCTGAAGTGCTGGAAGCGCGCTTTGCCGCCGCCCGTCAGCGCGGCGATGAAACTCACTTCGCCACCGAAGCCCGGTTGCAGTTAGATCTGCGCCAACAGCCTTTGAAGGCGCTGGATCTGGCGCGGCAGAACTGGATACAAGGCCAGCGCGAACCGCAAGACGCCCGATTGCTGCTGGAAGCGGCATTGGCCGCTGGCCAGCCGGAAGCGGCACGCGAGGTCCTGGACTGGCTGGAACGGGTTCACTTGGAAGATGAACGGCTGACCGGATTAAGCCAGCGCTTGCGGGAGTTCAGATCATGATCGGAAAATTAAATCGGTGGTGGATTCCTCTAACATTATTGGTCACCTTGGCCTTGTTACTGCTGGGTGCTTTGCCGGTTTTCGCCCATCAACCCAGTGATAGCTATTTGAGCCTGATGCCGCGCCAAGAGGGTTGGCAGGCGCGCTGGGATATTGCACTGCGCGATCTGGAGTATGCGCTGGGATTGGACAGTAACGGCGATGGCGCGATTACCTGGGGGGAAGTGCAGGCGCGGGAAACGGCTGTGGTGAATTATGCGCTGGAGCATTTGAGCTTGCGCGCCGACGAGACCGCTTGTGCTTCCGGGCCGGGAGCGATGCAGGTTGTCCAGCACAGCGATGGCGCTTACGCAGTACTCAATATCAGCTTCGATTGCCCACCCGCGGAAGCGCTAACACTTGATTACCGGTTATTCTTCGCACTCGATCCCTCGCACCGGGGATTATTGCAGGTCCATCAGCCGGCGGGCGTGGCCAGTATCGTGCTATCACCGGGACAACCCCAGTACACTTTGAACGCTACCCCAGTGAGCAATTGGCGGCCGTTTGTGAGTTACTGGGAAGAAGGGGTCTGGCATATCTGGATGGGTTTCGACCATATCCTGTTCTTGTTGGCACTGCTGCTGCCTGCGGTGTTGTGGCGGGAAAATGGCGGCTGGCGGCCTGCTGTAGCGCTGCGTCCAGTTTTGCTAGAAACCGCTGGCATCGTGACGGCTTTTACCCTGGCGCACTCGTTAACCCTCAGCCTGGCGGTGCTAGGGGGCGTGAATCTCCCCGGACGGCTGGTGGAATCGGTCATTGCCTTCACGGTGGTATTGGCGGCGCTCAATAACCTGTTTCCACTGGTCAAGACCCGGCGCTGGGTGCTGGCGTTTACGCTGGGGCTGATTCATGGTTTTGGCTTTGCCAGTGTATTACACGATCTGAGGTTACCCAACGATGCGTTGGCATTGGCGCTAGCAGGCTTTAATTTGGGCGTGGAAACCGGACAACTGGCAATCGTTGCCGTCATGTTACCGTTCACCTTCCTGGTCCGGCGAACCTGGCTGTATCAGCGTTTGGCGTTGCCAGCGGGTTCCGCGATTGCCGCCGCGATTGCCCTGGTCTGGTGTATCGAGCGCAGTCTGAACCTCAGCCCGTTGATCCGGGCCGGAGGAAGTTAGGGCCGATTACCCGCGCTTGACTTGCTCCGGTGGTGAGGACCGCCGGTCACGTTGATTGCCGCCAAGGACGGCGGCCGCTAGAATTTCAGCCTACTCTCATCGGGAACAGGCAGCGCGCTGTGAATCTGGCCATCCAACCGTCCCTCCCCTCCGGCCCCTTAGCCTCCGCATCTCTCGAAGACTTGCTGGCGGCAACCGCCCGCGGCGACCGGCAGGCGTTCGCTGAGTTATACCGGCTCACCCATCGCCGGTTTTACGCCATTGCCTTGGCGCTCACCCGCCAGCCAGAGGTAGCAGAAGATATTCTCCAGGAAAGCTATCTGGCTATCTGGCGTACTGCCAGCCAGTATCAAGCTGGACGCGCCCCGGTGCTGGTCTGGCTCATGGCGATTGTCCGTCACCGGGCCATTGAGTTCCTGCGCCAACGCCGCCGCCGGGCACTGGAAACCAGCGCTGAACCATTGGCCGATGAAGCCTTGCAAACGCCTGACCCCCAAGCGCTCGAATCGATAGACCTGATCGCTCACGCTATTCAGGAGTGTCTGCGGCGGCTGCCTCCGGAGCAGGCTCATATGATCGAACTAGCTTTTTTTCATGGATTTAGCCATGAGGAACTGGCAGCGCGGTTGCAAACGCCACTCGGTACGGTCAAAAGCTGGGTGCGGCGCGGTTTGCTGCAACTCAAGGGGTGCTTGGAAACATGAAGCGGAATGAAGCAGAACAAATAGCTGGTGACTATGTACTGGGGACGCTCAGCGATCCGGAACTGGCCGAGTTTGAAACCATCCTGTCGCAAGACCCGCTCTTGCGTCAGCAGGTCGCCGCCTGGGAGCGGCGCTTGACGCCACTGGCGGCGGCCCTGCCGGAAGCAACGCCGCGCACCTCCGTCTGGGAAGCCATCGAGACAGCGCTGGACGCGCAAAGTCCCCCCAATACCGTCACCGTCCGGGCACAGGAAGGTGAGTGGCGTAAACTGGCACCGGGTATTGAAATCAAATTGTTGCTAGTGGACCGGGAGGCCGGTTTTCAATCCTTTCTGCTGAAGCTGGCCCCAGGCAGCCAGATTCCCGCCCACGATCACAGTTCTTTAGAAGAATGCCTGCTCCTGGAAGGCGATATGATCATCGGTGACCGTCATTACACGTCCGGCGATTACCACGCCGCCTTGCCGGGTTCGCGGCACGAAACCCTTTCCACCCGCGCCGGTGGCATAGTATTCCTTCGCAGCGAACTGCGCCCAGATTTGCATGGCTAAAATGGGCGCAAATCAGGTCCCCCAAAGCATCGTAAACCGAGACAGGCCACCAGGTCCTCACAATTGCTGACCGGGGGATATTAGTGAGATGTATCTGGAATGGCCGGCGCCGGGATCGCCGGTGCGCTGCATGGGTTCATGGCTCGCGCAGTGAGCGGCGTAACGTGTCGGCCATCGGGGCCAGCAGATAATCCAACACTGTGCGTTCGCCGGTCTTGATCAACAATTCTGCATGCATGCCCGCCTGGAGGCGTACGTTCTCGCCCGCTATCACCCGCGAAGCAGGATCAACTGCGACCTGAGCAATGTAATGCCCAACGCCGGTGCGCGGATCGCTGATCTGGTCCGCGGAAACGTAGCGCACGACTCCGTTGAGCAACGGTGTGTTCCGGGCCGGATAGGCGGTCAACCGCACGTCCACCGGCAGACCGGGCTGCACGTTGTCAATGTCATCAAGGCCAATTCGCGCTTCGACCAGCAGCGGTTCTGCCTCCGGTACGATATCCAGCAGCCGCTCACCGGGCCGCACGACTCCGCCTACGGTAAATACTTGCAAGTCCACGATCTGGCCGGCAATAGGCGCTGTGATAGTTTGCCGGTGCACCGCATCACGCGATGGACGCTGCTTTTCCTCCAAATCAAACAGTAAAGCGTTTACCATGCTCAATTCGTCGGCAGCACCCTGAGTGTACTGCGTGCGGACCGCTACCGTCCGCAGGCGGAGATCACCCTGGCGTTGCCGCGCGCGCGCCAAGGCCGCCCCGAGTTCAGCCAATCGGGCCTGATGCTGCTGTTGGATGCGTTGGGACGCCAGCAGCTGTATTCTGGAGACCAGTTGTTGTTGAAACGCGGTTTCGTGTACCCGCAATTCCTCAGCTTGCAACCGGCCCACTGCCGTCTCGGCGCGGAGTTGTTCTTGCAGATTGACGATCTCCCGGTCAAGCTCAGCACTCTGATCGGCGAACAGCGCGATCTGGCGTTCTAAGATGGCGCGTTTGCTGTGGAACAGCTCGGTCTCCATCGACAACAACTCGGCGAGAGGGTGTTCGCCGGCACGAGCGCGCAGGCGCTCCGGGAAAATCAGTTCAGGCCGGATATCCCGCTCGGCCTGTAATCGCGCTGCTTTAGCTGCCGCCGCATCCCATTGGCCTGCGAGCAAATCGAGGCTGGCATTAGCCCGCTCGTCCTCCAAGACGATCAGGGTTTGCCCTACCGCTACGCGGTCGCCGTTATGAACCCGGATTTCCTTGATAATGCCGCCTTCAAAGTGCTGCACGCTCTTGCGGTTGTCGGCAACTTTCACCATCCCGGAGGCGACAATAGCCCCGGCCAGCGGAATATGGCCCAGCAGCAGTCCGCCAATGCCAAAAGTGAGGATGATCACCAGCAATCCGAGATGGATAAAGCGCCGGCCTTCATCTGCAACGGCAAGCTGCGCTGACGCTGAAGGTGCATACGGCGCGTCCGGCCACGAGGTCATTTTTGGATTCAAGGGGTTTGAACGGCGTCTTCCCTCGATCTGGACAACGATATCGGTGTTAGTCATGATGGTTTTCCTTGGCAGGGTTTATCAGTCATTCTCAGCGCACCGGGCGAGGGTTCAACACCGCAGGAAAAAACCCTTCGCCGGGGCCACAATCAATGCCCCAACGACGGTTTTCCGCCCCGGATGACGTGCGGTGCGCCGCCTCGAATGCGCTGGAGCACCGCATCACGCGGTCCAAATAGCTGCGACTGGCCGTCCTTAAGCACCAACAGGCTATCTAGCTCTGCTAACAGAGTGGTGCGGTGACTGACCACCACGACGGTGGTCCCGGCGGCGCGCAGCGCGCGCAGGGTAGCGCGCAATGCCTCCTCGCCCTCCGCGTCGAGACTGGCATCGGGTTCGTCCAGCACCACCAGGCGTGGTTGACCAAACACGGCGCGAGCCAGCGCTACCCGCTGGCGTTGGCCGCCGGATAAACCCGCACCGCCGGGACCCAGCCGAGTATCATATCCATGCGACAGATGCACGATCAGATCGTGGGCATGGGCGCACCGCGCCGCCGCTAGGATGGGTTCAGCAGCGGTAGCGTTAAGGCGGGCGATGTTTTCCGCCACGGTTCCAGCGAACAGTTGGACATCCTGCGGCAGATAGCCCACATAGTGCCCCAATCGCTCACGCGGCCATTGCCGGAGATCAGCGCCGTCCAGCCGGACCTCGCCGCTGTACGGCTGCCAGCAGCCTGCAATCAGCCGTGCCAGGGTCGACTTGCCACTGCCGCTCGAACCCAGAATGCCGAGTGCTGTACCTGGTTCAAGGGTGAAAGTCACCCCTTGCAGCAGCGGCCGGTCAACACCCGCAATGACGTAGGCGAGTTTGTTGACCACCAAGACTCCTGTGGGTGCCGGTAACGCAGTCGCGGCGATAGCTTCCTGCGTGTTCAATAGCGCATCCAACCGATGATAAGCGGCCCGCGCTTCGACCAACGCTTTCCAGCCACCGATAGCAGTTTCCATTGGCGCCAGTGCCCGCGCCAGTAATAGGGTACTGGCTAGCATCACGCCGGAGGTAAGCGTTTGCTCAATCACCAGCCGGGCTGCCACTGCCATGATGGCGACCTGGATCAGTAGCCGGGCGCAGCGGCTGAATCCACTGATGGTGCCGCTGGCGCGGCTCGCCCGCAGCCAAGCATTTAACACCTCGGCGCTGGCCTGTTCCCAGCGACAGCGCAGCGCCGGTAACAGCCCCAATGCCTGCACGACTTCGGCGTTTTGAAGCGTTGCGTCAGCGACGCTGCCTGCAGTGTGTGCACTGCAATGGATCGTCCGCAGCGGCGCACGGGTCAGCCGTTCGTTCAGGTAAGCCAAGGTCAGCAGCGTCAGCGCCCCTACGCCGGCGATGCCGCCAAGACGAGGGTCAAGTAACCCGATCAGCCCCAAGTACAGCGGTGCCCACGGTGCATCAAACAACGCCGTAATCGTGCCGCCACTGAGAAACCCGCGCAGTTGAGCAAGGTCGCCCAGGTTGGCGATGCTGGCGTTGGCCGGGGTCAGCGCTTGGCGGAGCGTTCCTTCCAGCACCCTTGGTCCAAGCAGGCGTTCCAGTGTCGCACCCGCTTCCAGCAACAGCCGCCCCCGGATGATTTCCAGCGCCAGTTGCGTTAGCAGCGCCCCTACCGCCAGTAAAGTCAGCATCAGCAAAGTCTCTGCAGAGCGGCTAGTCAGCACCCGATCAAACACCTGCATTGAGTACAGCGGCACAGTGAGCAGCAGAAGATTGATAAACAGACTGAATACTCCCGCGTAGATAAACAGCGGCCAACACTGCCGTAGATAGGTGCGCATGACGATTTCCCTTGTTTTCGTTACTCGTGATCAGTCATTCCCCGTCACGCAGCGCAAGGTTTTAAGCCGGACGAAAAAAAGCGGCGCTGGTGCGCGCCGCTTTGCATACAGAAAATCGAGAAAGGGAATGCAGATTACGCGAAGCTACCGATCAATTGCACATCGGCATCGATCACCAGCGTAGCCACGCCGCTGGTGTAGACATCGTACACTTGGCCGCCAATCGTCTGGTGCTGTCCTGTATCAGTCCAGCCGACGTCGGTGACCGTCAGTTTGTCATTGGCGTCGCCATCGATGCGCAGACTGTGCCCGCTGTTGATGGAGAACACATCGCTGAATTCAAGAAAGACCTGGCTCACGTTGGAACCCTGTCGCAAGTCGAGCACTTCAACGTTCGTGATCAAGCTATTGTCCAATGCGCGTAGATCCAAGACGGTGCGCAACACCGTGCTGCTCAGTTGCAAGGTGTCCTGACCGCCGCCGCCATCGTACTGGCCAGCGGTTGCGCCGGTGCTAAAATCATTGGGGTCATAGATCAGGACGTCATTCTCGGTTCCACCGTTATAGCGATCCCGGCCCGCATTACCGTCCAGGATATCCGCGCCCGCGTCGCCGTTGAGCGTATCGTTATCGAAGCCGCCATCCAGATCGTCGGCGTCATTTCCACCGTTAAGCGTGTCGTTACCGTAATCACCCCTTAGCGTGTCTTTGCCATTGCCACCGCTGAGTACGTTGTCCGCACCGTTGCCGGTAATGGTGTTATCGAGGCTGTTGCCGGTGCCATTGATCGCCGGATTTCCTGGGCTGCCCGTCAGGGTGAGGTTTTCAACGTTAGTGGTCGAAGCTAGCGAGAAGCTGATGCTGCTCTCTACCGTATCGGTATCGGCACCGCCATCGATGATGGCGTCATCGCCGCTATTGGCGTTGATCACGAAGGTATCATTACCCCCCTGGCCGTACAGGCTATCACTGCCGCCGCCGCCATCCAGCCGATTGTTATTGTTATTTCCAGTGATCACGTTATCGTGGTCGTCACCGGTGCCACTGATAGAGGCAAAGCCAATCAGGGTGAGATTCTCAACATAATGAGCGTCGCTCAGATTATAGGAAATGAAACTGTTCACCTGGTCGGTACCGCCGAGCACGACGTCATCAACCACATCCCCAAGGCTGTCAACGACGTAGGTATCGTCACCGGATCCCCCCTTCATCGTATCGTTGCCCGTCCCGCCGTTCAGAGTGTCGTTGCCTAGATCACCGAACAAGGTATCGGCGTCGGCATCGCCGAACAGGATGTCGTTATCGCCGCCGCCATGCAGGATATCGTCACCGGCGTTGCCGTGCAGGGTATCTCTACCGTCATTGACAAACAAACCGGCACCGGCGTCATCGCCATAAATCTCGTCGTCACCACCACTGCCATTAATAATATCGTTACCTCCTTTCCCTTGGATTCTATCGTCGGTATCGGGAGCCGTAAAATTGTCATCGCCGCGCGTCAAAACTATTTCAATCGCCATGGTCATTTCCTCAAAGATTCATATACGGATTCGGTCATCGCTGACCCGGTTCGAAACATCGGCCGGTATGCGCGAGCCGGAGGCTGTGTTGAAGCCGGCGTGGTTGCGCTGGCCTCTTGCCTGGTGATTGCCCATGAAACGGACAATGGTTCACGGCAATAGGAAAAAAGTTTTCAGCGGGCGGGATGAACCCTTGAGCGCGAAGAAGGGAATCACAGTGACCTGTTGACTCTCGACGCCGCGTATGGACAGTGCCCGCCCTGCCAGCCACAATTCGCAGGATTAGCGTGTGGTCCCCTTGGAGAAAGACGCGGGTGAGTGAACATGACATTGCGATGGACGATCTGAAGCTGATCCAGGCCGTAGCGCGCCAGGATCGCCAAGCGTTCAAATGGTTGTATGACCGCTACGCGCCGCGGATCGGCAGCTATCTCCTGAAGCTGCTGAAGCGGCCTGAACAGGTGGATGAAGCGGTGAACGACACGATGCTGGCGGTCTGGCAGAATGCCGGCCGCTTTGATCCGGCCCAGGGATGCCTGCTGACGTGGCTATTCGGTATCGCCCACCACAAGGGACTCAAGACACTGCGGCGGACCGGACGCTTCCACGTGGAGCAATCGCTCGATACCTTGCCGCCGGCGGCGCTAGATGACACGGAGGCGCACACCCGCTCGCCGCAGGCGGTCGCGCCGCACAACCCGGAGCACACGGTTATGGGCTGGGAGCTGGGGCAAGCCCTGCTGTGGGCGCTGGATCAGCTTTCACCGGAGCATCGCGCGGTGATCGATCTGACCTTCGGCCAGGACCGGTCCTATCCCGAGATCGCGACGATCATGGACTGTCCGGTTAATACGGTAAAAACCCGGGTGTTCCACGCCCGTAAGAAACTGGCCTATTGGCTGGCCCAACGCGGACATACTATTTCCGCCACGACCGAGGAGGCATCGCCATGACCTCGCCGATCCCGAATACCCTGCCCCCGGACCCGCACCGGGATATTGAGGAATTGTTGCCTTGGTACGTCAACGGTACACTGGATCCGGCGGAGACGGCAGCGGTGGAACAGTATCTGGCTCAATACCCTGCGCGCCGTGCCGAACTGGAACAATGCCGTGCGCTCGCCGGGATGATCGAGGCGCATGATCCGCCGGCCTGGCAACCCGCGCCGGGGGGGTTCGACCGGCTCATGGCTGAGGTGAACCGCTGGGAGGCAGCGCCGGTTTCCACGCCGGCTCAGATCGCTTCTTCGCTGTGGCAACAGGTGCTGGAATGGTTGCGGCATACCCCGCCACCGGTGCGCTGGACTTTGGCTGTGGAAAGTCTAGCGATAGCGGTGCTGGTGCTGGCTGTGCTGCTGCCAGCCACGATGCCGGCCGGTCCCAGCTATGAAACCCTGTCCAATGGCGAAGCGCCGGCAGATGCCACAGGGTGGCAGGTGCGGGTGGTGTTCGATGACCGGATGAGCATCGGCGAATTGCAGACCCTGCTGCGGAGCATCACGGGGCATATTGCCGCTGGCCCCACTGCGCTAGGCGTCTACACAGTGACCATTCCCAGCGGCGAGCTGCCGGAGGGGCCGCTGGATCGGGCGGTGACAACCTTGCGCGCTCATCCCCGGGTGCGGCTGGTGGAGCCGCTGGGACAATGAATGTGGCGATCAGCGTTGCGTAAATGGAACCGGAGCTGGGCAGCAGGCCTGACCGGCATGGTACTGCTTACCCTGATGGCCTGCGGCGATCTGCCGGCAAGTGACTCATCAGGCAACGTACCCGAGCCTGGCGTGCCTAAGCAGTTGCGATCCCGGCAAATCATTGTAGCGCTGGCTGAGAAGGAGCGGCCGCAATGGCCGGTCATTGCCCAGGATTTACAGACCCGCTACCGGTTGCGGCCGGTGGGTGAATTTCCTTTGGCCTCCATCGGGGTGCAATGCCTGGTTTTTCAGGTGCCAGCGGATCAGCCTTTGGAGTCAGTCATCACCGCATTGCAGGCCGATCCGCGCGTCGAATTGGTGCAGGCCAATCAGGTCTTCGATGCGCTGCAGACGGCGCTTGACGATCATTACTCCTCTTACGCCCCCTATGCAGGACTGGTTTATGGGGTGCATCTGCTGGAAGCGAACCGGGCGCAGCGAATCAGTACAGGCCGAGGAGTGGCGGTAGCGGTGATCGACACCGGCGCCGATACCGGGCATCCCGGCCTGCGCAACCGGAGGATCCGGATAGCTAACTTTGTGGAAGGCGGCGAGCAGTCCTTTTCGCTTGACCGGCATGGAACGGCCGTCGCCGGGATCATTGGCGCCCACCCCGATGGGGTTGGCCTGGAGGGAGTGGCTCCCGGCACCCTTCTTAGCGTGGTCAAAGCCTGCTGGTATTCCGATCCCACCAGCGCCAAGGCGCTGTGCAGCAGTTGGACACTGGCCAAGGCGGTGGATTTCGCCATCAATGGCGGAGCAAAGGTGATCAATCTCAGCTTGAATGGGCGTCCTGATCCTCTACTGGGCCGGTTGGTGGCAGCCGCTCACCGTCGAGGGATCGTCCTGGTGGCTGCCGCTGCTGAAAACCGCGATGATCCTGGTTTTCCCGCTGCGGTGAACACGGTCATTCCAGTGATCTCCTGCGACGTGAACCGTACCGTGTCATTGCCGCGCTGGCGGAGCGCCGCTTTCGTCGCAGTTGCGCCGGGCCAGGATATCGTCGCTCCTGCTCCCCGCGACCGCTACGCCTTGCTATCCGGCAGCTCCCTAGCCGCGGCCCACGTCACTGGAGTCGTGGCGCTGCTGCTTCAGCGCCAGCCTGATCTCTCGCCCGGCCAGGTCAAGGCTTTGCTGCAAACCTCAGCCCGGTCCGTGTCTACCACGCACACTGAACTAGGCGTTGTAAACGCCTGTGCCGTGCTGAAACTCGCCGCACCGGAACTGGCCTGCCCTTGAGATGACCAAGACTATCCAGCTGATTGTTATCGTTATTTTAAATCATTATAATAAA
>DDST01000160.1 GCA_002343485.1 Proteobacteria bacterium UBA2383
GAATAAGGCCATTTTGCAAATGGACCAAGCGACCCAGCAGAACGCGGCCTTGGTAGAGGAAACGGCGGCGGCCAGTCAATCGATGGGCGCGCAAGCGGGGCAGCTTCAAACCTTGATGCACTTTTTCAAACTGGCGGAAGCGGAACATTCACCCTCTTCCCGTGCTACGCTAACAAAGGCGCCCGCCGTCAAGAAATCCTTGTCGATTCAACAGGGTACTCATCGCCCCCGGGCCGCACGGGCCGCACGGGCCGCAGCCGGACAAACAACTGCGACCGTATCATCCGCTGCTATACCTGCCGCTAAAAAGGCCATGCACGGCGAGGATTGGCAAGAATTTTAGGTGTTCCGGTAGTCCTGAAATGCGAATGCGAACACTTTTCCTGTCCGGATTAGGGCTGAGCCTGGTGTGGATAAGCGGGGCGAGTGTTGCCAGTGGCGAGACACCCGAGCAGGCCAGATCTCGTGATTTGCTGGAATTGGACCTGGAAGAGTTGATGCAGATCGAGGTGAGGTCGGTTGCTAAGAAACCGCAGAAACTCTCCGAAGCGGCTGCCGCTGTTTTCGTGATTACCGCCGACGATATCCGCCGCTCCGGCGTGTTGACCATTGCTGAAGCTTTGCGCATGGTTCCAGGACTGGATGTGGCGCGGATCAACGCCAATCAGTGGGCCATTTCTTCCCGCGGGTTCAACGTTCGCTTTGCCGACAAGCTGCTGGTGTTGATCGATGGCCGCACTGTGTACACGCCGCTGTTTTCCGGGGTGTATTGGGAAGTGCAAGACACCCTGCTGGAAGATATCGAACGCATCGAAGTCATCCGCGGACCGGGTGCGACGTTGTGGGGGTCGAACGCGGTTAACGGAGTGATCAATATCACCACCAAGAACGCCAAGGATACGCAGGGGGGATTGTTGACGGGTGGCGGCGGTCGCGAGGAACGGCGGTTCGGCGGGGTTCGCTACGGCACGAAGTGGGGGGATGGTGCCTATGGCCGCGTCTATGCCAAGTCTTTCGATCGGGACGGTTTCGTCGATGCTTCGGGCCGCGATGCCCCGGATGATTGGCAGGCTGGACAGGCCGGATTCCGCGTGGATTGGCAGGCGTCGGGCCAGGACGCCTTTACGGTGCAAGGGGATATCTACCGGGGCGACGCCGGCCAGATCACCAGCCTGAACTCCCTGATTCCCCCGTATACACAAACGTTTGACGAACGAGTCGGCTTTTCCGGCGGGAATCTGCTGGCGCGGTGGCGGCGCACGTTCTCACCGTCTTCTGAATTGGCCTTGCACGTTTATTACGATCGAATGGAACGCGAGGAGAGGGCTGTTGGAGAGCAGCGCGATACTTTCGATTTTGATTTGCAGCACCGGTTTGCGTTTGATGAGCGGCAGGACATCATCTGGGGGCTGGGGTATCGTTTTTCCCATGATCGCATCCGCAATTCAGCAGAACTTGGCTTTATTCCTGATAGCCAAGATGTGAATCTGTTCAGCGCGTTCATTCAGGATGAAATCACGCTGATTGAGGATCGGCTGCGCCTGATGCTGGGTTCCAAGTTCGAGCACAACGATTATACCGGCTTCGAAATACAACCGAATGCGCGGTTGCTGTGGACGCCAGATGAGCGGCATACATTCTGGGCGGCGGTGTCGCACGCCGTCAGGACCCCTTCGCGGGCCGATGCGGATTTCCGCAATGACACATTGGTAATACCGCCGGGCATACCCACCAACCCCCAACCGTTGCCGATATTGGTTATGGTCAACGGTAATCCGAACCTTCGATCCGAGGAAGTGGTCGCCTACGAATTGGGTTACCGGTTCAATCCTATCGCTCGTTTTTCCCTGGACATCGCCGGGTTTTATAACGTCTATGACCGCCTCCGTACCACCGGGATCTTAGCGCCGCCCATGTTTGAAACGACGCCGCTGCCTCCGCATTTGGTGTTACCTTTGCAGTTCGAGAATCAGATGCATGGCCATACCTATGGGGTGGAGCTGGCTGCCGGCTGGCAACCCCTGGATTGGTGGCGCCTACGCTCAGCCTACACCTACTTTCAGGCCGATTTAAGTCTGGATGCGGGCAGTACCGACGTGTTGAGCTTGAGCACGGCGGAGGGATCAAGCCCGAAGCATCAATTTTCCCTGCTGTCATCGATGGACTTGAGCAACAATCTGGAGCTTGATCTGTGGTTCCGCTACGTGGGGGCTTTGCGTGACCCGCCCGTGGATAGCTATACCACCCTGGACGCCCGCTTGGCATGGAAGCCCCGGCGGGATTTTGAATTATCCGTCGTAGGGCAGAACGTGTTTGACAGCCCTCATCTAGAATTTGGATCGGTGCTTACCAATTCTGTCACCACGGAAGTTGAACGGAGTGCTTATGTCAAATTTGATTGGCGGTTTTAACACCGGGACTGTACCCTCCAACGCAGCGGGTTTCGCCTGGACTGGCGGCCCGCCGGGCGTGATTCAGTGAATGTCATGGACGGTTTATGAAGGTGATTTGGACGAGAATAGGGCGGTGCCGCTGCTCACATCGCCCTCTACCGAGCGTTGGCTCAGCCCGGCAAAAGCCCAAGGTGATAGCCTGCAAATCACCTGGGAGCGATTATGATGAATTATTCGCTACCCTTCATGAAACACCGTTTCTTGAACTGGAGCTGCCGCATCCGGTCTTGCCTCTGCATTTTAGCAATCGGTTCAATGATCATAATAATGGTGTTGAGATCGCTACGGGCTGGCGTCCGGTGGAAAATTGGCGACGGCAATTGAGCTATTCTTATCGCTGGTCACGGCCCAAAGAACGGCAGTGGAGTCCATTGAATCAGATTTTGCTGCATTCCTCCTGGGATACTCAGGACGATCTGGGGTTGAACGCCTGGCGACCCTATCCCGGCAAACGAGGTCCGGTGCCAGCACTGTCATTGCTGGATACGGTTTCAATTGATCCCTATTTCAACTTGACCTTGCGTTTGGGCGGGCGGCCCCGTCCTGATGTGGAATGGTCCTTAACGGGTGCTAACCTGCCGGATAATCAACATCTTGAATTCATTCAGTAGGTTACCTGCCTGGTCAAGATCGAATACAGCCTCTATAGCCAAATGAAATGGCCGTTTTGAAACCTTTGCCAGAATTGACTGCGTTCGATCAGAGTGAGGCCGGCAGCAGTCCGCCGGGTTCACCGGATGATTGTGACCACCGATGGGTGCAGTCATGGTGCCCTTGGCTGATGGTCGTGGCGGAGCTGCTGCTGGGAGGAGTGCTGTTGGGCAGCCTGCTGCTGCGAGGTAGTTCTTGGGCTGCTGAACGTGAGGAATATGCGATCAAGGCCGCCTATCTTTATAACTTTGCCAAGTTCGTCGAGTGGCCGCTAAGAACGTTTCCTGCAGACGATGCGCCATTGTCGATTTGTATTGTTGGCGATAATCCGTTTGGTAACACGCTAGAGATGCTTTCCGGCAAGGCGGTCAAAAATCATCCAGTCGAAGTGCGCCATATCCCAGAAGCAACGCGCCTCGATCTATGTCATATCGTATTCATTGGCCGCGCAGAACAAAGACGCTTTAAAGTCATATTAGCCAAAATTGATCGTTTGCCGATCCTGACGGTCAGTGATATCAGTGATTTTGCCCAAGCCGGTGGCATTATTGGATTTTTTGAAGCTGAGCAACGCATTCGATTCAGTATCAACATCGCTGCTGCGGAGCAGGCCAATCTCAAATTGAGTTCCCAGTTGCTTAAGCTGGCCGTCATCGTAAATTAAGATTGGAAAATTCATGGTGACCTTTAACAACCTGTCGATAAAAAACAAATTAATGGTGGTCATGCTGCTGACCAGCGCTTTGGTGCTGCTCGTGGCCGGCGTGACGCTTGTCATTAATGAAGTCATTTCCCAGCGCAAAGCCGCCCAGGCGCAGCTTGTGACGCTGGCCAATGTCATTGGCGCCAACACGGCGTCTGCGCTGATTTTCAACGATCTTAAAGCCGCTGAACAAAATCTAATGGTGCTGCGCACCAAGCCTGATGTGCTCTACGCCTCTGTCGATAGTCCTCAAGAGGACGTATTGGTCGAATATCAGGGGTTAGACTTTACAGAAAATCAACGAAACCAGATCCGGGAGCGGGATAAGAGACTGGATGAATTCTACGAAACACAAAAAATGGAAGCTGGGAATGTGGTAATCGATGAGGCCGGATTATTATTCAGTTCTCAGGACCAAATATTAGGTATCAAAGTGCCCATTCAACAGGATGGTCAAACGCTGGGTTATATTGAACTCTACTCAGATTTGCGGGAGTTGAGCAAAAGCTTATCCCGTTATTACTGGATTCTCGCCGGGGTGCTGGTGGCTTCACTGGCATTGGCAGCATTGTTGGCAGCGCGATTTCAGAGGGTGATTTCGGGGCCTATCCTGCAATTGCGCGGTGCCATGAGCGGAATTGCCCAAACCCGTGATTATGCTGTTCGAGTAGCACGCACCAGCAATGACGAATTGGGTACGCTGGTGGATGGATTTAACGATATGCTAGCCCAAATTCAACGACGTGATGCTGAACTGGCCCAGTACAGCGCGGGCTTGGAAGAAGAAGTCGCAGCCCGTACCCACGATCTTTCCGCCGCTAATATCGAATTACAACATTTGGTTGACGAACTGAGTGTGGCCAAAGAGCGGGCCGAGGCCGCAAGTCAGGCGAAATCCCAATTCCTGGCCAACATGAGCCACGAAATCCGCACCCCTATGAACGGCATTTTGGGTATGGTGGATTTACTGCTGGAAACCGAGTTGCAATTCAAACAACGGCATTTTGCGGATGTGATTCATCAATCAGGCATCAGTCTGCTTAATGTTATCAACGATGTACTGGATTTCTCTAAGATTGAATCCGGTAAATTAGAATTGGAATCCATTGACTTTAATCTCTTAGAACAAGTTGAGGAAGCGGTGATGCTGTTCGCGGAGCAAGCACAGCGTAAGAACCTGGAACTCGCTTGCTCGCTTCCACCAACACCAATCGCAGTTTCCGGAGACCCCGTCCGTCTGCGCCAAATCCTCGCCAATTTGCTAGGCAACGCGATCAAATTTACTGAGCGCGGCGAGGTAATTGTGCAATTGACGGTGATCGAACAGAATGCCGCCGCTTATCGTGTGCGCTTCGAGGTTCGTGACACCGGGATCGGTATTCCCAAAAAGGCGCGGCAGAGTATCTTCAACGCTTTCGATCAGGCCGACGGTTCCACCACCCGCAAATACGGAGGCACCGGTTTAGGTTTGGCCATTGTCAGGCGGCTGGTAGCGATGATGGGGAGTGAGATTGTTTTAGATAGCATCGTTGGTCAAGGTTCAAACTTTTGGTTTGTTCTTGAATTCAAACGGGCGGCCGACGAAAAAATGGTGCAGGAAGCCGAGTTGTTGAACGATCTCAGGGGGGTTCGTGTGCTGGTGGTAGACGACAACAGCACCAACCGGGAAATCCTGAGCCACCTGCTGGGTGCCTGGGGCATGCGCACCGACAACGCAGTCGATGGCGTTGAAGCCTTGCGTTTATTAAACGCTGGGCGTCAGAGCGGCGATCCCTACACGATTGCCTTGTTGGATGGGGTTATGCCGGGAATGAGCGGGCCGGATTTAGCGCTAGCCATCCGCAATGAATCACAATTACGTGATACTAAACTGATGTTGCTAACATCGGTGACGTTTCGAGGCGATCAATACCAGAAGGCGCGCCAGGCAGGGGTGACTGTTCATTTGCATAAACCGGTGCGCAAGGCGCAGTTGCAAAAGTACTTGCGCAAGCTACTCAAAGATGTGGACTCTGGCCGTCCATCGGTGAGAAGAAACAGCCTGGCCGTGCTTCAGCGTTTGCGCTTCCCCGATGCTCGTGTTCTTCTGGTCGAAGATAACCTCGTCAATCAAGAGGTAGCGAGTACGATGTTGACTCAGGCAGGCTGTAAAGTGGATATCGCTGGCAATGGCCAGGAAGCGATCGATCGGCTCGGCCAGCATGCCTATGATGTTGTGCTGATGGATTGCCAGATGCCGGTCATGGACGGTTTTCAAGCCACAGCGGCTATTCGAGCGCGCGAACGTTCCAGCGATGGTTCAGGCGCACCGCGGCGCCTTCCCATTCTTGCCGTCACAGCCCACGCGATTCGCGGCGATCGGGAACGTTGCCTGGAAGCTGGAATGGACGATTATCTATGTAAGCCGTTTGTTTGGGAGGAGCTGGCAGCGGTACTGAATCGCTGGTTGCCGGGCTTTGCGAAAACCACGGATCAAGCGGCCAACGAGGTGATGGAAGTGGCATTCGTCGCGTCAACATCCGGTGAAACGTCAACATCCGGTGAAACGTCAACATCCGGTGAAACACCGCCCATCGCACTTGCGGCGGCGGCCCAAAATGACCAGCCGGAGATACTGGACCTGGCGGTGCTGGAAAACATTCGAAAGCTGCAGCAGAATGGTTCGCCAGGACTGATGGAGCGGCTGGTCAATTTGTATCAAAGCAATACCTCGACCCTGCTGGAGCAGTTGCGCATCGCTGCAGATAGCGGGGAGCGTGAAGGATTGCGGACCGTGGCGCACACCTTGAAATCCAGCAGCGCCAATGTAGGCGCGATACAGATGCAGGCGTTGTGCAAGGATCTGGAAATGATAGCGCGGGCTGGGGCAGTGCCGGATGCGGCAAACTATGTTGCCGCCATTGAGCAGGAATTTGCCAGGGCCCAGGTTGCTTTGCAAGAGCAACTTGCAAAATATAAATGAAGAGACAATTACTTATCCACTGCCAGCAGCGCATGCTATTCATTGCTGATGCAGCCTGCGAGAGGTGGCGATGAAACAGACAGGACAATCATTGATTCTGGTGGTGGACGATGACGACAGTCAACGCCTGCTAGCCAGTGTCTCGCTTCAGCAAAGCGGATTCTCCATTCTGGAAGCCGCGAATGGCGCGCAGGCAATCGAAATTTTTCAGCAATACCAGCCTGATTTGGTGTTGTTAGATGTGGTGATGCCGGGCATGGATGGATTTACCACATGTACCGCGTTGCGGTGTTTGAGCGGGGGCCGGAATGTGCCCATCGTCATGGTCACCGGCCTGGATGACGTGCAATCCATCGAACAGGCTTATCAGGCCGGAGCAACTGATTTCATTACCAAGCCGATCCAGTGGCTGATCTTGCACCACCGGGTGCGTTATATCCTGCGTGCCAGCCGGACTTTCCGGGATCTCCAGGAAGGCGAGGAGCGGTTTCGCACGTTGGTGAACGCGGCCGGCAGCGTTATTCTGGTGCTGGACCGCCAAGGCAAAGTGGTGGAGTTCAATCCGGTCGCGGAACGGTTTTTTCCCTTGCAACGAGGCGAGTTGATAGCCGAAAGCTTTACGAACACCTTATCGGTGGTTGGCAATTGGGATGCGTTGTTGGAGGAATCGCAAAACTTTGAGAGCACCATACAGGCACTGGACGGTGATGACCGCATACTGCTGTGGAGTCTCTCCGGATTCGCGAACACCGAGGGAGCTCTCGCCGGTTTGGTGATCGTCGGACAAGACGTGACCGCGCGCCGCAAGGCTGAAGAGAACATGCGCAAGCTTTCCTATGTGGTCGAGCAGAATCCGATCTCTATTCTGATCACTGACGTTCGCGGCAACATCGAATACGTCAATCCTAAATTCTCCGAAATCAGTGGCTATCATCTGGAAGAAATTCAAGGGAAAAATCCGTATTTTTTACAAACCAACACCTTAAGCGCCGAGGAATACCAGCGCATGCACCATCTGGTTGCTAGCGGCGATGTTTGGCGAGGGGAATTGTGCAGCCGCCGCAAGGATGGCGGTTTTTTCTGGGAGTCGGCGCACATCTCGGCCATTCGAAACCCGCAAGGTGTGGTGACTCATTTTGTCTGGTTGCGCGAAGATATCTCCGACCGCAAGAATGCCGAGGAACGCATTCGGTTTCTGGCCTATTACGATAATCTGACCCGGCTGCCGAACCGGGTGATGTTGCAGGAGCGTTTGCGGGAAGCGATCGAGGTCTCTCGAATACACGAGCGGTTGTTAGCAGTGATGTTTCTGGATCTGGATCAATTCAAGCGGATTAACGACTCACTGGGCCATCGGGCTGGCGACATGCTGTTGCAACAGGTAGCCGACCGGCTGCAAGAGTATCTACGATTCAGTGACCAGGTTTATATCACCCGTACGGACACCCCTTTGCCTCAGGATTTGCTGGCCCGGCTCGGAGGAGATGAGTTCGTCATCGTGCTGACCGAAATCAATCACCCCGACGCGGTGACTCAGGTGGCACAGCGGGTGCTGGAGGCAATGGCCAAGCCATTTGTAGTGGATAACAGGGAGATCTTTACCGGTTGCAGCATCGGTATTGCCCTATATCCCGAGGATGGCGCAGATATGGATATTCTGCTAAAGCACGCCGATACCGCGCTTTATTATGCGAAGGACCGTGGCCGGAATAATTATCAGATGTTTTCCAGTTCAATGAACGTGGCCACCACCCAACGCCTGACGCTGGAAAATCATCTACGCAAGGCGCTGAAAAATCAGGAACTGATTCTTTACTATCAGCCACAGGTCGCGTTGAATAGCGGCATCGTCACCGGTGTAGAGGCTCTGCTGCGCTGGAACAATCCAAAGCTGGGAATGGTATCGCCGGAAGACTTTATTCCGGTGGCCGAGGAAACCGGTCTCATCGTTTCGATCGGGGAATGGGTGCTCCGGACCGCGTGCATCCAGGCTCGGACCTGGCAGGTAACGGAAGGGCTTTCTTCTCTACGCATGGCGGTCAACTTGTCGCCGCGGCAATTTGCCGATCCCGATTTTGTCGAGCGGATTGCGGTTATTTTGCGAGAGACAGGATTGCAACCAGAGCTATTGGAATTAGAGATCACCGAGAGCTTGCTGATGCAGGGGGGATTATTGGAATCCTTGCTTTTACTCAAGGAGATTGGCGTTATGTTGAGCATCGATGATTTTGGAACGGGCTATTCCAATCTGAGTTATTTGCAGCGATTCCCTGTCGATCGGTTGAAAATCGACAAATCCTTCGTGAAGGATATCGGCAGCAAGTCTGACCAAAATAACACCATCGCTGGCGCAGTGATCGCTATGGCGCGCAGTTTGCGCTTGAGCGTGATTGCTGAAGGGGTGGAGACTAAGAAACAGGCCGACATCTTGCGCCTGCTGGATTGCGATGAGATGCAAGGCTATTACTTCAGCCGTCCGTATCCGCCCGAACAAGTGATTAAGATCATAAACGACCACAGAACTCCGCCAAGCTGCACTCAGGAAGTCCTCACTAAGCTGCCGCTTAAAGCCGGTTGAATCAGATAGCTATCTACCGCATACCGCCATATTCGGTGAATATTTTGATCCCTGTTTCGTGTCCAAACAGGCTAGCTTCAGAATTTATCCGAGCAGCGCCACGGCCTTGATCTGCGCCCACATTGGTTTGTTGAGCGTAACATCCAGATGAGCGAGAGAGCGGCGGGTGATGCGGGCGATGAGCGGTGTACCGCCAGCGTCCAGCCGGACCAAGGCATGAGCCGGTGTATCGGCATCGGCCACTTCGGTCACGGTAGCGGGTAACAAGTTGGCGATGCTAGTCCCTTCAGCGCGGGTGAGCGTCAGGCTTACGTCGCGGGCATGAACACGGAAACGCAGCCGGCAGCCTAGAGCCTCCGGGCGGCGGGCAACCACGACGCTGCCGCCGGTGAAATCCAGCCGGGTCAAGTGGTAGGTTTCATCATGGTCCGCCACGACCGCCTCGATGACAACCCCGGCGTCCTCGGTAAAGGCAGTGGGTAGATCGAGTCGCGCCAAGGTTTCCTGCAAGCCCCCCGCAGCCACCACGCGGCCTTCGGATAGCAGCACGACGTGATCTGCCAGCCGGGCTATTTCATCGGGCGCGTGGCTGACATAGAACACCGGTATCTCCAATTCGTCGTGCAATCGTTCCAGATAGGGCAAGATTTCGTTTTTACGTTTTAAATCCAGCGCTGCCAGCGGTTCATCCATTAGCAGTAACTCCGGACTGGTCGCCAGTGCGCGGGCGATGGCCACTCGTTGGCGCTCACCCCCGGAAAGCCGGCCGGGCATCCGGTCGAGCAGATGCCCAATGCCCAGTAATGCCACCGCCTGATCCAGCGACACCTTATGTTTGTTGTTCACCCGCTTTCGTCCATAGTTCAGATTCTTCCACACCGATAGATGCGGAAACAGGCTGGCTTCCTGGAAAACATAACCCAGCGGGCGTTGATAGGTGGGCCGGCAAATGCCGCGCGCACTGTCCTGCCAGACGTCACCTTTGAAATTCAGTAAGCCGGTACTTTGCCGTTCCAAGCCGGCCAGGCAACGCAGTAACGTTGTTTTGCCCGAACCAGAATGCCCAAACAGCGCGGTGACGCCACGGCCGGGCAGCTTAAGATCAATCTCCAGGGTAAATCCGGGCCAGATCACTTGAAAGCGGGCATGGATTGCTTCATCGGGCGTCATTTCCAAGCGTTTGTCCCCTTGCGGGAATAAAGAGCCAGTAGCACCAGGAAGCTGAACAGCAACATGCCACCGGCCAGTACATGCGCTTCTGCGTACTCCAGCGCTTCGACGTGGTTGTAAATTTGCACTGACACCACTTGGGTTTTCTCTGGAATATTGCCACCGATCATTAGCACCACGCCGAATTCCCCTACCGTGTGGGCGAAACCAAGAATCGAAGCAGTGATGAAGCCCGGTTTGGCCAGTGGCAAGACGACGCTGAAGAAGGCATCCCAGGGACTGGCGCGCAGGGTGGCTGCGACTTCCAGCGGCCGGGTGCCAATCACCTCGAACGCCTGTTGCAGTGGCTGGACCACGAACGGCATAGAATAGAATACCGAAGCCACTACCAGCCCAACGAAGGTAAAAGGTAGGACACCCCACCCCAGTGACTGGGTCAACTGACCGATCAGCCCATGCGGTCCCAGGGCAATCAATAGATAGAATCCTAGCACGGTAGGTGGTAGCACCAGCGGCAGCGCGACTACTGCGCCGATGGCGCCTTTCCATTTCGAGCGGGTGCGGGCTAGCCACCAAGCGATGGGGGTGCCGACGATTAACAGAATCACCGTGGTGGTCGTAGCCAGCTTGAGGGTCAACCAGACCGCTGCAAAATCAACGTCGCTTAGCACCCGCTGGCTTCCTCAGCGCGCGTAACCATAGGATTGGATAATAGCCGCTGCTTTTTTACCCTTGAGGTATTCAACCAGCGCCTGTGCCGCTGGTTGGTCCTTGCCATTGGTGAGAATCACTGCATCCTGCCGGATCGGATCATGCAAGCTGGCGGGGACGACCCAGGTAGAACCGCCGGTCAATTGGCCGTTGGTCATGATCTGCGATAGCGCAATGAAGCCCAATTCTGCATTGCCGGTAAAAATAAATTGATAAGTTTGAGAGACATTCTCGCCGGTGACGAATTTCGATTGGAGGGTATCGAACAGCCCAAGTTTCGTCAGAGTAGCCATTGCTGCCGCACCGTAAGGGGCTGTCTTGGGATTGGTGATAGCCAGATGCTTGAATTCGCCGTTTTTCAATATCTTGCCTTGATCATCCACCAAGCCCGGCTGGGCAGACCACAACACCAGCGTACCGATGGCATAGGT
>DDST01000177.1 GCA_002343485.1 Proteobacteria bacterium UBA2383
GATGTGGTTTCTCGGACGCTTACGTATCGCTGAATTCGGGTAATTGCCGCTCATACTCGGCGATTACCTGGGCACCTAGAAGAATAATAAAGCTGATAGCGTACAATGTCATGAGTACGATAATGGCACCAGCCAGCGAGCCATAAATAGCGTTGACCTTCGATATGTTGGCAAAATACCATACCAATACGTAGCGAGTCCCTTCCCACAATAGCGTTGCGGTGATGCCGCCAATCAGAGCATGCCGCCATGGCAATCGGCCAGCCGGCATTAGCATGTAGATCAGCGCCAACATCCCAACTTGGCTGAGTAAACCGATAATGTAGAGTGGGATGACCAGTAGACTGGTAGGTGACCATTGCCATCCGAACAGTTGGATGTCCCTGGTCGCCAGGGTTTGCAGCATTCCATTCAGAAGTGTGACTACCAGTAATCCGCATCCCAGCAACAATACATAAAGATAAGGTAGCAACAATGAAGTGACTATCTGCCGAGCATGAACCTTATGCCGGTGGGCGAAAATCACGGTCATGGCATTTTCCATTACGCCAAAGGCAGCAGCGCTAAAAAACAGCAGAGTTGCCGCCATGGTCCAGCCTAGTGCCTTCCGATGCGCCAAAAATTGCCGCACCTGTTCTAGGATGAGTTCGGATTCGCCAGGAACCAATTGTTCCAAATATCGCTGCAGTATGCTCAGTAACTGCGCCTCATTCACGATTTGGGACAGAGCAACCAATAATAGGATAACTAAGGGAACTAGTGAAAGTAGAGCGTTATAGGCAATCGCACCCGCCAGTAAGGTGCCTTGATTGGTCTGGAAGCCTTGAAAGACCCGCTTGATGAAGGCCAATGGATGGCAAAATAGCCGGTAAAAAGGATGTTTAAGCCACATGGTAAGGCTTCCTCTTGGAATCTTGGCGGGATGACAGCTCAGACCTGCCGGTTACCCGATTCCAGCGAGTCCAGCAGTAGTTGGAGTTCCACTGCGTACTGATAGTGCAGATCCGGGTCGAGGGCCAGTGCTGGATCCCGGTTACCTTCGAGGATTGCTTTCAACTTAGCCGCTAGTAGCTTACCCGCTGGTGGTACATTCGAACTGGAGGTGATCTGTTCCAGT
The DNA here is from genome assembly GCA_002343485.1 of Proteobacteria bacterium UBA2383. Lineage (GTDB taxonomy): Bacteria > Pseudomonadota > Gammaproteobacteria > Competibacterales > Competibacteraceae > UBA2383. Next base: position 1,118 of record DDST01000177.1, read on the forward strand.
TTGGCGGCCAGTATATTGATGGCTTGGATATCGTTAGTGCGCAGCGCCTGACCAATCTGTGCACATAAACGGATGCCCGGATTGCTGTTTTCACCACCGGCTCGCCGATAGGCCAGATACTTCTGGATCGCCTGCTGCCGCGCCTGATCAGCTACTTCGGCGTTCTGCGCCGACTGACCAACATCGCGTAGACCACGCCGGATTGCCCAATTGCGGGCGGTGGGGCTTTCAGGAGGGTTGCACTCGCTGGCGCGGTAAAGCTCCTGACGGGCTTCATCTGGTCGTCGCAATTGAATTAGCACATTCGCTAGCTTATTGCGGCTGGCTTCCTCACCGTTCCCATCACCTAATTGCGCATACAGCTCTGCCATTCGCCGGTAGGCCAGCACCGCCTCCTCAAGCTGGTTCAAGATTTGGTGCAAATGGCCCAACTCCCCTAAGACCTCAGCGATCCCTCGGCGATGGCGCTGCTGCTCATATAGATAAAGCGACTTCTGGCAAGCTTGCAGCGCTTGTTCCATCCGCCCATCCAGCTTGTAGACCATGCCCAGTTGCCGCCAAGCTTGGGCAGCGTTTTCTGGCTGGCCGAGAATTTCGAATGTGCGCCGTGCTGTGTCATACATCGCAATAGCGTCGGCGTAATGACCTTGGCGTTGACGCACCAGCCCGAGTTGCATTTGGTTAGCGGCAACTGTAGGACTTGGCACTTTGGGATCGGTTTGAGCAAGCGCTGCTTCATAAGCGGCAGCAGCATCCTTTAAGCGTCGCAGATAGGTCAGGCAATCACCGATTTCCGCATCAGCAACCGCAGCCATGCGAGCGGCGCTGTGATTGCCCGCATTGGCTAGAGCTTGGAATTCTTGGCGGGCGATGTGCAATTCGCGAACCGCTGGCTCCGCAGCTCCAGCCAGCTTTAGCAGCTTGCCCAGCTCGAAACTCGACCGGGCAATATCATAAGATGCACCAGGGTAGGCATTAACCCCTGCATCTTGGCAGTGCCGCACCAATTGCCGGGCGGCCTGCACCGCATCTTCCAGCGATCCGCCATCGCGTAACCGTTCGAGGCGCAGCCGCTCGCTTTCAAAACGGGTCCGGCTCCAACCAGGCAGTGTCTGACCCGCCCGTTCACGGACGGCTGCCGCTTCGGCCAGCGCAGCAGGAGCATTAAGATGGGTAAATAATTGTTCCATCTGACTAGCCAACCGGGTTGTCCGCTCAGGTGCCGGTTGTTGCTGACAATCTCTGAGTAAGGCCAATAAGTTGGGTAGTTCCAACCGGAGCAGACGTAAGGTACGGACATGATCCTTGAAGTATTGCCGATAGAGAATCGACAGTAGATGTTCCATAGCGGCGCGCCAACGCTCCCGCCATGCTGCCCGTTGCTGAGTGTCCAGTTGTCCGCCCAGATAACTCGATAACGCCGGGTTGATACGCAAGTGGCCGTAACCTTCATCATGAGCTAGGTTCAGAGTAATCAACTGTTCGCACAGTGCATCAGCGGCTCGTTGATCGAGTTCACACGCCTGTTCCAGAACGAGGCGGTTGATCCCGTTCTTAGCAAAAGCTAGCAATGCCAATTGCTCCCGGTTGCCTGCAGGCAACCGGCGCAAGGCTTGTTCTAGCTCCAGGTAAAGCGGCCATTGCAGGTCATCGCTATGGTGGCGTAGTAGTTCCAGGCGGATGGAGCGAAGATAGTCCAAAGCAGCATGGATTCCATGGGTGCTGATTTCGTGGGCCAAGCGGCGCAAGGCGCCAGGGTGGCCGCCTGCTAGTGCTGCCAGCTGGCGTAAAGGCTGCAATCCACCATCCTTATCAGCAGGTGGAGATTCCCCTGTAGCGATCAACGTTCGGCTAATTAGAGTAATTGCATCGTCGTCATCTAATGGTCCCAGGACGATTTCTTTCCAGGGGGCAGCGAAGGAGGGTGGCCCCAGCCGGCCTGTCGCTAGCAGCCGCAGACCAGACCATTCACCCAACAGTTTTTTCCAGAACCGTTCGAACGCCTCATCGTGTTCCGAGGGCCACTGTTCGATCTGATCCAGTATGATCAGAGTGGGTTGAGCGCGCAGGGTTTGCCAGATGTGATCTACAGCCTGCCAAATTCCTGGATAGCGCCCGGCGGTCCAGTGTTGGCCGTTGGGTAGTAGTTGTTGGCCGAGGTGTTCCACCAAGGTATGGAACTCGCTGGCATCATCATCCCGTAGATAGGCAACATGCCGGCATCGACCGCTGTGCACCAGCCATCTTGCCAGAGTGACTGCTGTCGCGGTTTTACCGCAGCCACTGGGTCCGCGAAGAAAAATTGCAGAATAGTTGTCGAGCGATCGTTCCATAGCCAGCAGGTTGCGGCTGCGCCCGACGAAGCCGGTAGGCGGTGGCTCGGGTAGCAAGCCTAACGAGCCTGTTGTGCTTTGCCCGAGCAGCCGACGCCAGAGTTCCAGGGGGGGGCGCAGTACGAGGCGGGAATCGTGCTGGCCTAGATACAATTGGACGGCAAACCAATCTTGCAGGTGGACACCGCCGCCGCCCAGCCCCTGGACACGGTAGCTGTCGCTGGCCAGCCGCTTCTGACCTGCAAACACGGCTTGAGCGATCCGGGCACCGCGCAGTAGTTCTTCATAAAACGTGCTCCAAAACTGTCGCAGCGCTTCTGTTGAGGTGTCGGGATGTAAGGTAATTACTGTGGGAATTCCGGCTGCCAGCAGAGCTGAAGCCAAGATGACGGTCATAGAAGCAGGGCAGGGCAAGGCTACTAAGCGGATACGATAAGTCACCAGCAGGGACGCCAGCGCGGGAATTGGAACAAATTCGGCCTCGCGATACTTGGCAGTTAGCGAGCTCTGGTTGGTTTCAAATGCGAATCTCAGTGCACTCGAATCCTCGTCAGCGGAGGGTGGCAGCAAATAGCCGTCCAAATGCAGAGCAGTGAAAGGCCGTCCTGCTGCCCAGGCTTCGTTCAACTGTTTCTCTAGGGTCGCCAGCGTCGGTGGTACTAACACTTGGGTTTCGGCCAGAGCGCCTAGATGGCTTAGAGCATCAAGCAGTGGCAGCGCGCTGCGCCGGTAATCGGGATGTCCAGTGGGTTCGGTATCAGGACGTGGACTGATCACGAGCAATCGTAGCGGAGGCGGCGCTGGCAGAATGGGATCACCGCCACCGGCTAGCCGGCGTTGAAATTCGACAGGCTGTTTGCCTTGGATTAGGAAGCCAGCTGCATCATGCAGCAGTTCCCAAGGTAACCCCAAAATAGCCGGAGTTTGTAGCGGTGTGGCTTGTATCTGAAGAGTCAACCGGTGTTCACGGGGGTCAGCTGGATCGCGCCAGCCGGAAGTTAAGGACTGCAACTCCGGGCGGCCAAGAGTGGCTTGGTACAGGCAGTGGCCCCAGTTAGCCAGTATCGCATCGGTGCGCCGGGCAACTTGACGGGCGGCATCGGTTGGCCAGCGGAGATGATCTTGCCAATACCAGTGTAAGGTCCGGGCCGCCAGGGGTGAAGGCAGGGGGCCGGAAACTGTATCTATATTAACCGCCGGTTCAGACTCGGGACGACGGTTCAGGCGGGCGGTAATCTGCCAGTTGTCAGGGGATGCGTTATCCGCCAGATTGAAGATGATCTCTAGTTCGGCGATCGGTGAGGGAGCACGGTCGGCGGTCGTATCTGCAGCACGCGGTGCACCAAGCGTATTGAGCAATATTGGCAGCACCGCGCCAAGTCCTTCAGCGGTTAGGAGGATCGGTGGCGTCGGGGGTAGAGGCGTGAACCAGTGGTTGAGTACAGCCGGGTCTATCCCGGGCAACAGCAATGGGATGACGCGATAGGTGTCGGCCCGCCGCCGTTCTGCTTCCTGAGCGACCTCAATTTCCCGCCGCAGCCAAGCCAGGTTGCCAGTATTGAGTCCAAGCACCACGATGACGTGTTGAGCTTGTTCGATCGCCCATCGTACGTCTTGTGTCAAGTGTTCATTACCGCGTAACTGGTGGGTATCACGCCAGACTGGAATGCGGCAAGCTTCCAGAGCTAACCCTAGATCTCGGGCGAATTCGTCTTCAGTGAAGGCATGACAGATAAACAGCAGGGGAGCGGCGGCCATCAGGCGGTTCCGGGCAACTTGAATGAAAGATAGGAAATATAAATATAGCGTAGCGTAAAAATACCTCGGTGAAACCCTTGAAAATTGAGGTTTCAACCCCATCTTATATTGCAAGAGAAGAGGTGTTTACAGAACATGGGAACTTTAACTATCAATTGGCAGGAGGTGCAACCATGGCTCTGATGCGCTATGAACCCTTCAATCTATTGAACCAGTTGCAGCGGGAAATGAATCGGCTGTTTGATACCAGCCGGATGGGTGATGAAGAAGGAGGGCATTTATTGGCTGATTGGGCGCCGGCGGTGGATATTAAGGAAGAGCCAGCTCAGTTCGTGATTCATGCCGATGTGCCGGGTGTTGAGGCTAAGGATATTGATATCACTCTGGAGAATGGCGTACTGACGCTGAAAGGCCAGCGAGCGTTTAACAAGCAGGAAGAGACTGAGAATTACCGCCGGGTTGAGCGGGTACGCGGCACATTTTTGCGGCGGTTCTCGTTGCCAGATGCGGTGGATGCCGAGAAGGTAGCCGCCAAGTGCAAGGATGGGGTGCTGGAGTTGATCGTGCCGAAACGTGAATCGGCACAACCTCGCCGGATCACCATTGAAAGTTGATCGCAACGAGGAGAACAAAGCACGAAGCTGTGTTCTTCAGGATTGACCAAACCAAAAGCGCGGGTTGAAAAACCCGCGCTGTGCTTTCGGGCGAACCAAGGCTTCAGACCGATTTGCGCACGATCTCACCCAGCCCGGCTTGCCGGAGCGCATCGCTAAGCAACTGGCGGACCTCACTGACAGTTTCCAGAGCGGCTGCCTGCTGCGCCAGATTCCGTGCTTCGGTCAAGGTAAAGCTGCGGATCGCCCATTTAACTTTCGGTACGCTAACCGGACCCGCACTCAGGCTATCCACCCCCATCCCTAAGAGCAGCACCGCTGCCCCTGGATCACCAGCCATTTCTCCGCACAGATTGACCGGCCGGCCCGCCTTATGACCTTCGGCGATGATATGGGCGATGGCTTTGAGCATTGAGGGATGCAGGTTGTCATATAACCCAGCAACCCGGGCATTGTCACGATCTACTGCCAGCAGATACTGAGTCAGATCATTGGTGCCGACGGCTAAAAAATCTGCTCGCTGTGCCAGCTGCCCGGCCTGCCATGCGGCAGAGGGAATTTCGATCATCACCCCAATTTCCGGTCGTGCGGCGGGCCAGTTATCTTCGCACAATTCCTGATGAGCGCGTTCTAGCAACCGTAGCGCCTCGTCCACTTCCTCGACTGTGGTAATCATCGGAAACAGAATGCGCAGATTATCGAGACCGGCGTTGGCGCGTAGCATCGCCCGCAACTGGGTCAGGAAAATATCTGGGTGATCGAGGGTGAAGCGCATCCCGCGCCAGCCGAGGAAGGGATTGTTCTCCTCGATACGGAAGTAAGGCAGGGTTTTGTCGCCGCCAATGTCCAGGGTGCGCATCACGACTGGCCGTGGAGCAAAGGCAGTCAACATTTGCTGGTAAATCTGATACTGCTCGTCTTCACTGGGGAACGATTCACGCACCATGAAAGAAAATTCGGTGCGATAGAGACCTACTCCATCGGCACCGCTGTTGCTGACCGCGGCAATATCAGTCAGCAAGCCGGCTTTTGCATAGAGCGGGATCCGATATCCATCGCGAGTCATCGCCGGTTGTTCACGCAGGCCGCGCAATTCAGCCGTCAGCTCTGCCTCAGCCACGATCAGTTGCTGATACTCCTCGCGCACTGCTGCGTCCGGGTTGAGATAGACCCGGCCTTGGTAGCCATCAATAATGATGGTGTTGCCTTCAAAACGGCCTAGCGGCCGGTCGCCCAGGCCCAGGACGGCCGGAATCCCCATCGCTCGAGCTAGAAGGGCTACATGGGACAGCGCTGAGCCGCGCAGGCAGACGATGCCGGCCAGCCGGTCCAACGGCACCGCTGCCAGGTGTGCGACGCTCATTTCCTCGGCAACCAAAATGCAATGCGTACCGGCAGGTTCCAGTGATTGCGTTGGTTCAGCGCGCAAGTGATTCAATACCCGTCGGCCTAAATCACGAATGTCCTCGGCGCGAGTGCTAAGATAGGGGTCTTCGGCTTGCCCGAGTAACCGCACGCGCGAGCTGATCGCATCGCGCCAGGCGGCGGGCGCCCAACTGCCGGTCTGGATACGGTCCAGTGTGTCGTTCAACAGGCTGTCGCTGCTCAGCATCATACGATAGACCGTGAACAGGGCTAATTCGGTTGGCGGTAGCAGGGGTGCCAGGCGGTCGGCAGCTTCATGCAACTCCTGCTCAACCGCAGTGATGGCTGCCTGGAACGCTGCTTTTTCAGCCACTGGGTCCAACGCCGGGCGATCGGGTACATCATCAAGATCAGCTAGCAGGTAGGGGATGGTGATTGTCCCGATGGCGATACCCGGAGCGCCCGCTACTCCTTGCAGGGCGCGGGTTCCAGTGCTTGAAGGATTGAGCAGTTCCTGGGTGGCGCCACTGAGGATAGCGTGATTGAGGATGCTGGCCAGTTGCGCGGCGATAGTGACCAGAAAGTCCACTTCGTCGAGGTGGAATAGGCGGATGGCAGTATGCTGAACCGTTAACATCCCCAACACGCGCCGGTACTGGATCAGCGGTACCCCTAGGAAGGCATGGTAGTTTTCTTCTCCCACTTCGGGGACAGCATAAAAGCGCGGGTGGCGGTGGGCGTCCTCAAGATTCAAAGGTTCCTGCCGTTCAGCAACTAGGCCCACCAGTCCTTGCTCGTGGCTCAACCGTATCCGGCCGATGGCTTGGGGATTTAGTCCGGCGGTGGCTGTCAGCACATATTCGCGATTGTCCTCATCAGCTAAATAGATAGTGCAAGCAGCGACACTCATCGTATCCCGGATCCGATTGACGGTGATTGCCAGCGCGCTGGGCAGGTCTGGGGCGGTGCTGACATCCTGGACGATACGGCGTAAGGTTGCGAGCATAAAGTGAAATTCCTTCCAGCTGGAAATCATTCAAAAAACAGCATAAGCCGCTACGGGGGATGGTGACAATACGAACTCATTGAATGCAGTATGGAAGTTCAAAATGTCATCAATTTCTTTAACCTCGCCAGATCCTGTTGGATGCGGGATTGTATACCAGTGACAGGATGTCTTAGGGTTGCCGTCGCACTCAATAGTTCAGCCGCAGGGTAAGCAGAAGATGGTTAGAATGTTAGCAAATCAGTCCTGACGCCGAATGCAATCGAACCAAATCCATGATAGATAAAATGCAATGATCCTTAATCCTGCACAAGTAGGCCGCTTGTTGCGGCTGGCGACCTATGCCTCAGTGGCTACTGCCTCGCTGTTGATTGCCGGAAAATTGGCGGCAGCGCTGATGACTGGCTCGGTCAGCGTATTGGCATCGTTGGTGGATTCGATGATGGACATTGCAGCATCGATCATTAATCTGTTGGCAGTACATTATTCTCTGCAACCGCCGGACCGGGATCACCGCTTCGGCCACGGCAAAGCAGAACCGCTGGCGGGTTTAGTGCAGGCGGCGTTTATTGCCGGCTCAGCGGTGTTCCTAATTCTGCATGCGGTGGAGCGGCTGCTATATCCGCAGCCGATCAATGATGCCACGGTAGGGGTCAGTGTCTTAGTGTTTGCCATGATTGCTACGGGAGCGCTGCTCCTTTTTCAACGCTATGTGATTCGACAGACCCAGTCCACGGCAATTCGCGCTGATGCTTTGCATTATGCCACGGATCTGTTGACCAACGCGGTCACGATAGCAGCGTTAGGGTTGGCGATGTTGGGCTGGCCAAGTGCAGACCCAGTGTTCGCCATCGGTATTGCCTTTTATATCCTTTATAGTGCTGGGCACATTGGCTATGAATCGATTCAATTGTTGATGGATCATGAATTGCCGCCGGAGATACATGCCCAAATTAAGCAGATTGCGCGCAACCATCCCCAGGTAAGGGGCGTGCATGATGTGCGCACCCGCAGTTCCGGACAAACCTATTTTATCCAGCTGCATTTGATGCTGGACGATCTCATGCCATTGGTGGAGGCGCACCTCGTGGCTGACCAAGTTGAAGCCTCGATTCTGGCGGTGTTTCCGAATGCCGATATCCTCATTCATGAGGATCCGGCCACTGAAACGCCACCACCACCGTTGCCAGGGTAAACAAGAAAGCGCCTTCAATTTCGCTGTTTTCGACAGGATTACTTATTTAAGTACAGAGGTATACCCAAATATGGTAAGCTTTTGTTCAGTTCCTGTTTCCCATCCGCGAGAGTAACCTTATGGATTTCAAAACGACCGACTTATGCGATGATTTTTCCGACCGCTTGCAAGTGGCTGAGCCTATCTTCGGGGATTACGGCGGCGAAATCATGTTTTCTGGCCCTATTGTGACCCTGAAAGTATTCGAAGATAATTCTTTGGTTCGCTCCGTCCTTGAAGAACCCGGGGATGACCGGGTGCTGGTGGTGGACGGCGGCGGTTCAATGCGTTGTGCGTTATTGGGCGATCAATTAGCTGAGTTGGCGGAGGAGAATGACTGGGCTGGAGTGGTAGTCAATAGCTGCATTCGCGATTCCGCTGCTATCTCCGAAATTCCTATCGGTGTCAAAGCATTGGGAGTGCATCCGCTCAAGAGTGTCAAGCGCGGCATCGGCGAACGGGATATTCCAGTGCGTTTTGCAGGCATAACTTTCCTGCCGGGCCACTATGTTTATGCTGATGAAGATGGTTTGCTGGTTTCGGAAAAACCATTGATCTGAAACAGCGTGGTAAGTGAGCAGGCGGAATATCGAGCAGCGCTGGGTTTGTGGTTTCAGGCAAGACGATTCTTGCCTGCCGGGCCGGAGCAAACACTGCAGCAACCCTGCTGAACGATTTGCGTTGGTTGCGAGAGTGTAGGTGATTAGGCGCTTTCGCGGGTGGCCTCACATGAATCATTAACATGCGAAAAAAGCCCGGTAACATGCGAAAAAAGCCCGGTTTTGATACCGGGCCTGATTGAAGAAACTACTAACAGATTAAGCTTGAACCTTGGAAAACGCCTCGATCACTTCCGGTGGCGCCTGAATCAGCTCAATGAGTACACCCTCGCCGCACAGCGGCGTAGCTTCATTCCCCTTGGGATGCAAAAAACAGACATCAAATCCGGCTGCGCCTTTGCGGATGCCTCCTGGTGTAAAGCGCATTCCTTTGCTAGTCAGCCATTCCACCGCTGCTGCCAGATTGTCAATCCACAAGCCAATATGGTTGAGTTGCGGTTCATGCACCTTGGGAGCCTTAGCGGGATCAATTGGCTGCATCAGATCAACCTCGACCTTGAAGGGACCAGAACCGATGGCCGCGATGTCCTCATCGACATTCTCCCGCTCGCTGCGGAAATTGCCGGTCAGGGTCAGGCCTAGGGTATCAATCCACAGCCGGCTCAACTTGCTCTTGTCCAAACCGCCGATGGCGATCTGCTGGATGCCCAGTACATTGAAAGGTCTATCGGACACAAAAAACCTCCTGAATGAGGGTTGGAGTAGGTAGAACGGACATCCCGCCCGCTTTTCAATATGGGCTGAAAGCCCGTGCTTCGCTGTTTTAGCGCTGCGATTGTATTCAGTATGTCATTCAACTTGGCGATTGCAACCTGGTCCTAAGGCTTTCCTTCATACAACGGGAATTAGCGGAATCTTCGGTTATACTTTTTCTTTATCGCCCACTCAACGTGTTCTAATCCCATTGGAGGATGTGCATGTCAAACCCACAAACTGCGGATCTACCCGCTCCCACTTTCGACGAGTTCGCCCCTACTTCTTACGAGGAATGGCGGAAAGTTGTCGACAAATTTCTCAAGGGCGCGCCGTTTGAGAAGCGGCTGGTCACTAAAACCTATGAAAACATAGACCTGCAACCTATGTACCGGCAAGAAGACATTGCCGGACTGCCGCAGCTCGACAGCTTGCCTGGCTTTGCCCCTTATGTGCGCGGTGCAGCTCCTCTGGGCTATGTCGCCGGTAGTTGGGATGTCGCTCAGGAAATCTCCTGCGGGACGCCGGTCGCTTTCAATGCCGCCTTGCGTGCTGACTTAGCGCGCGGCCAGAATGCCGTTAACCTGGTGCTTGACCGCCCGACGCTGGCGGGCATCGACGCCGACCAGACCGAAGCCGATGATGTGGGAAAAGGTGGCTTGTCCATCTCCAGTGTTGAAGATCTCGCCCAAGCATTGGATGGTGTCGATCTTGAAAACACGCCCCTTTACATTCAGGCCAGCACCAGTGCCTTGACCTTCACCGCATTGCTGGCGGCGCTGGTGAAAAAACAGGGTAAATCGCTGGCCAAGGTCCGCGGCGCCATCGGCATGGATCCCTTAGGCCAGTTGGCCCGCGATGGCCGGCTACCTCGTGATCTGGACGGTATCTACGATGTGATGGCGCAGCTCACCGCTTGGGCCAAAGCCAACGCGCCACAATTGCAGACGATAACCGTACAAGGTAGCCCCTACCATAACGGCGGCGCCAGTACCACCCAGGAGCTGGCCTTCGTGCTGGCCACTGCCGTCGAATACCTGCGCACCATGCAATCTCGTGGATTGAATGTGGATGACGCCGCGCCGCGTTTCCGCTTCTCACTGTCGATCGGCTCTAACTTCTTCATGGAGATTGCCCGGCTGCGTGCTGCAAGGCTGCTGTGGGCCAAGATTGTCCAGGCGTTCGGCGGCAGCGCTGAAGCGCAGAAGATGACGCTGCACGCCCGCACCTCGGCTTGGAACCAGACGATTTACGATCCACACGTCAACTTATTGCGCGGTACCACTGAAGCATTCTCAGCAGTGGTTGGCGGCTGTGATAGTCTCCATATTTCACCTTTTGACGAGCTGGTACGCATCCCAGACGACTTTTCACGGCGTGTTGCCCGCAACACTCACACCGTGTTGCGTGAAGAAACTCATATTACTCACACCGTTGATCCGGCGGGTGGCTCCTGGTATGTGGAAACTCTGACCGATGCGGTGGCCCGCCAAACCTGGGCGATCTTCCAGGAGGTCGAGAAACAAGGTGGCATGACGAAAGCACTGCAAGCCAGCTGGCCACAATCCCAAATTGCTGACACCGCTGCCAAACGGGCTGCCAACATTGCCAAGCGCAAGGACATTTTTGTCGGCACCAACATGTATCCCAACATGAAGGAAACCCGGATCGAGCCGGCGCCGGTGGATGCGTGGGCGATCCAGACGGAACGAACCACGGCTCTCAACCAGTTTCGGGCGACGATCAACGCGGATCAGAAGCAGGCGGCGCTAGACACACTCGCCAAGGCAGGCGCGAACAGCGTCGATGCTGCGATTCAGGCTGCACTGGCCGGAGCGAGCTTAGGTGAAATTGCTCAAGCCGCACGTACCGGTGCCAAAGCCGGCCCGGCCACCAATCCCGTCCACGCTCATCGCGGCGCGCAAGCGTTTGAGGCGTTACGGCAAGCGGCAGAAACTTATGTCGCCCGTATCGGCCAGCGGCCACTGGTCTTTCTCGCTACGATGGGGCCACTGACTCAGCACAAGGGCCGCGCTGATTTCTCCACGGCTTTCCTAGGGGTGGGCGGCTTTGAAACGATTTATCCATCCGGTTTCAGCACCCCTGAAGAAGCGGCGGATGCGGCGCTGGCTTCGGGCGCCAAGGCGGTGGTGATCTGCTCCACTGACCCGACCTATCCTGAAATCGTTCCTCCGCTGGCCCAAAAACTCAAGCAAGCCCAAGTGGGTTTGACTGTTTTGCTGGCTGGCTATCCAGCCGAGCACGTCGAAGCCTTCAAGGCCGCTGGAGTTGATGATTTCATTCACTTGAACGCCAACTGCCTGGCACTGTTGACCATGTTGCAAAAGAAAATGGGGGTCACCCAATGAGCCAATCACCTGATTTCACCACCATGGCCTATGGCCTGGACTTCCCCAAGCCCAGTTTCGCCGAGTGGAAGGCGATGGTGGAACAGACCACCGGCAAGACCTTGGAGCAATGGGTCTGGGCGACCATGGAGCAGATCGACGTCAATCCGCTCTATACACGGGATGATATTAAGAATCTCAAGCACCTGGGCTATGCTGCCGGGGTGCCGCCCTTCCTGCGTGGCCCCTATCCTGCTATGTACGTCACCCAGCCGTGGACGGTACGCCAGTATGCGGGCTTCTCCACGGCAGAGGAGTCTAACGCTTTCTATCGCCGCAACCTGGCAGCGGGGCAGAAGGGCCTGTCGATTGCCTTTGACCTGGCGACCCATCGCGGTTACGACTCCGACCATCCACGCGTGGTGGGCGACGTCGGCAAAGCAGGTGTAGCGATTGACTCGATCTTAGATATGGAGGTGCTGTTCAGCGGTATCCCGCTCGATCAGATGTCGGTGTCGATGACCATGAACGGTGCGGTGTTGCCGGTATTGGCCTTCTACATCGTCTCTGCTGAGGAACAGGGCGTTCCGCACGACAAGCTGACCGGTACTATTCAGAACGACATTCTGAAAGAGTACATGGTACGCAATACTTATATTTATCCGCCTGATCCGTCGATCCGCATCATCGGCGACATTTTCGCCTACACCTCCAAGGAGATGCCGAAGTTCAATAGCATCTCGATCTCCGGCTATCACATGCAGGAAGCAGGAGCGACGGCGGATCTGGAATTGGGCTATACCCTGGCGGATGGGCTGGAGTACGTGCGTACCGGTGTTAAGGCCGGTATGGACATTGACACCTTTGCGCCCCGGCTGTCGTTCTTTTGGGCGATTGGCATGAACTATTTCATGGAAGTGGCCAAGATGCGCGCCGGGCGGTTGCTGTGGGCCAAGATTATCAAGCAGTTCAACCCAAAGAACGATAAATCGATGGCCTTGCGGACCCATAGCCAGACCTCCGGCTGGAGCTTGACCGAGCAAGATCCATTCAACAATGTTGCCCGCACTTGCGTCGAAGCATTGGCGGCGGCGCTGGGTCATACCCAGTCGCTGCACACCAACGCTCTGGACGAAGCCATCGCGTTGCCGACCGACTTCTCAGCGCGCATCGCCCGCAACACCCAGCTTTATCTCCAGGATGAAACGGCGATCTGCAAGGTTCTGGACCCGTGGGGCGGTTCCTACTATGTCGAGGCGTTGACCAACGAGTTGATCAAGCGGGCCTGGGGGCACATTCAGGAGGTAGAAAGCTTGGGCGGTATGACCAAGGCGATTGAGACCGGACTGCCCAAGATGCGCATTGAGGAAGCAGCAGCACGGAAGCAGGCGCATATCGACTCCGGCAAGGAGACAATCGTCGGTGTCAACAAATACCGGCTTCCTAAGGAAGATCCGCTGGAGATCCTTAGCATCGACAACACGGCGGTGCGCGAATCGCAGGTGCAACGCCTGCAAAAACTGCGGGCCAATCGTGATGAGTCTAAGGTAAAAGCCTGCCTAAACGCGATTACCGAAGCGGCCAGCGCCGGTTCTGGCAACTTGCTGGAGAAAGCGGTGGAAGCCGCCCGCGCTCGTGCCAGCCTGGGCGAAATCTCCGATGCGATGGAAAAAGTGTTTGGCCGGCACAAAGCAATCATTCGCGCTATTTCCGGTGTCTATAGCAGTGAGTTTGGCGATGCCGAAGAGATCGCGACGGTGCGCAAGATGGCCGACGATTTTGAGCAGCGTGAGGGCCGGCGTCCGCGTATCCTGGTGGCTAAGATCGGTCAGGATGGACATGACCGGGGCGCGAAAGTCATTGCGACCGCATTTGCGGATCTAGGGTTTGACGTGGACATTGGTGCGCTGTTCCAGACCCCGGAAGAAGTTGCCCGGCAAGCCGTGGAAAACGATGTGCACGTGGTCGGCATGAGTTCGCTGGCTGCCGGTCACAAGACATTGTTGCCCCAGTTAATTGCGGAACTGAAGAAATTGGGCCGTGAGGACATCATGGTGGTTGCAGGCGGCGTGATTCCCGCTCAGGACTACGAGTACCTTAGGGCCAATGGTGCTGCCGCCATCTTCGGCCCAGGTACCGTTGTTCCAGTTGCTGCGCAGAAGGTACTGATCGAGTTGAACGAGCGCTTGGCCGCGTGATGCAGTGAGCAAAAGTGGCAGGGTGGGCTTTTTTATGCCTGCCCTGCTGCTGATTAAGAGCAGCGTTACCCTCTAAGAATGCAGAGATTCGGGTTAGCAGGGATGGCAGAATAACGGACAGAATCAGCTCCTTGGGAATTCCCTTACGTTTTGCCGCCGCCAAATCAAAATGACTAATTGAGATATTGTCTTGTTTAATCTGAAAGTATTGACGTTATTAATCATAGCGGTAGGTGCAATGCTGATGTTAATCAGCATGGTCAAATATTACGCTGTATGCCGATTAACGCAAACCCTTTTAGAAACTGAAGAAGCAATAACAAATCGATGGTGTAAAACGTATTATTCATTGATGGGCTTTTTCCTAATCGGGTATTTAATCGTATTCTTCTCATTGATTTACGATATACCTATTGTCGGCGAGTTGCTCACTGGAATCATATTTTTTTTCGGGGCTGTGTTTGTCTTTGTTGGTATCGCACTGCAGACAGATATGCTTTCAGCAATTAGGGAGAATCATGAAAGGATAGTCGAACAAAATGAGCAATTGCACCAAACAGAAGATGTTACCATTTTTGCGTTGGCCTATCTGGCTGAAATCAGGGATTTGGAAACTGGTAAGCATTTGGAAAGAACCTCACAATATGTCGGTGTGCTGGTGAAGAATCTTGTTGATTCACCAAAATATAGTTCTTATCTGACACAAAAATATATTTGCGATATTGTTAAATCAGCGCCTCTTCATGATATCGGTAAAGTGGGTATTCCAGATTCGATATTAAAAAAAAATGGGAAGCTAACGGCGGAAGAATTTGAAGTTATCAAGCAACACTGTGAATATGGAGCCAATATTCTCAAAACAGCAGAACAAAAACTAGGTTTTGAATCTTTTCTCAGAATCGCTATCCAGCTTGTCATGTCACACCATGAAAGATGGGACGGTCTAGGTTATCCGCATGGCTTAAAAGGGGATGAAATACCTTTATCCGCTCGGATCATGGCACTTGCTGATGTTTACGATGCTTTACGAAGCGAACGTTGTTATAAGAAATCATTCTCTCATGAAGAGTCTTGTATGATCATCACAAGAGAAAAAGGGAAACAGTTTGATCCTGATATTGTAGATGCTTTTCTGAAGACGGAGAAGGTTTTTTTAGAAATTTCCAATACTCTTGTTGATTGAGTATACCGCCTTAGCACACCTTAAGGCCCAAGATGCTTTGGGTGTTTTGAAAGTGTTTGATCCATCCAAGGTACCTTCACTATATTATTTATCCTCAACCTCAAGAATATCGATTCAAATAAGCTGATCTGAAATACGGAGGTTCTGAGTATTTGAAATATCTGAGGAAATGGTTGTTACTAAAATTATCGAGATAATTTCAAGGAAATAATGGAGTGACGCCTGTTTTATGAATATAAAGAGCCAATTCCAATAATTGACTCGTAATTAAAAATTCGCGGGGCAGCCTGTTAATGGAATTAAAACCTTTTAATCACTTTTATCTAAATTAAACATTTTTACTGCTATCCCTGAGACCATGTATTTACAG
>DDST01000012.1 GCA_002343485.1 Proteobacteria bacterium UBA2383
TGACGGAACCGATCTTGAGCTTCTAGCACTCGATGCTTTGGGAGCCAGCCGCAAAACCGTAAACCCCTTCCTTGATCCGGCAGTTGAGCAGCGCCAGCATCAAGCATTGACGGCTAAGGCTACACACGCCAAGCAACACTACGAGAAGGAAGTCCTCGCACTCCTTCGCACTATTAACTACACCCGCACCGGCCAGGCGGTGTTCGCCGCTATCCGGCGGCAAAGTCCGGCTTTCACCATTATGATCAAGCCGTTTATCATCGATAGCCATCTGAAAAAACTGATCGAAGGGCTGAAAACCCGATTGAAGGAAAATCCGGGGCTTCTGGAAGATCACTACAAGTCTCTGATCAGAAAGTATCAGGAACAGGCTTTGGCCGACCCCCCGAATGCCACTGCCGGGCCGGACGGCCGCGGTAACGAACCTCAGCGACGGGGGCGCGAGGGCCGGCGCGAGAATTCGCTGGTGCGGTTTACTCCGGCTCAATGGACGTATAACCCCATCAACTCCGTATTAGGAATCGGCATTCCATTTTTTGGCCCCGGCTCAGATCCAGACGAGGTGCTACTCCATGAGCTGGTGCATGCGCTACGCTTCACCGCCGGACTCTCCAAAAAAGACCACCGGGTCCCTTTTCAGAAACAGTACGACAATAAGGAAGAGTTCTTCGCGATTCTCATCACCAACATCTACCGCTCCGAATGCGGACGGAGAAACCGGCGCTCGGGGCACGACGCTTATTTTTGGGGCAAGAGCGCCGACACCGAAGCCTTTCTCGACGAAGGGGTCAACCGGCTTCATGTGCGCCAGCTTCGCCGCCAACAGCCCCTCCTTTTCAATGATCTGAACAATATCAATGCTCCCTTCAACCCTTTGCGCAACTTCCGTGACGCACGGGTTTGAAGATCGAACCGGCTATTGGCCCTGACCGCCGCCGCTCCGCGGCGTCTGGCCGGTCCAGATTGCCTACCGCCGCTGCGCCTCTGGCGCTGCCTGGCTGGCCGCGTGACCTCGGGCCAAGCGAAAACCGTAGTAGCCGCGGCGAAAGCCGGGATAATCACGGGCGCGGGCGGCAGAACGCGCGTGCCTGCCGTGACCAAACCAGCTACCGCCGCGCAGCACGCGGGTCCCGCCCGTCGCAGGCTCCACAGGATCGATGGCCATGTCAGCCGGATAGTGACCATACCCATCCTGACACCATTCCCACACATTACCGTGCATCTGATACAGTCCCCAGCCATTGCAGGGCAGCGCTTTGACATCCACCGTTTTTTCTCGGTACTGACCTTGGACTCCATCGGTATAGGGGTGATTGCCATCGTAGTTGACTTGCTCCGGAGTCATCTGCTCGCCAAACCAGAAGGGCGTCTCCGTCCCCGCCCGGCAGGCATATTCCCATTCGGCTTCCGTCGGCAACCGGAACCCGCCCCCCGGCACAATCTCGTTGAGCCGGTTCAGGAAGGTTTGCGTATCACTCCAGCTCACAGTTTCCACAGGCCGCTCCGCGCCTTTAAAGCGGCTGGGATTGTCGCCCATCACCGCGTGCCAGAGGGCTTGCGTGCAAGCCGTGTCCGCCAGCCAGAAGCCGTGGGTTAGTATCACCCGATGGCGGGTCTCGTTATCTTCTCGCTCCGTCTCAGTCTCCGGCGAACCCATCCAGAATTCCCCTGGCTTGATCCAGCGCAGTTGTTGTCTAACGCCACGATAGCGAAAGCTCATCCACAAGTCATGATAATCCTCGCCCCAGTCGCAGGCCCACACGGCAGGGAATCCGGCAGGGAATGAATCGATGTTAGCTAGAATAGGAACAGCTTCCGTTTGCTGGGCGCTCATGATGACCTACGAGGCAATCGTGGGGTTATGGATTGATAAGGGACCCTTCCAACCAGTCAGTCGCTATTATCGTATCTCTTATCTCAACCGTAATATCTGCTTGAGTCCGGGCCAAACGGAAACCGAAGTAGTGGTAGCGGTAGCCGGGAACATCATAGAGGCGGAAGGCAGAACGTGCGAACCTGCCATCATAGATCCAGCTACCACCGCGCAGCACGCGGGACGCACCCGAGACAAGCCCCACGGGGTCGATGACCGTATCGACGGGATAGTTGCCATACCTGTCCTCGCACCATTCCCATACGTTACCATGCATCTGATACAACCCCCAGCCATTGCAGGGCAACACTGTAACTTCTACCGTCTCTTGCCGAGACTGGCCTTGGGCTCCACCGGCATAGGGGTATCGGCCATCGTAATTGACTTGTTCGGGGGTGATCTGCTCACCAAACCAGAACGGCGTCTCCGTCCTTGCCCGGCAAGCGTATTCCCATTCGGCTTCCGTCGGCAGCCGGAATCCGCCTCCCGGCACAATCTCGTTGAGCCGACGAAGGAAGGTCTGTACGTCGTCCCAACTGACTTGCTCCACCGGCCGCTCCGCGCCTTTAAAACGGCTGGGATTGTCGCCCATCACCGCGTGCCATAAGGCTTGTGTGCAGGCCGTGTCCGCCAGCCAAAACCCACGGGTCAGGATCACTCGATGGCGGGTTTCGTCATTTCCTCGCTCCGCCTCAGTCTCCGGCGAACCCATCAGAAACTCCCCCGGCGCAACCCAACGCAGACGTTGTGGGACCTTTTGAATTTGTAATTCGACATGCAGGCCGTACTTATCTCGGCCGATAGCCTCGGCCCAATCCGGCTTACGGAGAGGCCCGATGGTCAATTCCTGGTGATCGGTGCGTAACCGCAAGAATCCTTTGGGATCAAGAGGAATCGCCTGATCGAGAGGTTGGATGGATTCGATGGAAAGTGCCGAATCAGCCCTGCTGCGCTGGAGCTGCATCCATGGAGCAGCGGCGTCGATCTCCCCCAGCGGGCTGCCGGGTGTATCCAGTGTACTATCGTCCGAGGTAGACACATCAGTTTCCACAAACAACGCCGGACCACGCTGCCGTAGCGTGTAGCGTCGGCGCGTCTGCCCCCGCCCAAGCAGCCAACTGATCCGGTTCAGGTCAAGTCCCGGCGGCGGCGCTCGGTCTTCCTGCAATTGCCTCAGAAAGACCGTGGCCCAGGCTGCCGCCAACGCATCGTTCTGCCACATTGCCGGATGCTGACGCGGAGCTAAACGACCGAACCAGGCCCGCAAAGATTCCGCGAAAGTGCCCTCCTGCGTATGCAGCGTTTTAACTATGCGTTCACTGAACTGCTGGGCAGCCGGATCGCCGACCTTGTTCAATTCGGCTAGCAATAGACGTTCCTCGTAGCCGATCGCTGGCGACAAATGCATATGGTAAGCCTGGATGAGCGCCGCAACCTTCTGCCGTAAGTCAGCATCCTGCACCGCCTTGAATCCGTTCCGGTAACGGGTGATCACCTCGCGATCATAGTAAAAAGCCAGCGGCGTCGCATGAACATCAGGATGGTTCCAAACCGCTGCCTCGCTACCCACATCGGCAACCGTGGCCGATAACAAGTAGCGGGTAGCCCGTAACAGCGCGGGTTCAATGCGAATAGCCGGGGCCAGCAGCGCGAGAAGTTGAGTAACACCCGGTTCAAGCTCCGCCCGTTCGATGGATGCGGGGATAACGCGACGCACACCAATGCGCCGGGGCGGGCGTTGTGTCCGGTCCCAACACACCGGATAAAACCAGCGGGTCAGGTCGCTATCCCACCAACGCGGCGGGCAGGGCATCAACGCGACTGGGCGGCAACCGGTCCGCGCCAACCGTAAACCCAGACGTTGCCACTGGCGTCCCCGCCCATCGGTCTTATCGATGCATCCGAGATCGCTAAGCACAAGTACCGTGGCACTGGGTCCAGGGAGCGGGTAGCGGTCGCTGTCCCGCCACTCTCCCCCAACGGAAACCCAACAGCGATCACCGGGAACACCGTCCGGAAAAGCGACGATTTGCAGCCCCCAATTCCCTCGCAGACCTTGCAGACGCTCCCATAGACGATTGAAATCCATCCAGAATGGCAGTAACGGGGCCGCATAATCAATGATAATTTGAGAGTATTCACCTAAAGA
>DDST01000081.1 GCA_002343485.1 Proteobacteria bacterium UBA2383
CCCGACGGCAAGCGCATCATCCTGTTGGCCGAAGGGCGGTTGGTCAATCTGGGTTGCGCCACTGGCCATCCCAGCTTCGTGATGTCCAACTCCTTCACCAATCAGGTGTTGGCGCAGATCGAACTGTTCACCCGTGGTGGGCAGTACGAAAACAAGGTCTATGTGCTGCCCAAGCATCTGGACGAAAAGGTCGCCCGGCTGCATTTGGATCGGATCGGCGCCCGGCTGACCGCGCTGACCCCGGAGCAGGCCGCGTATGTCGGCGTCGCGGTGGATGGGCCGTATAAGGCGGAGAATTATCGCTACTAAGATGCGTTTAGGGGCGGTATGATTTGCAAACCGCCCCTTCAGGCATTCCAGCCATGGCAAATGCAGATATATTGATTGGACTCGTAAAAGCCGGAGTTTCAGGTGATGCCGTGTTATTCCGGCGTCACGCTGAAGCCCTGATTGCTGATGAACGAGCTAAGAAACATAACATTCTCGCTGACCGCCTGGTTTCTGTTGTTCAAAATGCTTCAACCAGTGCATCCCAAGCACGGCGAACTCCCATTGAAAATGGGGCGCATTCTTTTGTTTTAGAACAAACTCCTGAGCGCCCGTTGAATATGCTGGTGCTCGCTCCAGAAACGGAAGCTCTTTGTCGCGAACTGATTGCGGAACAGCACCGCAGTGATCTCCTGAAAACCTATGGTCTATCGCCTCGCCATAAACTTCTGGTGGCAGGTCCTCCAGGCAATGGTAAGACAACGCTTGCTGAAGCCATCGCTTATGAGCTTGCAGTACCACTGCTCGTGGTCCGCTATGAAAGTCTCATCGGTAGCTTCCTTGGGGAAACGGGAAGTCGTTTGCAAAAAGTATTCGATTATGCCCGAACACAACATTGTGTTTTATTCTTCGATGAGTTTGAAATTCTCGGAAAGGAACGCGGCGATAATCGGGAGACCGGTGAAATCAAGCGAGTCGTTGGTACGCTACTTACGCAAATTGACCGCCTGCCCGACTATGTAGTGACCATCGCCGCCAGCAATCACCCAGAATTGCTGGATAGAGCGGCGTGGCGTCGCTTCGAGTTACGGATAATTCTCCCAGCGCCGACCCGGAGCCAGATTGCCCGATTCGTTGAATCCTTTGCGGAACGACGCCGTTTCCAATTCAACCTAGCATCTGGGACCATTGCCGAAAAGCTTTTGGGACACAGTTTTGCCGAGGTCGAAGAATTTTGCGTGGATGTTTTTCGACAAGCCATTCTGACAGGGAAAACCGATCATCCACACGAACTGACTCAACTCAAACTCAGACAGTGGCAAAATCGGGCGACAGTAAAAGCCAACTCGGAAGTGAACGAATAAAGCAAACAGGAGAGTAGTCCATGGCGTCGGAACAGCCGTTGTTAATTTTCCCATCTTTTCAACGCGCTGAGCGCGATAAAGGATCCGGTGGAGGAACGCTACCTCATGCGCCGGATAGATCGCAGCAAATAAAACGCCTCGGTCCCCAATTCAAGCGCCTGCAACAAGCTTTTGAGGCCGAACGTTTGGCGCTTCAAACAGATTCCCAAGGTCTTTTTCCCGAGTTCGTTCTGGTTATCGAAACTCGTGGGCGCATCGAAGATTTTTACCGTGCAACCCAAGCTATCGGAATAGGCTGGTTGGGGGAAATCGACCTGGATGATTTGGAGCCAGACGACGATTTTTATTGTCTGGATAAAAACGGCCAGCGTACTGAAAAACACTTAGATGGGCGACTTTATCTGGGAATGACTGATCAACAAGCACTAGAGCAACTTCTAAAGCTTTGGGAGCGTTTTAAGAAGGCACAACCTCTCGGCCAGGGGAATGCCAAATGGCGGGATATTTTCAGCCATGCTAAAGAAATTCGCCGTTGGAGCGCCAAAGATCGGTTACTTGACTCCGGTATCCTGGATGATTGGGCGCAGAGCATAAAAGACGATCCGAATGCTCCTGTCACTTTCCGTGCAGAACTTTGTTATCCCGAAAAATCGGATGACTCCAGTCGCCAAGCCCATCAACAAGCCGAAGAACACACTGTCGGCCAAGCGATTATTGCCGCTGGCGGAGAAATTTTGGCGAGTATGCGGATAGATGAAATTCATTTCCATGCCTTGAAAGGTCGAATCCCTGCATCGGTAGCACGTTCCGCATTTCTGGTGCGGGAATCAGAAGATGAAACTGTTCTAGCCGCTTTATTCCGTAATAATGCCATTAAAACCTTTCTACCAATCGCTCAAGGTGTTGTAGCTTTACCTGGAGAAAGCAAGCCCTTTGAATTTTTCGGGCTTCCACCAAGCGACAATCTACCGGTTGTAGCCGTACTCGACGGTTATCCTTTGGTTGAACATGACGCTTTGAATGGCCGAATCACCCTCTACGATCCCGACGACCTACTTTCCAAGTATCTGCCACAGGAAATGCGCCATGGCACTGCCATGTCTTCGTTGATTTTGCACGGTGAACGGGATGCTGATGAACCGCCGCTAAGCCGACGCATATTCTGTCGCCCGATTCTCGAACCTGATTTAGCAAGTCGTCATTGGAACGGGAATGCTGCCGAACAAGAACATATTCCAGAAGATGCTTTTGCCGAGGATCGAGTACACCGTGCCATTGTCGAAATGTTTGAAGGAAACAACCCGATCGCACCTAATATCCGCATCGTCAATCTTTCTGTTGGTGAACAACCGTTTGACCGGCAGATGAGTTCTTGGGCAAGACTGATCGACTGGTTGGCATGGAAATATAAACTGCTCTTTTGTGTCAGTGCTGGAAATCAGGCAAGCAACATAAACCTAGACATTGATGAATCATCATTTTCCACTAAATCAGATGAAGAAAAAATTCAAAACTTGCTCTGCCACCACCAAAATACCTTGCCCGCTCGACGATTATTAAGTCCGGGCGAAGCTATGAATGTCCTTACGGTAGGCGCTCAACATATAGACTATTCGACCATTTCCTATCTGCATAAACGAGTTGATTTACTACCGTCCAACAAACTTCCCAGCCCAATCAGTCGGTTGGGTCCAGGTTTCCGACAAGCAATCAAACCAGAAATCCTGCTACCCGGTGGGAGGCAACTCTATCGTTACTGCCTTACCTCGAATGGAGCTTATGCCATCGATGAATCTAAAATCGCTCCCGGATAAAAAGTTGCCGTACCAGACAATACAGGTACGGGCGCAATAAATCGCTATATCTGGACCCGTGGCACCAGCAACGCCACTGCATTAGCGACTCGCGCCACCGCTAAGCTTTACGAAGTTTTAGAAGAACTGCAAAACTTACCTGGCGGTGATTGTATTAATAGAAATACTACTGCCCCGTTATTGAAGGCATTAATCGTTCATAGCGCTGCTTGGCCAAATGAAGCCGTCAGTCTGTTGCAATCAGTTGTTCCAACAGGCCAAAAACAGAAACGGGGAATGGCCCGATTTCTTGGCTATGGTATTGCCGACCCAGCACGAGTAGAAGCCTGCGCCGCCCAGCGTGCTACGGTACTGGGAGCCGGATTATTGCAGCAGGATGAAGCTCATGAATACGAATTTCCACTTCCCGTTGAGTTAAGCAATACCACGGAATGGCGCCGGCTGATTATCACGCTAGCTTGGCTCACTCCAGTCAATCCCGCCCATCGAGTGTATCGCAAAGCCAAATTGAGCTTTCAGCCACCCAAAAACCTCTTGGCAGTCGATAGACAACACGCTGACTGGCAACAAACTCAAAAGGGCACAGTTCAGCACGAAGTACTGGAAGGGAAAAAAGCCTGCGTTTTCCAAGACGGTGACAGCCTGCGAATAAAAATCGCCGCGCAAGGCGACACCGGCCAAAAATTTGATGAAGCAATCCCTTACGGCCTTGCTGTTACCTTGGAGGTAGCAGAGAAAAGTGACATTCCGATTTATGAGCGGGTTCGAGAAAAATTAGCCGTTCGGATTATCGCTTCGGCCTAGCCATATAATTGTTCCCTGATGATCACCCAGATTCCGTACAAAACCATCGAAGAGCAAAAATCTCAATCCAGAATGGCTTGAACCTTCTGCAAGTAGTAACCGGCGACAGGCTTGGCCAGTTTGCTCTCGCGCATGGCTAAATTCCATCTCGCAATACAGCTAATGATCGAGCTGGAATCATTTGATGCTTCAACTCGCCGCTTGATATCCGCGCCTAGCAAACCTAAATATTCATCTATCGTGTCCAGAATGACTTTTTTGACCAGCGCAATGTCCTCAGGTGGGTATTCTGTTCGCTTCGGTCTTGGCATAGGTGGGGAGGGTGATGCGGATTCAGCCAAGACGGGAGCGAGCGCTTCTGAAGCCTGGATAGTTTGCGCATCACGTGGCGCGATAAAGCCGCCGTCGAGCAGCAACTTCAATAACGGTTGGATTTCCTTGCCAACACCCGCTGCCACCGACAGATCGGCCTCCGTTTTCTGGGCATCAACCAGGATCAGAACCCTGCGCCCCTTTGCGGACAGACCGTATGCGCGACCTTCAATCTCTTTCCGACCCTTGTCGGTTTTTGCATAGATGATGGGTGCGAGCATTTTGCACCTAAGACGTTTAATAGAAATCCATCCTACACTGAGCGGATTACATCCACATGACGCCTTAATGACTCAACAAAGTCAGGCGATCCAAATATTGCCATCTTATAGAAAATACCGGATATTCAAGCTGGTGAATATTTCAATCGTAATGAGGGCGCCATGGATTTGATTTATGCTGATCTTGAATTATTCAACAGCGATGATCTTGCGCTGCAACGGCGGGGCTATCTGCAATCCGATCAGGTTCGACATATTCCGATCAAAGCCCTGGTCGATAGCGGCGCTTACATGCTGGCGATCAACGAAGATATCGCCATCCAGTTAGGTTTGCCCAAACTGGACGAACAATTGGCGGAGATGGCTGATGGCAGACGGATCAAACTGGATATTGTAGGCCCCGTGGATATCCGCTTCGCCAACCGCGCCACGACGGTGCGGGCAATGGTATCGCCTGGCGATATCGAACCCCTGCTGGGGGTCATTCCTCTGGAAGATATGGATGTGGTCATCGATCCCCGTCAACAAACCTTGGTCGTCAATCCACAGACGCCTTACATTCCCAAGAAGCCCCTCAAATAATGCCTCAGTCAAACTGGCCTCAAATCTTCAGTTGTGAATTCTTCCCTCCCAACACCGACGAAGGAATGCGCAAGCTGTTCGCCGCCCGCGAGGAATTGATGCGGATGCGGCCGACGTTCTTCTCGGTCACCTACGGCGCGGGCGGTTCCACCCGCGAACGCACCTTCCAGGCAATCGAGGCGATTCAGGCGTATAGCGGGGTGGACGCCGCTCCCCATCTGACCTGTGTGGCCTCGACCCGCGCCGGAATCCGGGAAATTCTGGATCACTACCGCGCCCAAGGCATCCACCGCCTCGTCGCCCTGCGCGGCGATTTACCATCGGGGATGCGCGAATTCGGGGAATTTCGTTACGCCAACGAACTGGTGGCGTTCATCCGCGCCGAAACCAGCGATTACTTTCACATCGAAGTGGCCGCCTACCCGGAATTCCATCCGCAAGCTCCAAGTGCCGAGCGCGATCTGCTCAACTTCAAGCGCAAGGTCGAAGCCGGCGCCGACAGCGCCATCACCCAATATTTCTACAACCCGGATTCGTATTTTCGCTTCGTGGACGACTGCGAGAAGCTGGGGCTGGATTTGCCTATCGTGCCCGGCATCATGCCGATCACCAACTTCACCCAACTGGCGCGGTTCTCGGATAACTGCGGAGCGGAGATTCCACGCTGGATTCGCAAGCGGCTGGAAGGCTTCGGCGACGACCGTGATGCGATCCGCGCCTACGGGGTGGAAGTGGTCGCCGACCTGTGCCGGCGCCTGTTGGCGGGCGGCGCACCGGGATTGCATTTCTACACGATGAATCAGGCCGGCCCGACGCTGGCGGTCTGCGAACGGCTAGGATTGACCACCAGCGCCTAGACGTTGCGTTCCGCCCCAACAAAAACGCCCTTCCCCCGCGGGGGAAGGGCGTTTTGGCGAGGATTCGGGTTGACGGTTATTGCGCGGCCACCAACGCCTTGGCGTCCGGTCCATATGGCAGCACGTAGTCATACGCCGCCAGCACCAGATTGTCGGTGGCGCGGATCAGGCGGGCAGTGACGTACACCGATTGCCGCGCGACCGCGTAAGTGCCCGTGATCACCGCCGCCGCGTTGTGCGACTGGCTGATCTCGCGGACCGAACGCGACAACATCAATTCGCCGGTTCCCTCAGCGACGAAGATGTTGTTGCGCATCTTGATCTCGATCACCGTGAAACCCTGCTGGGTGAACCGGGAACCGACCTGCTCGCCGATGACGCGGCCCAGCGCGGACGAGGTTTCGAGATTGTTGATGTCGACGAAGGTGGTGGCCAGCAGCAGCTCGCGCCGCTCCTTCAGCCAGGGCGCCCGCGCCAGCAGAGCGTCGGCGGCGGCGTGACTGGCGTCGACCAGGTTGGCGTCGCGAATGACCGGCCGGGTCGAGGCGGCGGTATCGTCATACCCCCAGGATGCGCACCCCAGGATGCCCAAGCTGAGCGCAACCAACAACGCGGCAGCCCCGCGTAAGCCTATTACATTCCAATTCATGGCCTTAATCACCTCTAACTCGATTTCCGTCATGACCCGTCATGGGCACTGGGCGCCTGAAACGCATCCAACCACTTCGACCATGCGGGTGGTGACCGGAGCCGGTCCCTTGGCGATATATTGATCCACATTGTTGTCGCTGACGTAGTAGATATCCCGCAAACGGGACACATAGCGATCCCCGTTCATCACCGAGGTGGTCACGATGATTTCGCTGTTCGGCGTATCGGTGACGAAGCCGCTCGCCACGTCCAGGACAACCGCTCCCAGCATGGTCGCCGCCACGGCCGAGTGGCTGTCCGCCACGTCGCGGATCACCAGCACGGTGCCTGTCAGCGCCGTGAAGAGGCCTGGCGTCGGTCGGATAAACCCACGATCCTTATGAGTCACCACTTGAATGTCGTAACTGACCGGCAGACCAGCGGACGGGTTCTCGCTCATGACGAACCCCTGCTCCAGCAGATGCGTGATCAGCAGGTTGTGGAAAGCCACGCCAAATTGGCTGTTGTATCGCGGTTGTTGAACATTTAGGGCAATTGGGCGGCCCTGCGGTTCGCCGGAACCGATCAGGTGATCGTGCAGGCGTTTCGCCACGTCGGCGGTGAGGACGTCCCAATGGTGGGCGGCCTGCATCTTTTTCTGGAAATTTACGGGATAGGTGGTCGCGACGGGCACTTGGGACATACACGCCCCCAGCCCAAGGCAGAGTATTGCAAGAGGGGCATACGAGATCTTCATGGGTTCTCCCTCGGTTTTTGTGTCCGATTATCAGCGGTACCCCGCAAAGTTTAGCCGGTTATACCATCGGCGCCACCCCTTGACAACCAAGTTTCCATCAACCTGGCAACGAAGGTTCGAACAACTTTTTCGACCGCGCCGATCATGAGCGGAAACAATGCGTTGGTTTTACGCTTCAACACATTATATTGTGTTATCTTTTGTTCTGCCCACATCATATAGAAATTTCGCCTGGAAATTTTCCAGATATCTTCTAGAATCCGCTGGCCTGAAGCAAAGCCACCGCCAGCCTCCGGAGATCGGCTTATGAAAATCGCGCACCTGCAACCCGTCGACCGTTCGACCGCTACCGCCGACGTTCCCCTGCAGCCCGCCTCCTGGGATATCTGGGACAAGAAATATCGGCTGAAGGCCAAGGACGGACGAACCATCGATGAGACCATCGATGGCACCCATCAGCGGGTGGCCCGAGCGCTGGCCGAAGTCGAGGCCACGCCGGAATTGCGCGAGCTTTGGCACGAGCGCTTCCTGTGGGCATTGCGCCACGGCGCCATCCCGGCGGGACGCATCATTTCCAATGCCGGCGCCTGGGAACACAAGCCGGCCACCTCCACCATCAACTGCACGGTGTCCGGCACGATTCTGGATTCGATGGACGACATCCTGCGCAAGGTGCATGAAGCGGGGCTGACGTTGAAAGCGGGCTGTGGCATCGGCTATGAATTTTCCACGCTCCGCCCGCGCGGCGCCTATGTCTCCGGCGCCGGCGCCTATACCTCCGGGCCGCTGTCGTTCATGGATATCTACGACAAGATGTGTTTCACCGTGTCGTCGGCGGGTGGGCGGCGGGGAGCACAGATGGGCACCTTCCACATCGGCCATCCAGATGTGCTGGAATTCATCCGCGCCAAGCGCGAATCTGGCCGGTTGCGGCAATTCAATCTGTCCCTGTTGATCACCCGCGAGTTCATGGAAGCGGTCAAGCACGACGCCGACTGGCGGCTGGCCTTCCCGCTCCTGGCCAAGGAAGCCGAGCAGGACCAGGTTGATCTCAATGATCCCGACCGGATTCTCTGGCGCGAATGGCCGACCCATCAGGGCTTGATCGTCAACGACAGTGGCCAGGTCGCCTGCAAGATTTACCGGAAAATTCGCGCCCGGCGGCTGTGGGATCTGATCATGGCCTCCACCTACGATTACGCCGAACCGGGGTTCATTATCATTGACGAGGCCAATGATATGAATAATAACTGGTTTTGTGAAAATATCCGTGCCAGCAACCCATGCGGAGAGCAACTTCTCCCTCCTTACGGCAGTTGTCTGCTCGGATCGGTCAATCTGACTCCCTTCGTTCAAAACCCGTTCACGGAAAAAGCCCGTTTCGACTGGGAGGCCTACCGGAAGGTCGTCGCCATCTTTACCCGGATGCTGGATAACGTGGTGGAAATCAACGGCCTGCCGCTGGAACCGCAGCGCCGGGAAATTCTCGGCAAACGCCGCCACGGCATGGGCTATCTGGGACTCGGCTCCACCCTAACCCTGCTGGGCATGAAGTATGGTTCGCCCGAGTCGCTGGTCTTCACCGAGGAGGTGACGCGCGAGATGGCGCTGACCGGCTGGCGCGTGGCGCTGGAACTGGCGCGAGAAAAAGGCCCGGCGCCGATTCTCGAACAGGCGTTCGCCGTGACCGCCGAGATGCTGCGTAAGCGACCGGAACTGGCCCGCGACGGCTACCGGGAAGGCGACAGCGTCAAGGGCAAGGTGCTGCACGCCCGCTACAGTCGTTATATGCAGCGCATCGCTGAAACCGATCCCCAACTGGTCGAGGATCTGGCCCAGGTCGGCGCTCGCTTTACCCACCATACCTCCATTGCGCCCACCGGCACCATCGCCCTGTCGCTGGCCAACAACGCCAGCAACGGCATCGAGCCCAGTTTCGCCCATCACTACTTCCGCAACGTCATCCGACCCGGCAAGAAATCCAAGGAGAAAGTGGATGTATTCTCCTTCGAACTATTGGCCTACCGGCATCTGATCAATCCCCAAGCCATACCCGACGCCGAGACCGCCGAGGAACAACGATTGCCGGAGTATTTCATCACCGCCGACGCCGTGACTCCGCGACAGCACGTGGACATCCAGGCCGCCGCGCAGAAATGGGTGGATTCGAGCATCTCCAAGACGGCCAATGTCCCCACCGATTTTCCCTACGAGGATTTCAAGGAGATTTACCTGTACGCCTACGAGCAGGGACTCAAGGGTTGCACCACCTTCCGTTTCAACCCCGAGGCATTTCAGGGAGTTTTGGTGAAGGAGCAGGATTTGGCGAATACCCGTTATCGGTTCGTGTTGGAGGATGGTTCGGAAATCGAGGTCAAGGGCAACGAGGAGATCGAGTACGATGGCGAAACCCACACTGCCGCCAATTTGTTCGATGCCCTGAAGGAGGGCTACTATGGGAAGTGGTAATCGGTACGGCGCCTTGCGTTGCCGGGTGCGCGAGCGGCGCTGGTCGAGGCGTAACCGTTCAGATCCCCTGGTGGTTTTGCCCCGTATTGATGGGTTTCGCTACGCTCAACCCATCGGTGTGCGGGACGAGGGGGGGCTGAACGCTTACGTCATGTCGAATTCCGACCCCCGGCTAGTTGCCGCAACCCGCGCCATACCGCCTTTTCCAGTTCCACCAGCAGTAGCACCGCTACCCCCGCCACGGTCACGATACCCCAGTCCACGAAGCCGATCGGCTCGGTGCCCATCAGGCGTTGTAATGGCGGGAAATAGGTGAACGCCAGTTGCAATAGCAACATCAGGCCGATGCTGATCAGCACCGGGCGGCTGCCCAGCAGTCCGGCGCGCGACAGCACCGAACCGTGGATATAGCGGCTGTTGAACAGGTAGAAAATCTCGCCCACCACCAGCGCGTTCACCGCCAGGGTGCGGGCCTCTTCGTGGGGGCGGCCTTGCGCGGCTTCCCATAGAAATAGCCCCAGCGGCGCGACGACCAGGAGCGCCGACACCGCGCCGATCCGCCACAACATGATGCCGGATAGCAGCGGCTCGCCGGGATCGCGCGGCGGCCGCCGCATCACGTTCACCTCGGCTGGCTCGAACGCCAACGCCAGCGCCAGGGTGACCGCCGTCACCATGTTGACCCACAGAATCTGCACCGGCGTGATCGGCAGCGCCACCCCCAGCAAGATGGCGGCCACGATCACCAGCGCCTGCGCGCCGTTGGTCGGCAGGAGAAACAGCAGAGCTTTCCGCAAGTTGTCGTAGACGGTGCGGCCTTCCTCGACCGCGTGCGCGATGGAGGCGAAATTGTCGTCGGCCAGCACCATGGCGGCGGCCTCCTTGGCGGCCTCGGTGCCGTTGATGCCCATCGCCACGCCGATGTCGGCCCGCTTGAGGGCGGGCGCGTCGTTGACCCCGTCGCCGGTCATCGCCACCACCTCGC
>DDST01000170.1 GCA_002343485.1 Proteobacteria bacterium UBA2383
CATGTCGCCGATGCAGATTTGGTGTAACGAAGCGCAGGAACGCTACGTGCTGGCCATCGCCGCCGAGGGTTTGGAAATCTTCAAAACGCTGTGCGAGCGGGAACGCTGTCCGTATGCCGTGATGGGCGTCGCTACCGAAGCGGAGCAACTGCGCCTGGACGACCAGCAATTTGCCAACCGGCCGGTCGATTTGCCGATGAATGTGCTGTTCGGCAAGCCGCCGAAGATGTTGCGTGATGTCGGTCACGCAGCCGTCGAATCCCAACCGCTCGATTTAAGCGGTATCGATCTCGCCGATGCCGTGGCGCGGGTGCTGCGGTTTCCGGCAGTGGCCGACAAGAGTTTTCTCATCACCATCGGCGACCGCACCGTAACTGGTTTGGTTTGCCGCGACCAAATGGTCGGACCGTGGCAAGTGCCGGTCAGCGATGTCGCAGTTACCGCCACCAGTTTCGACGTATACACCGGCGAAGCGATGGCGATGGGCGAACGGACACCTCTGGCCCTGCTGGATGCGCCGGCATCGGGACGGATGGCGGTCGGGGAAGCACTGACCAATATCGCTGCCGCCCGTATTGAGAAGCTGGGCGATGTTAAATTGTCCGCTAACTGGATGGCGGCGACCGGCCATCCTGGCGAGGATGCCCAATTGTTCGACACGGTTAAGGCCGTTGGCCTGGAACTGTGCCCGGCGCTGGGTATTGCCATTCCCGTTGGCAAGGACTCACTGTCGATGAAAACCGTCTGGGAGGTGAATGGCGAGCATAAAAGTGTTGTTGCGCCGCTATCCCTGATTATTTCCGCTTTCGCGCCAGTGCAGGATGTGCGCCGTACCTTGACCCCACAATTACGCACGGATCGAGGCGACACCGATCTGCTGCTAATTGATCTCGGATGTGGAAAAAACCGGCTGGGCGGCTCGGTGCTGGCCCAGATTTATTCCCGGTGGGACGATGCCCCTCCGGATGTGAATACACCAGAGATTCTCAAAGCGTTCTTTGCGGTTATTCAGGAATTGAATATAGCGGGCCGATTACTGGCGTATCACGATCGCTCGGATGGTGGTTTGCTGGCAACGCTAGCAGAAATGATGTTTGCCGGCAGCTGCGGGGTGACCGTGCTGCTGGATGATCTGGGCGAAGAGTTATTGCCCACATTGTTCACCGAAGAGTTGGGAGCCGTGGTCCAGGTACGGACTGCCGATCGCTCGACCGTGCTGGCCCGGCTATCTGCTGCTGGCTTGGGAGAATGCAGCCATGTTATCGGCACGCTCAATTCCAATGACCGGCTGATTTTATGCCATGCCGGTGAAGTGGCGTTCGCCGCTGACCGGATTGAGTTGCGGCGGCTATGGTCGGAGACCAGCTATCAGATGCAAGCCTTACGTGATCATCCTGATTGTGCCTACGAAGCATTCGCCGCTGCCTGTGATCCCGATGATCCCGGCTTGAAGGTACGCTTGACGTTCGATCCCGCCGCAGATGTGGCTGCTCCCTATATCGCCAACGGCGAACGGCCACGCATTGCCATCCTGCGCGAGCAAGGAGTCAATGGTCAGGTAGAAATGGCTGCGGCTTTTGATCAAGCTGGCTTTGCCGCAATGGATGTCCATATGAGCGACATCATTACTGGAAAAGTGACTTTAGCGGATTTTCACGGTATCGCCGCTTGCGGGGGCTTTTCCTACGGTGATGTACTAGGCGCTGGGGAAGGCTGGGCCAAATCAATTCTATTTAACGCCCGCGCCCGCGACGAGTTTGCCACGTTCTTCGCTCGGACGGACAGTTTTGGCTTGGGCGTTTGTAACGGCTGCCAGATGCTCTCCAACTTGCACGAGTTAATTGCTGGAGCCGAGTTATGGCCGCGTTTCGTTCGCAACCGGGTGGAACAGTTCGAAGCGCGCTTGAGCCTGGTTGAAGTGCTACCATCACCCTCGCTGTTCCTGCAAGGAATGGAAGGCTCATGGTTGCCGGTTGCCGTAGCACACGGTGAGGGACGAGCCGAGTTTCCCGATGGCGAGATGGAAGCGGTGTTAGCAGCAAACCTGGTGACGTTGCGCTTTGTCGACAATTCCGGGCAGCCGGCAACGCGCTATCCCGCCAACCCCAACGGTTCGCCCGGTGGGATTACCGGCCTGACCAGTCGTGATGGCCGTTTCACTATCGTGATGCCGCATCCAGAACGTATGTTCCGCACCGTACAATATTCCTGGCATCCGGACGGCTGGGGCGAGGATGGTCCCTGGTTACGGATGTTCCGCAATGCCCGGCGGTGGTTGGGGTAAAAATGACGTGTTCAACTAGACTTTGAACTTAAATCACTCTCCTAACCTTCTCCAACAAAAATTTGAGGAGATAGTCCATGCCCAAGGCAATTCGCATTCATCAATACGGCGGCCCCGAAGTACTGCGTTGGGAAGACGTCGAAGCCGGTGATCCGGGTCCTGGCCAACTTCGGGTTCGCCATGCCGCGATTGGCCTGAACTACATCGATGTTTATCACCGTACCGGCTTGTATCCGCTGCCATCATTGCCTTGGACACTCGGCATGGAGGGCGCTGGACATGTGGAGGCGATTGGAGAGGGTGTGACCGAATTCAAGGCCGGCGATCGGGTCGCCTATGCCAGCCCGCCGGTCGGCGCTTACGCCGAAGTGCGATTGCTCCCCGCCGACCGGGCAGTAGCATTGCCCGAAAACATTAACGATCAGACCGCTGCCGCCATGATGCTGCAAGGGATGACGGCCCAATACCTATTGCGGCGCACCTACCGGGTACAATCCGGTGACGCTATTCTGTTGCACGCCGCCGCTGGCGGAGTTGGCCTGATTGCCAGCCAGTGGGCGCGGCAATTAGGCGCACTGGTGATCGGTACGGTAGGTAACGATGAGAAAGCCGAATTGGCCCGCGCCCACGGTTGCCATCATGTTATTGTTTACAGCCGTGAGAATTTCGTGGAGCGGGTTCGCGAAATCACCAACGGTCAAGGCGTCGCAGTCGTCTATGATTCGGTGGGTAAGGAGACCTTCATGGGCTCCCTAGACTGTTTACGGCCTTTGGGGATGATGGTCAGTTTCGGCAATGCGTCTGGGCCAGTGCCGCCGTTTGAACCAGGGATACTTGCCGCTAAAGGTTCGCTATTCATGACCCGGCCGACCCTGATGACCTATACCGCTAAACGCGAAGCGTTGGTTGCCAGCGCGGCTGAATTGTTTGAGATGGTCACTGCCGGGGCGGTAAAAATTGAAGTGCGGCAAACCTATCCCTTGGCCGAAACCGCCCAGGCGCACCGTGATCTGGAAGCGCGCAAGACGACCGGTTCGACGGTTCTGCTACCCTAAGACTGCGTTAACTATGAGTGCCTCCAGCCCGCCCGGCAAGCAGAGCATTACCGGGTCTTTCCCCGCCTCCTGTCCAAGGAGGCGTATTCAAAAGGTCTGGGCAGTTTGAACCCGGCAGCTACGCTGCTGGCGGCGCATCGATTAACACCTGAACATGCGCTGCCACACTGGCTGCCAATGCCTGCAAATTATACCCCCCCTCCAGCATCGAAACGACCCGTCCTTGGCAGTACTGTTTAGCCACCGCCAGAATGCCCTTGGTTAGCCACTCATAGTCCTCTTCACAGAAACTCAGTCCCGCCAGCGGATCCAGATAATGGGCATCGAAACCTGCGGAGATCAGGATCAGTTGCGGCTGGAAAGCATGTAACGCCGGTTCAATATCCTGAATCCAGGCCTGGCGTAGTTCCGTTGAGCCTGCGCCGGCTGATAGAGGAACGTTAACAATATTGCCAATGCCACGCTCCTCGCGGCGGCCCGTGCCAGGATAGATGTAAGCCTGGTGGGTAGAAATATAGAGATAGCCTTGCTCGGTTTCGAACGCTGCCTGCGTACCGTTACCATGATGAACATCGAAATCGATGACCGCGATCCGTTCCAGTCCGTGAACAACACGCGCATGAGCCGCCCCGATAGCGGCATTATTAAATAGGCAGAAACCCATTGCCTGATGAGGTTCAGCATGATGCCCCGGCGGACGGATGGCGCAAAACGCATTGTTGGCTTCACTCTTCAGCACGGCATCGACTGCCGCACAAACCGCACCGGCAGCACGCAACGCTGCTTCGCCGGATTGCGGAGAAATAATCGTATCGCCGTCAATGGCGTAGTGTCCATGCCGGGGAACCCGGGCAAAGATACGTTCAACATGTTTTAGTGAATGAATCCGAGTCAGTTGTTCGAGGCTGGCTTCCGGGGCTTCCCGCCACTCCAGCGTAACGAAGGAGGCAGTTTTGAGGGCATTGAGAATCGCCGTCAGACGAGCAGGGCATTCCGGATGACCAAAGCCAGCATCATGTTCCAAACAGCGCGGATGCGTATAGAGCAGAGTGGTCATGATCATTGTTCCTCGCGAGCAGGCGCTTCATGCTGGATGGCAGCGCGACGCAGTGCTTTCAACACGTCTTCACGGGCGATCATGCCAACTAACCGGCCTTCCTTGACCACTGGAAGGCTTTTGGCGCGCATCTCCACCAGTTTTTGTAATAACCGGCTGAGCGGCAGTTGCGGCTCGACACTGACGGGATGAAAGGTCATTACCGTTTCAATGGTCTGCTCCATGATCTCGTCGTAGTGGGGAACCAAGGCATGAGAATCAAAAATGAAGGCCTTGAGAAGATCAAATTTAGTCAAGATGCCGAGCAAATGCCGCTGGTCATCCACGACAGGCACGCCGTTAAAATCATGGGCTTCGAACAGCGCTTCGGCTTCGCGGAGCTTGGCTTTAGGACTCATTGCAATGGGTTCAGGGGTCATGGCGTCGCGGACTAGATATTGCAGGAATTCATACATGACAAGGTGATCCTCGATGATTCGATCCTGTTAATCTTAATTCAAGGCTTGTTAAGATGCTTGAAGGAAGACTGCTCGTGGAACTATGGATGCGGCAGATGTTCTTAATAAGAACACCCTACTCACTCAAGATACAGAATTTAGAGTAAAAATGGTTTAATAATGACTGATTTTACTCTATATTTGGAAAATACCCGGGTAGCAGGAGGTGCAACATGATGATCAATAGTGCTGTCAGTACGGGTAGCGCTAGCATCCAGGGAGCTATTAAGAGCCTGGACAGTAGCGCTCAGGAAATCGCCAAACAAACGATTCATCCCATAGACCCCGTGTCAGCAGCAGCTCCAGTGGGAGATCAACAGACTGAGGTGAAT
The DNA here is from genome assembly GCA_002343485.1 of Proteobacteria bacterium UBA2383. GTDB lineage: Bacteria > Pseudomonadota > Gammaproteobacteria > Competibacterales > Competibacteraceae > UBA2383. Next base: position 5,226 of record DDST01000170.1, read on the forward strand.
TCTCATGGGCCTCAAGCAGCTTCGCTGATCGAGCCATTGGTGGAGCAAAATAGAGCGCTTTATCAGGCTCAAGCTGGCGCGAAGATTATCAGTACGAACAATGAAGTATTAGGCAGCTTACTGGATATCTTTGCTTAAGAATCTCATCCAGCAGCCATCAAATTACATTTTTGCGTGGATCAAACGCATCCCGCACCGCTTCGCCGACAAAGACTAGCAGGCTGAGCATCAGCGCCACCACGACGAAGCCAGAGACACCCAGCCAGGGTGCCTGCAAGTTATCTTTGCCCTGCCGCAATAAATCACCCAACGAGGCTGAGCCGGGTGGCAGTCCTAGGCCAAGAAAATCCAGTGCGGTCAGGGCGACGATAGAGCCAGATAGGATAAAAGGCAGGAAGGTCAGCGTGGCCACCATGGCATTGGGCAGCACATGCTTGAACATAATCCGCCCGTCGCTCATGCCCAGGGCGCGCGCAGCACGCACATAATCGAAATTACGGGCGCGTAGAAATTCGGCCCGTACCACCCCGACCAGCGAAGTCCAGCTAAATAGCATCAGCACCAGCAGCAGCGTCCAGAAGCCAGGTATCACAACGCTGGATACAATGATCAGGATGAATAACTGCGGTAATCCCCCCCAGATTTCCAGAAAACGCTGGAAGAGCAGGTCCACCCGTCCGCCAAAATAACCCTGCACCGCGCCGGCCGCAACCCCGATAATCGAGGAAGTCAACGTCAGCAGCAGACCGAACAGCACCGAGATGCGGAAACCGTAGATCAACCGGGCCAGCACATCGCGGCCCTGATCGTCGGTGCCGAGCCAATTATCGGTGGAAGGCGGCGCCGGCGCCGGAACTGGCAGGTCATAGTTGACGGTGTCATGGCGAAAGTGAATGGGTGGCCAAAACATCCAGCCATCCTCATTAATCAATTTGATCAGGTAAGGATCACGGTAATTGGCAGTGCTAGGAAAAATCCCACCGAAGTCAGTTTCCGCGTAATCTTTGAACACGGGGACGTAGAGCGCACCCTGATGATAGACCAGCAATGGCCGGTCATTGGCAATGAACTCCGCACCCAGGCTGAGTCCAAACAGCAGCAGAAATCCCCATAGCGACCACCAGCCACGCCGGTTGGCTTGAAATTGCGCGAGCCGGCGTTGAGTCAAAGGACTCAGGTGGAAGCGAGGAACAATCATCTTTATAACTCTAATAGTCTTTAGCTCTTTGCCTTGGCCATTTCCGCCATAATCAACTGTGTCCACACCCCGGAACCAGATAGATTCTGGCCACCATCGGCTACGACCAGCGTACCGGTAATGTAGGAAGCCAGCGGCGAGGCTAGGAATACACTCAGTTGGCCAATATCATCGGGAGTGCCAAAACGGCCTAGTGGAATCGTCTTTTTCAGCGGACCGGCACTACCTTTGGGAACCAGCCGGCGCACGCCTTCAGTGCCTTCAATCGGGCCTGGCGCAATGCTGTTGCAGCGAATACCGAACCGGCCCCATTCAAGCGCCAGATTGCGCATCATCTGATCGATGCCCGCTTTAGCCGCGCCAACGTGGGCCTGGAAAGCATAAGGCATAAATGCCTGTCCTGCCGAGATGAAGAGAATATTGCCACGTGTCTCCTTAAGTTGCTCAAACGCGGCTCGACAAGCGTGAAACGTACCGAGCAGATCGATATCCATGACTGATTTGAAGCCATTAGGGGTAATCTGTTCAGCGGGACAGGGGAAATTACCCGCCGCGCCACATACCAGGGTTTGCATCGGCCCTAATTCTTCACGGCAACGCTGCATGGCAGTTTCCAGCGCCATATAGTCGCGCACATCCGCAGAATGGGCCGAAACCTGTGCACCGAGCGCCTGCAACTCCGCCGTTGCTGCATCAAGCTTTTCCGGTGAGCGGCCGACGATGCCGAGATTCGCTCCCACTGCTGCAAAGTTGCGGGCGATGCCGAGATTAATGCCACTGCTACCCCCGGTAATAAAAACGGTCTGGCCAAGGAACAGGTCTTTGGCAAAATATGAAGTGATAGTCATGGCGTTCCTTCCAGGTTCATGTTAATAACCCTTTAATAGTAGATAAAATCAGGTGAATGAACCCGGCAGGGTTTGACGAACTTGGGGGCATCATGGCAGATAGCGATTTATTGATTATTGGTGCTGGGATCAGCGGCCTGAGCATGGCACATTATGCTGCTGCCGCGGGGTGGAATGTACTGGTTCTAGAACAAGAACATCGGGTCGGGGGATGCCTGCATTCGCACCGGTTCACTGGCGCGCTGGATGGTTTTTGGCTAGAACTGGGTGCGCACAGCGCTTTCAGCTCTTATGGCAATCTGCTGGAAATCCTCGAATCGCACCATGCACTTAGCCGCTTGCAGCCTCGCGCCAAAGTTGGCTTTCGTCTGTTTACTAACGGTGCGGTGCGTCGTATCCCCTCGCAACTCGCTTATTCCGAGCTGCTGCGGGCACCATTCCGGCTGCTGGGTTTAATTAAAACCGGGCGCAATATTGCTGAATACTATGGCCATATTGTGGGTCCGCGCAATTATGCAGCGGTCTTCGAACCGGCTTTCAGCGCAGTGATCTGTCAACCGGCTGACCAGTTTCCCGCAGATAGCCTTTTTAATCCCCGGCCCCGCCGCCGGGATATCCCACGCAGTTTTACTCTGCACGGCGGCTTACAAAGCCTTGCTGATATTTTAGCTGGATCATCCGGCCTTCGCGTAGAATCCGGCCAAATCGTACAGAATATTCAGCACAGCGACGGCAAGTTTATCGTTCGGACCAGCAGTGGTGATCACACCACGCATGCTCTTTGCTTGGCAACGCCGGTGGCGGTTGCCACTCGCTTGCTTGCATCTGAATTTCCGGAACTGGCCAGCCATCTGGCAGAGGTGGGAACAGCAACAGTGGAAACAGTGGGAGTGGCCATTCCAAAATCTCAGCTGAACTTGCCGCTGCTGGCTGGACTGATTGGCCGAAATGAACCTTTCTTTTCAGTCGTCTTCCGCGATGTCATGCCAGACCCCGCGTATCGGGGTTTCAGTTTTCATTTTCGGCCAGGCATGCTGGATGAAGCAGGGAAACGCGATTGCATCACCCGGGTACTCGGTTTGCCCAACGATCTTCTGACGTTAGCAAACACGGTCAGGAAGAACAATCAATTACCTGTTTTGCGGGTTGGCCATGGCGAACGAACACAGGCCATTGATAGATTATTGGCAAAGAGCCGGTTGGCGTTGACCGGCAACTATTTCGCTGGAATTGCCATTGAGGATTGCGTGACCCGTTCACAGCAGGAATTTTTACGATTACAACAAGAGGCGGGGTAGAAATCGCTGCCGGGGCAAGGCCGACTACCGTTTTCCGGCTATCGGCGCAGCCCGGAATCGGGTTAGAAGGAAGGAGACACGGTTGTCGTTTCACCGGCCGAGGCGGACAAGTTGTCCCCGCTGGACCAGTGCTCAGTACTGTCGTTAATCAGGAATTTGAACGAAACCATCCCCTCAGTCATTTCATTGGTTGTCCACACCCAGACATCATTCTCGACATTCTTCATCAGTACGCTGGTGTCCCAGCTGAGACCGGCGCCCTCACCACGAATGTAGAGGCTATTACCGAAGCCAACATCGTATTTGGCGACGATAACAGTAACCACTGAACCGGCGCGTCTGCCGGAAGCAGGCACTTTGGTCTCGGTGGCAGAGGTCTTGGCAGTTTTTCCTTTAGTGGAAGCCGTCGGCTTTTCAGTCTTGGCCGGGGTTGACGCGGGCACTGCTTTGGCCGAGGCCGGTGCTGCAACAGATTTCTCTGCAGGCCCGGATGAAGTAGAGGCGACAACAGGCTTTCCGGCTGCCTTCAGCGCCGGTGCTGGTGCTGGTGCTGCTTTAGTGGCTGGGGCAGGAGCCGCTTTAGCCGCTGCCGATTCGGCCTTAGCAGGGGCAGGGGATTTGGCTGCTGGTTTGGCTGCAGAACTCTGTGCAACGGCCGGTTTAGCGGCCTCTGGCGGCTTCGCAGGCGTTGCAGGCGCCGCCTTCACAGACTCCGCCTTGTTAGCGGTTTTCGTGGAGCCGGTTTTGACCGGTGTTCCGGTCGACTCTTTCTTCTTTGGCATAAATCACTCCTCTGAATTGCTTGATGAATTTCAAGGCGCGACGGAATATTGTGCCGACGCTGCGTCTGGATTGAGTCTAACCCAAGCTTGAAGCAGTCTCCAAGCCACAAGCGGCATAAACCACAGAAAACAGCCGCATTGCCCCTAAATTTAGCTCAAAATTTTTAAATGCGGTCAGATGTAAGCACTATTAGGCGTTTTGCGGACAATCTTGGAGCAGGTCCTTCTTAATGAAGGAGGGTGACTTAGCAAGGTGCTTTCATCCGATCCCCCGCGCCCCGGTTTTCCTTGAACCAAAGCCCGTTTCCCTCCCTTCTCGAACTGGCCTTTGTTATACCTGCCCCAACGCCGCCTCTACCACATCCTTCCCCGCACCACGCTGGCACGCATGCTCGCTCAATGTCCGCCGCCAGGCGCGCGCACCAGGTACGCCCTGAAACAGCCCTAAGATATGCCGGGTCATGCAATGCAATGGCGTTCCTTGCCGCAACTGGTCCTCTACATAAGGAAGGAACGCTTCAACCACTTGATGACGGCTCGGTGGCGATGTGCGCACGCCAAAAAACCGCGAATCGACTTCAGTGAGCCAATACGGATTCTCGTAAGCGGCCCGGCCAATCATTACCCCATCCACTTCTTGCAATTGTTTCGTAATCTGATCCAGGGTCGTCAACCCCCCGTTCAGCACAACAGTCAGACCGGGAAAATCCCGCTTTAGTTGATGCACAACCTCATAGTGCAATGGCGGAATCTCCCGGTTCTCCTTTGGACTCAAACCACGCAACCATGCCTTACGGGCATGGATGATAAACACCTGACAGCCGCCCATTGCCACACGACCGACAAAATCCGTCAATTCCTCATAGGAATCCTGTTCATCGATACCGATTCGAGTCTTGATCGTGACCGGTAGATCCACCGCCAACCGCATCGCTGCCACGCAATCACTCACCAGCGCCGGCTCCGCCATTAAACAGGCTCCGAAACGGCCCGATTGCACCCGGTCACTAGGACAGCCGATATTCAAATTCACCTCGTCATAACCCCAATCTGCCGCAATCCGGGCACACTGCGCCAGTTCATCGGGATTGCTACCCCCTAGTTGCAGGGCCAAAGGATGTTCAACCGGGTCATAAGCCAAAAATCGTTGCGGATCACCGTGCAGCATTGCTCCGGTGGTCACCATTCCGGTATAAAGTAACACTCGACGGCTGAGCAAGCGCAAAAAAAACCGGCAATGCCGGTCCGTCCAATCTAGCATAGGGGCAATTGAGATGAGACGATCTAACATGGCGCGTTCAGCTCCATCATCCCAACCCTCCTCTAGGCGGAAGGAAATCTTTGCCACGCAGCGCCACGACCGCCTCTTTAATCAACGCTGGCCCGCGATAAATTAAGCCACTGTAAATCTGCACTAGGCTGGCCCCAGCGGCGACTTTAGCCGCTGCATCAGCCCCGCTGAGAATACCTCCCGCCGCGATAATTGGCAGTTCACCGCCCAAAACGCTGGCTAACTGCCGCACCACTTCGGTGGAACGTACCATCAATGGCGCACCGCTTAAACCGCCTGCCTCCCTCGCATGAGGCAAATGCTCAACGCCGGCACGTGAAAAGGTTGTGTTAGTCGCAATCACCGCATCTATGCCATAACGAAGCAACGCTTGCCCCACGGTAACCAGCTCCGTATCTGTCAAATCAGGCGCAATTTTGATCGCCAATGGGACATAACGGCCATAGCTGTCAGCCAGCTGCCGCTGCTCTTTTTTCAGTGCAGCCAGTAATTGATCAAGCGCCTCACCATATTGCAGATTACGCAGGCCCGGGGTATTGGGCGAGGAGATATTGACGGTGACATAACTGGCCCAAGGATAGACCTTACGCAGACCAAGCAGGTAATCATCGGCTGCCCGTTCAACCGGTGTGTCCGCATTCTTACCAATATTAATGCCCAGCACTCCCTTGAAGCGGGCACGCTGCACTTGCGCTACCAAATAATCAACACCCTGATTATTAAAACCCATCCGGTTGATTAACGCATGAGCTTCCGGCAGCCGGAACATCCGGGGACCGGGATTGCCTGGCTGCGGACGGGGCGTCACAGTTCCGATTTCAATAAAGCCGAAGCCCAAAGCATCCCAAGCCTTGATACATTCACCGTTCTTATCCAAACCCGCCGCCAATCCCACTGGATTAGGAAAATGCAATCCCATGACCTGAAGTGGTGTGAAAGGAATACCGGCACTAAAGACCGCTTTCAAAGGAAACGATGGGATGATACGTAAAAAGTTGCATGTCCAATCATGAGCAGTCTCAGGATCAAGCTGAAACAGGAGGGTGCGTAAAAAAAGATAAGACATTTAAATTCCTAAATAAATATAAAAAAACAAATCAGTAGAAAAAAGTCAAAGTCCCGGAACTGTTGCGATCAGGAATTTTTTGTTGAGTAAATAGTATCCATTTTTACTGCTATTTTGTATATTATGTTCAAGAATGGTTTCATGCATGGCTAATGAAGCGATTTGACCATAATGACAGACTACGATGAAAATATGCCCGGATCATGAGTCAGCGTAATACCTATGCTATTTATAAAGGTATTTCTTTGATGTAAATAAAAATATCGTATGAAAGTCATGTATTTTACGCGACCTCTAACACAATGATTGTTAATATTGTGTGACTACCAACACGATCCCGAGGGCAACCTCCATGAGACGTAAGGTCGATGACCTCTTCCAAACAATGACAAAGAGCAGGTAAATTCAATGCGCAAGCTTCTGATTCTGAGCACAGGAACGATTGAGGAGACACTACTCCAAAAAATCGCAGCTGCTGACTGGGAAATCTACTGGGCCGATGAGATAGGCTTAGCGAGGACCTTATTGACAGAGCATAAATTTGAGGTAGGACTCGGTATCCTGTTCAGTTGTGAATCGGAACGATCAGTCCAATGGCTCGCGGATCTAATCTTAGCCCGTCGAAAGATGCAATGGGTGCTGGCTTTGTCTCGCCAATGCATCGATCGCAAGCAACTCTCCAGCATTATCACTGAGCGTTGTTATGACTACCATACATTACCGGTTGATGCGCAAAGGCTGGTCGTCACGCTGGGCCATGCCTATGGCATGGCAACTCTGAGTGAAAACACTGCTCGCCAGCAAAACGAATTAGAATCGCAATATGGAATGATCGGCAACAGCACCGTGATGCAATCGCTGTTTCGCGGTATTCAGAAAGCAGCAGAAGTCGATGTACCCGTTTTGGTGACCGGTGAAAGCGGGACAGGCAAGGAACAGACCGCTCGTTCCATTCATGATTACTCAGCCCGGGCGGTATCGCCGTTTGTAGTTATGAACTGTGCGGCCCTATCACCGAACTTGATTCAGTCCGAATTGTTCGGCCACGAAAAAGGGGCCTTTCCAGGCGCCAACGAACGTCACATCGGCCTCATGGAATCAGCAAATGGCGGCACCTTGTTCCTGGACGAAATCGGCGATCTGGCTCCAGAACTGCAAGCGAATCTGTTACGGTTTTTGGAGGAGAAGAAAATTCGCCGGGTCGGTGGCACCAAGCCGATTCCCACCGACGTCCGGCTAATCACCGCGACAAATACCCATCTTGAACAATCCGTGCAAGAAGGCCGATTCCGCGAAGATTTATACTATCGGTTGAATGTGTTGCACTTGCGTACCCCTGCCCTGCGCGAGCGGAAGGCCGATGTTGAACTACTGGCCCGGCACTTCTTCGCCAAGTTCTCTGCTGAAACGCGCACTTCCGCCAAAGGGTTCAGCCGCGATGCGCTGGAAGTAATCAACCGTTACGACTGGCCGGGCAACGTCCGGGATTTGATGAATCGAATCCGCCGGGCAGTGTTGTTGAGCGAAGGCCCTTATATTGTCCCTGTTGATCTAGAATTGGAACGGCGTACCGACATCCGTGAGTTTGTGACCCTAGACGAGGCACGAATGGCGGCGGACCGTGACGTGATACAAGCCACATTGTTGCGGACTCGCTTTAACATTGCCCGCGCNNTAGCACTGATTCCTGATAGGTTATCCACAGAGACAGGGACAGGAAAATTTTACGATTGCGCTATTCCACTACTCCCTGTCGATCAGATGACCGGCCCTTCTTCTGTGTTCGACCCTAAATCCTTTCTCAAAACCCTGACGACTCTGCCTGGCGTCTATCGGATGCTGAACGGCGAAGGTCAGGTACTCTACGTTGGTAAGGCCCGCAATCTTAAGCAGCGAGTTTCCAGCTACTTCCGGGAAAAGCATGCTTCTGCTAAAACCCGGAGCCTGGTTTCACAAATTCATGCTATTGAAATCACAGTGACCCACACCGAGGTTGAGGCGCTGATTCTGGAAAGCGCATTGATCAAGGAATTGCGGCCCCGCTACAACATCCTGCTGCGCGACGATAAGGGTTATCCGTACATCCACGTTTCCGCGGACGCGTTCCCTCAATTGTCGCTGCATCGCGGCGCTAAACGCGGCCAAGGCCGTTACTTCGGGCCTTATCCGAATGCCAACGCAGTACGCGACACGCTTGACCTGTTACAGAAGATTTTCCGGTTGCGCTCATGCGAGGATAGTTTCTTTCGTGGACGCACTCGTCCCTGCTTGCAATATCAGATTAAGCGTTGCACCGCCCCCTGTGTGGCCCTGATTGATCGCGAAAGTTACCAGCGCCAGTTATGCGACGCCGTCTTGTTCCTGGAGGGCCGGAGCAGCCAAGTGATCGATGATCTGGCACAGCGCATGGAAATGCTGGCGGCTGAACTGAAATTTGAAGAAGCGATGCGCTGCCGCGACCAGATCATCGAGTTGCGGCATATTCAACAACGCCAGCATGTCGAAGGGGAACACGGCGATCTCGATGTCGTTGCTTGTGCGCTGCGCGATGGTGCGGCCTGTGTGCAGGTTTTCGTATTTCGCGACGGTCGCCTGCTGGGCAACCGGGCCTTTTTCCCTGCCCTACCCGAAAGCGAGGAAGCCAGCGCTATTCTGACCGCTTTTCTGGGGCAGTATTATCTTGACAAAGTCATCCCTGCTGAGGTGCTGCTCAGCCATGAACCGGTGGATGCGCTGTTGCTTGCTCAAGCGCTCCAAGAACGGGCGGGCCGGCGGATTGCTCTCACTCCTCGTCCGCGCGGCGAACGGGCGCGCTGGTTGGAAATGGCGCAGCGCAATGCTGAACAGGCACTGGCTGCGCAGTGGGCCAGTCAGGCTGGAATGCGGCGGCGCTTGGAAGCTTTGCAAGAGGCCCTGGGCATCGATCACGCTATATCACGTCTGGAATGTTTTGACATCAGCCATACCCAAGGCGAGGCGACGGTTGCGGCGTGCGTGGTTTTCGGCGCGGAAGGTCCCCTCAAAACGGACTATCGCCGCTACAATATTGAAGGCATCACGCCTGGTAATGACTACGCGGCTTTGCGTCAGGCGTTGACACGCCGTTATTCTCGATTGCGAGAGGAAAACGGGCGTTTGCCTGATATTCTTTTTGTAGACGGAGGCAAGGGACAATTGGCCGAGGCACGTGAAATGCTGGAAGAATTGCAAGTGGTGGGAGTGATGGCGATAGGTATCGCCAAAGGACCGGAGCGCAAACCCGGTTTGGAAACGCTGTATCTGTGCAATGAAAACCATCCACTGATCTTGCCTGCCGGCTCGATTGCTCTGCATCTAGTGCAGCAAATTCGCGATGAAGCACATCGCTTTGCGATCACCGGGCATCGCCAGCGGCGTAAACAAGCCCGCACCGGTTCTGTGCTCGATGCGATTCCTGGTATTGGCCCGCAACGGCGGCGGGCGTTGCTGCGGCAGTTTGGCGGCGTAAAGCAATTGGCGCGGGCTGGCGTCGAGGATCTCTCACAAGTGGATGGCATCAATACTGAGTTGGCGCAGCGGATTTATGACGCTTTCCACGGCGGCAATTGATTGCGTATCCCCTCATGCAATTGAATCTGCCCACCCTGCTGACCTTGCTGCGTATCGCCCTGATCCCCGTTTTCGTCGGAGTCTTCTTTCTATCATTTCACGGCGCCAATCTGCTCTGCACTACGTTATTCGGCCTGGCGGCGCTCACTGACTGGCTGGATGGTTATCTGGCGCGGCGGCTCAATCAAACCTCGGCGTTTGGCGCGTTCCTCGATCCGGTCGCTGATAAGCTGATGGTGGCGACGGCATTAGTGTTATTAGTGCAGGCAATTCCAACGCCGTTGATGTCGATTGCCTCGGCGGTGATTATTGGCCGCGAAATTGCTATTTCAGCGCTGCGGGAGTGGATGGCGCAGGTCGGTGATCATGGGCGTGTCGCGGTGTCGATGGTAGGTAAATTCAAGACCACGGCGCAAATGGTGGCTGTACTGCTGCTATTGTACCGGGAACCCATTGGGTTTTTCCCGACTCTGGACGCCGGATTAGGTTTGCTGGTAGTCGCAGCAGCGCTGACGCTCTGGTCCATGCTGCATTATTTAGCGGCGGCTTGGCCGGTATTCCGGCAGCGGTGAAGACTTGACAGCCCAGTTTTTCAGGATAGAATGCCGGTCTGCATAGCGGGAATAGCTCAGTTGGTAGAGCACAACCTTGCCAAGGTTGGGGTCGCGAGTTCGAGTCTCGTTTCCCGCTCCATATTTCCAGGCCTCGATTCTTCGAGGCTTTTTTATCTTCCGGGAATTGGCCGGAACGTTTATTCTGGCTAGGTGGCAGAGTGGTCATGCAGCGGCCTGCAAAGCCGTGGACGCCGGTTCGATTCCGACCCTAGCCTCCAATTGAGGATTCAATACCGTTCAAGGATGTTCAGAAACCCGCCTAAGCGCGGGTTTTTTAGTGTCCTTAGCACCCTGCGCACATAGGAGAAACTGTTCTCTACTCGTGGTCATTGCAGTTTCGATGAGTCTATCCCCGCATACACGGGGGAAACAATGTCAGCAGATCAAACGAGACCTGGATACTGGGTCTATCCCCGCGTACACGGGGGAAACAAACTCGATCCCAATGGTGAATTCACCGATCAAGGTCTATCCCCGCGTACACGGGGGAAACTGTCGCATACCAGTTTTTTTGCTGATCTGTGAGGGTCTATCCCCGCGTACACGG
>DDST01000071.1 GCA_002343485.1 Proteobacteria bacterium UBA2383
CGGCCATGCCGATGTAGACCAGACTGCGAATCGCCGCTTCGCGCAAGCCGCCCTCGGCGAGACGGGCCTTCAATTCGGCAATGCGCTGCTGGATAAATTTGAGTTGCTCTGGTTCCAGACCCGGATGCCGGCGCGGCGGCTCGTCCGAGGCGCGCATCCCCACCAGTGCTTGCAATAGCGGCGAGCTGTAAATGCTGAGGAAGATTTGCTCCATACTGCGATCGCGCAGATCGCGATAACCGTCAAGGGCGGCAATGATCCCCTCTGAGATCAGAGCCTGCACCTGGCGCAAGGGATTGTCCGGCGAAGAGGGTTGGCGTTGTTGGCGCACCTGCCCGGCCAGTTGGGCGATTTGCTGCATCAGCGGGTTACGGTCTGAAAATAGCTCGTAGGGCAGTTCGGAGGGATTGAGCTTGTGCAGCCATTCGGCGGTTTGCGTGCTGGCGAACGCTTGGACAAAAGGCTGAAACAGGGTGCGATACAGGCCAAGATTGATCTCCGATACCCGGCGCGCAGTGGCGAAGCGGCGTTCGTTCTCAGGATCGGGTTGGACGATAGCCCGGACATCGTCCAGGGTGCGCGGTTCGAAACGCACGATCCAATCGCCACTGACCAAATCAAGGTTGGCTGCGCTGGCGGTTTTAGGCGTCATCACCGCCTCATACAGACCCGGCGGCAGGACATCGATCAGGTCGATGCTGGAAGCAAATTCCTGATGCTCTTTCTTAGCCACCCCGCCTGAAACAAAGATACCAAGATGGCCAATGCTTTCGTGAATGGCATAGACGATGGTTTGGCCGCAAGCGCGGAGGTCATCGTCTTTTTCGTAGAGATCGGCGATCCAGCCCAGCGCTTGTTGCGGCGGAGTGATGTTGTCGCCCTTGGAGCAGAAGCAGAGGATCGGCGAACGGATGTTGCGCAGGTCGATCCGGACTCCATCGCTGGTGATGATTTCGGCGGTGGCGAGCCGGTTGCCGACAAACAGTTGATCGACGATCCACTGCATTTCCTCAGCGTTGAGGTTAACGTGACCGCCCCACCATTTCTCGAATTCGAGGAAGCGTGATCCCTCGGTGTCAACCTCCGTCCAGAGGTCGTAGTTCTTGGTCCAGAAGGTATTGGCGGGATTGAGGTTTTCGAAGTTTTCGACCAGATAGGCGCCATCGAACTGACCGCCGCCAAGATCGCTGGTGAGTGCCGTCAGCCAACTGCCGCCTAGCAAACCGCCGGTGTAGCGCATGGGGTTCTGGCCTTCCACGCCGGCCCAATAGGACAGGGGCGAACCGGGCACGATGATGGGGCCAAACAGCTCCGGCCGCACCGCTGCCAGCATCATGACTGCCCAGCCGGCCTGGCAGTTGCCGATCACGCAAGGCTTGCCCTCGGCATCGGGATGAAGTTCGATAACCTTCTCCAGAAACGTTGCCTCCGCCCGCATGATGTCTTCGATGGTCTGGCCCGGCATCGGGTCGGGCGTAAATCCGACGAAATAGCAGGGATGGCCGGCGCGCATTGCCACACCGAGTTCGCTGTCAGCCTTGAAACCGCCGATGCCCGGGCCGTGTCCGGCGCGCGGGTCGACCACGACAAACGGGCGTTTCTTCAGGTCGATGATGACGCCTTCCGGCGGCTTGACTCGCACCAGCCCGTAATTGGCTGGCCGCGCGAAAGTTCGCCCATCCAGCACTAACTCGGCATCGAAGCTTAATACATGGGGAACTGCCTTGGCTTTCTGCGCATAGTATTGGTCGCTGCGCTGGCGCAGTATGTCCCAAAATAGAATCGTGCGCTGCCAGCCGTCGATCCAGTAATCCATTGTTTGCTGAGCAGAAGCGGGTCTGCTGAATTGGGTGGAGAGAGAGGCAAGAAATTGGGTTAAATCGGTCATCGGTCGAATACCTCGGTTAGGGTGACCTCATTATTAACAGGTAATAATGTAATTAAATAAAATCAGAAAATAAATATGGATATCTTATAATTCAGTTATTCCTTATCCAGGCAAGGCATCCGCTGGATGGATTTTCCGGCGATAGGCTTTCGGTTTTCTAAGCGGTATCTTTCTCGCGTGCATGTCGAAAGGTATTGGTGATCATCTATTCTATTAATTTCCTGTGATCTTAATTTAACGGTAAACGTAGCTTGATTCTCGATGCCTTTGCGGTATTGAACCTGTAAAGGATTATCGATTAGCCATATCCAATGCAGCTTTAGGCCGCGTAATTCATACCGGCCCATAAAGGAGAATGCCAATGGCATTGCATTGCAAAGACGACATTCGTGGAGAGCTGTTTGACGATGTCTATGCGTCAGTTGACTTGGCAGTGAGTATGCCGAAGTACAAGATTCCGCAGGAAGAACATGCACCCAGTCACGCCTTCAGCATCGTCCGGGATGAATTGATGCTGGATGGCAATTCTCGTCAAAATTTAGCGACGTTCTGCCAAACCTGGATGGAATCTGAGATCCACGAACTCATGAATCTATGCGTGGACAAGAACATGATCGACAAGGATGAGTATCCACAGTCTGCCGAGATCGAAGCCCGCTGTGTCCATATGCTGGCTGACCTATGGCATTCACCCGATGCCGCTAACGCCCTCGGGTGTTCAGCGACCGGTTCCAGCGAAGCTGCCATGCTCGGTGGTATGGCGTTGAAGTGGAAGTGGCGCGAAAAAATGCGCGCTCAGGGCAAACCGGTCGATAAACCCAACATGATCACTGGGCCGGTACAAATCTGCTGGCATAAGTTCGCTCGTTATTGGGATGTCGAATTGCGCGAGATCCCCATGGAGCAGGAACGGCTGTTAATGACCCCGGAAGAGGTTATCAAGCGTTGTGACGAGAACACCATTGGCATCGTGCCGACGCTGGGCGTTACTTTCACCTGCGAGTACGAACCGGTCAAGGCTGTCGCCGATGCGTTGGATCAACTGCAGAAAGATCAGGGGTTCGATATCCCGATCCACGTTGATGGCGCTAGCGGTGGTTTTCTTGCGCCGTTCTGTGCACCCGATCTTGAATGGGATTTCCGGATTCCGCGTGTCAAATCGATCAACACTTCTGGCCACAAGTTCGGTCTTTCGCCGCTTGGCGTTGGTTGGGTAATTTGGCGCGAGCAAACCGATCTTCCAGAAGATCTGATTTTTAACGTGAATTATCTCGGTGGCAACATGCCCACCTTTGCGCTCAACTTCTCACGGCCTGGCGGACAAATCGTTTGCCAGTATTACAATTTCCTGCGCCTCGGCATGGAAGGGTATCGGAAGATTCACACAGCTTGCTATGAAACTGCGCAGTATCTCGCCAGTGAAATCGAGAAAATGGGACCTTTCGAGATCCTGTATGGTGGTGAGATGATGTCCGGTATTCCGGCGCTGTGCTGGAAGATCAAGGACGGCTTTGATACCTGGGGATACACGCTCTACGACCTCGCTGATCGTCTGCGTAGTCGCGGCTGGCAGGTTCCAGCCTATTCACTGCCAGCCAATCGTCAGGATTTGACCATTCAGCGTGTTCTCGTGCGCCATGGCGTAAGCCGGGATCTGGCATCTTTGCTGGTCGAGGATATAAAACGGTCGCTGGATTTTTTCGCTAAGCATCCCATCATCCGGCCCCTTGGCGGTGATGAGGCCAGTGGGTTTCATCATAATTAACTCGCTAAGATGAGAGGTTTCATGAACGGCAAGGCTAAACAAACTGTTAATCTCGCTGCTGCCATTAAGGCATTGCGTGGTCATTTGCTGGAAAAGGGTAACCGTTTTGATCGCGGCCCCCGCTACGAAGGTCAGACCAAGGCGCTGCCGGACGTGGCTCACACGGTGCGCATGTACGAAGGGATGGGTTATTCCAAGTTTATGCAACTTGGCGAACCCGCGGTTTATGCAATGCTGGGACGTGGCCACCGGGAGATTCATATCTTCCAGCTGCAAGATCCAAAAATTCGAGAGTGGCTGGAGGATGACAAGGCAACGCTGAACGATTCAGCCATGCGCGAGTATCTGTTGCAGATATCAGGTCTTAGCGAGAGTGACTTGCCAGTGGCCAGCAAACCGCAACATTTCCATATCAGTGAGGTGGATGGGGTGTTTATCCTCACCAGTGAGGATGCCGGCTGAATGAATATCGGAGAATGAAGGCCATGAACAGTAAATCCAAAAAAGGCAAAGGCGATGCCTCGCCACCTGAAGAGTTGAAAAACAAGGACTACGAACGGGAGCTGAAGAAGTTGCATGTCGAGCTGGTCAAGCTGCAGGAATGGGTCCGGCACGAAGGCATTAAGATCTGTATTGTTTTTGAAGGCCGCGATGGTGCGGGCAAAGGTGGCGCGATCAAGGCTATTACCGAACGAGTCAGCCCACGCCTCTTTCGAGTGGTGGCCTTGCCAGCCCCAACTGAGCGCGAGAAATCTCAGATGTACTTTCAGCGCTACGCGCCGTATTGGCCAGCCGCCGGTGAAGTGGTTATCTTCGATCGTAGCTGGTACAACCGTGCCGGTGTCGAACGTGTGATGGGATTTTGTACTGAAGAGCAGTCAAAGCGCTTCCTGGAAATGGCCCCCCAGGTTGAGAAGGCAATGGTCGATTCCGGTATATTGCTTATCAAGTACTGGCTGGAAGTCAGCCCCGAGGAGCAAACCCGCCGGCTTGAAGCACGTATCGAGGATGGCCGCAAGATTTGGAAGCTCTCACCGATGGATCTGCAATCCTACAATCGCTGGTACGACTATTCGCGGGCACGCGATGCAATGTTCGCGGCCACCGATACCCCTTGGGCGCCGTGGTATGTGGCGCGCTCGGATGACAAGAAACGGGCGCGGTTGAATATCATTCGCCATCTGCTGAGTCAGGTTCCCTACAAGGAGATTCCGCGTGACCCGGTAAAACTGCCGAAGCGGCAAAAGGCGGGCGGCTACCGGGAACCGGACTATCCGTTTAAGTTCATTCCTGAGGCATATTGAAAAAGTTCATTGCAACGTAAGCATTTATCCCCTCCCTCTTAGGGGGAGGACTGGATTGGTTTGGCTGCAGGTTTGCCAGATTAATGAGCTTTATGAGTCCCGCGTGGCAGACCAGGCTGTATTGTTGAAGATCATGCAGCCGTATTCAGTCCGGTAATAGGGTCATTTTTTATGTTGCCAGATTCTGCGCTGCGAACTCCCAGTTAATCAGATGGTCCATTATGGCAGCTATATAGTCAGCGCGGCGGTTCTGGTAATCCAGATAGTAGGCGTGTTCCCAAACATCGATAGTTAGCAATGGTTTTTTCCCATGAATAAAGGGGGTATCCGCATTGCCTGTTTTGGTGATAGCCAGTTTGTCACCGTCCTTGACCAGCCAGGCCCAGCCGCTGCCAAATTGGCTGGTGGCCGCTTTCGTGAACTCAGCTTTAAAAGTGTCGAAGCCGCCAAAATCCTTCTCAATCTGCTCGATTAATGCACCGGCCGGCTTTCCGCCTCCCTTGGGCCGCAGGCTATTCCAGTAAAACGTGTGATTCCAGACCTGGGCTGCATTATTGAAAATTGCTGTCTGATCAGCTTTGCCGGCAGTGGCTGTGATAATGGCTTCAAGTGGTTGATCAGCCATAGGTGTTCCAGTAACCAGCTTATTGAGATTGTTCACATAGCCTTGGTGGTGTTTACCATAGTGGAAACCGATCGTATTAGCCGAAATATGTGGATTTAAGGCGTCATCGGGCCAAGGGAGGGGCGGTAGTGTGAAAGGAGGACTGACATTGGTGGCGCGGGCTAGGCCCGATCCAGCAAAACCACTCACGGTGAGTACGGTGGCGCTAGCGAGTAGGGTGCTCAGAAATTGACGGCGGTTCAATGAACCAATAGGTGAAATGACGTTGGACATGGGTATTGCTCCGCTTGGACTATGGTTGGATGCCACTTATATTTTAATTACGCTTCCGTATGATGGTGCCATTAGAGATTATTGCACAATGGCTAGAGAAGGGCGCTGAGCTTTAGCGGTTCCGGTATTATGCAATCTTTATGCGGGCTTCCAGCGCCAAACGTCTGACTATGCCAATCTGCTACCAGGAGGGTGTATTAGGAACAGGTGCTGGCTGATGAAATGCCCGTGTTTGAGGAGGGCGCTTGATGTAGGGTTTGATCATTTCTCTATGAGTCATTTCTGGCAGCAACTCAAAAAACCGTTTTTTGTTCTCGCCCCCATGGCGGACGTGACCGATATCGTGTTTCGCGACTTTGTGTTGCGCCACAGCCGTCCGGATGTGGTGTATACCGAGTTTGTCGCCTGCAAGGCATTGCGCTCGCCCAAAAGCCGGGAATCATTCATGCGTCTTCTTGGGTACTCAGAAAGAGAGCGGCCGATAGTGGCACAGGTCTTTGGCTCGGAGCCCGCCGGCTTATTTGCATGTGCTCAGCAGATTCGAGCATGGGGTTTTGACGGCTTGGATATCAATATGGGCTGTCCTGATCGCCGGGTGGAGAAACAAGGCGCGGGCGCAAGCCTGATACGAGATCCGCAACGCGCGCAAGCGCTTATCCATGCGGCCAAAGCCGGCTTGGAAGGTTTGCCGCTGACTGTCAAAACCCGCCTCGGTTACCATACGATAGAAACTGCGTCGTGGATCGGCGCTGTGTTGGCCGCGCAACCCGATGTGCTTGTTATTCATGGCCGGACGCGCCAGGAACTGTCCGAGGTGCCGGCGCATTGGGATGAAATCGCGCGGGCGGCGAGCATGGCGCGGGATGCTGGGGTCTTGTGTGTAGGAAATGGCGATATCCAAAGCCGGGAACAAGGAGAGGAATACGCCCAGCGATTCGGCGTTGACGGTATCATGATCGGGCGTGGCGTGCTAGGTAATCCGTGGGTTTTTGCGGTGCGCACCAAACGCAGTGAGCCGGAGAAACTGGCGGCGTTGGCGCAGCTTATCACGCAATTTAACGGGTTTTGGAAAGCTACGAAGAACGATGGTTTACTCAAGAAGCATTTCAAAGTGTATGTGGATGGATTTCCTGGGTCCAAGACATTGCGCAGAGAGCTAATGGCTACCCAGAATTCCACAGAAGCGCTGGAAACGCTCTCGCGGTATTTTGATCGGAACGGCTGGATTTTCCCTGCGATGGTTTACGAACAGATTGTGCTTTCCACCGGGTGTTCGCGCCTACCGGACAGCCTAACTGAAAGGGTGTGAGGTGAGAGGATGTTGATACCGTATCATGAACGCCGGGTGATCGAGATTTCTAGCGAGTACATGTTTGATCTTGTTGCTGATGTGGAACGCTATCCTGAGTTTCTGCCATTAATACGGAAGGCCATGATCGTTCGCCGCGACTCCAGCGTTTATGAAACGCAGCAAACAATGGCGCTAGGCGTATTGCTTTACCAATTCCGCACCCGCACTGAATTGAACCGGCCACATGTTATTCGGGTGACCTCCGCAGATTGGACCTTTCGCCGCTTTAAAATCGATTGGTCATTTACGCCCACCCCCGAAGGACATTGTTGCGTCGATTTTGCCCTTGATTGCCAGATCCGTGGACTCTGGCTCAATCCGTTCAGCAATGTTTTAATTACGCAAATGGGTGTGACGATGGTCGATGCTTTTGTGGCGCGCGCGCGCCAACTGAACCCGGCTTACCCGCTCTGATCCTGTTTGATTCCAAGTATGATGGCTGAACACACCCTCTCTAGCCCTTGACGCCACACCCTGGTCTGACTATCCACATCAACTGTGATGGCTCTCGCAGTCAAATTCCGGCAGAATCTTGGATCTGAAGGAAACTGAAAGGCTGCCCCCATGAATCTGTTGCATCCGTTGCCTGACGATCTGGCCGAGGAAGTTTTCACTGAGCTGCTTCGGCAGGGGGCTGTGCGCATCGAGCGCATCGTTTCGAACGGCCACGCTTCACCGGAAGGTTTTTGGTATGACCAGAATGAGCATGAGTGGGTGCTGTTGCTTGAAGGTGAAGCCGAGATCCAATTTATTGATGGCCAACGGACTCATCTGATCCGTGGTGATGTGCTTCACTTGCCGGCGCATACCCGGCATCGGGTTAGCCTCACCTCGTGTCCTGCGATCTGGTTGGCGGTGTTTTACCCGATCAGCGTATAGCGGCGAATGCCAGGTTCCACCGCCACCCCTTCGGTATATGGCGGTACCCTGGGACGACTGAGAGCGAAGTAGAAACTTGAATACGTTGGGAAGCTGGCTATATTTTAAAAATGAAAACTAACAAGTCACTGGCTTGGGGAGGAAGGCTTGCTACGCATACTGGGTTTATGGTCGTTTTATGCGGGCCTGTGGTTGGTGCTATCTGGCTATTTTGACATCCCCTTGCTGTTGGTTTTCGGTGCACTGTCCTGCGTATTGGCCGTTTTCATCGCTTGGCGCGTAGAGAGAGCTGATCCAGAGGATCATCCGCTGCATTTGAAGGTTGGCCCGCAGATCATCCTGTACTGGCCTTGGCTGCTGTGGCAAATCGTACTTGCTAATCTGGATGTCGCCAAACGCATTCTTGACCCCCAGTTGCCGGTCAGCCCCACGCTGATCACGCTTAAGCCGACCCAACGCAGCGAAATGGGTCAGGTAATTTATGCTAACTCAATTACCTTGACCCCAGGCACGATCACCACTTCGTTAAGTGATGGCATTCTGGAAGTCCATGCATTGACTCGGGAAGCCGCTGATTCTTTATTGGAAGGCGACATGGATCGGCGAGTCGCCGCACTGGAACGGAGCAATGCCTGATGTTCGCAGTAACCGCTTTGGGAATTCTAATCTGTATGGTCCTGGCCATGTCGCGCGCCTTGCTGGGTCCGACTGTTTATGACCGGATCATGGCGGTCAATGCTTTCGGTACCAAAACTGTGCTGATTATCGCTGTACTGGGCTTCATGAGCGGGCGTCCCGATTTCATGGATATTGCCCTTGTTTATGCATTGATCAACTTTATCGGCACGATTGCTGTACTCAAGTTCATTCGCTACGGTGATATGGGCTGGCCGCGCAATGTGCCTGACGAACCGGATGATCTCTGATGACGTGGCTGGTGGATGGATTGAGCGGACTGGCGCTGTTGTGTGGTGCGTTTTTCGTTATTGTTGGTGGCGCCGGTTTGTTGCGGATGCCTGATTTTTACACGCGTATGCATGCGGCGGGTGTTACCGATACGCTTGGCGCCGGCTTGATCCTGCTAGGACTCATGCTACAGGGTGGTTGGACATTGATAACTGTTAAGCTGCTATTGATTTTGATATTTCTCTGGCTGACCAGCCCAACTGCCAGCCATGCCCTCGTCAGGGCTGCTTTGTCTGATCCCCAAAATCCGCCGCCGCTTTTGCATGAGGACATCCATTCGGTTCCTTCACCTTCTTCCTCAACCCATTTATCCGAGGGAGAGAGGATTGAACAGGCAAAATAAAGGTGAGGAGCCTTATTATGGAAACCCTGGTCGATATTTTTCTGCTGAGTCTGTTAGTGGTGACTGCCATCGCTTCTATTCGCCTGCGTGATTTGTTCGCTGTTGTCATGTTGTTCGGTATCTATAGCTTGGTGTCGGCTAGCCTGTTCGTGGTGATGGATGCCGTCGACGTTGCTTTCACGGAAGCATCGGTTGGTGCCGGGGTCGCTACCGTATTCATGCTCGGGACGCTGGCGTTGACCACTCACCGCGAAAAAGCACCCATCGCACACAATCCGCTGTTGCCCCTATTTGTGGTAGCTATTACTGGTGCAGCACTGGTTTATGGTACCTACGATATTCCCCGCTACGGCGATCCGGCTAATCCAATCCACCAGCATGTAGCGCCACGCTATATCGAGGATTCACCCCAGGAGATCGGTATTCCAAATATTGTCTCTTCGGTGCTAGCCAGCTATCGGGGTTATGACACGCTTGGCGAGACTACGGTGGTTTTCACTGCTGCTATTGGAGTGCTAATGCTGATCGGTGGCGCCCGGCGGCGGCGTTCTAACAAGGATCAGCGGTGATGAGACAGTACCCGATCCCCCGGTTGGTTACCAAGCTGCTGCTGCCATTGATCCTCCTATTCGCCCTTTATGTGCAGTTTCATGGTGACTATGGCCCGGGTGGTGGCTTTCAGGCCGGTGTGATCTTTGGCGCTGGTTTTATTCTTTATGCCTTGATTTATGGGTTGGACGAGGCGCGGCGTATTTTACCCCCGTGGTTACTGCGGATTGGCGTTTCACTGGGGGTGCTGATTTATGCGGGAGTTGGGGTCGCCGGGTTGTTGCTGGGCGGTAACTATCTGGATTATGGGGTGCTGGATTCCCATGATCCGGTACATGGCCAACACTTGGGGATTTTGCTCGTAGAACTAGGTGTGGGCATTACCGTATCGGCGGTTATGGTCACCATCTTCTATGCCTTTGCAGGCAGAGGGCGATAACCGTTAGGGGACAGGGGAAGGGGGGAAAAAGCATGTGCGCCATCATTCACCGCAGAGGGTGATCAGTAGAGGATAAACGAATAGTGCAAATCCTGGGTTTATATAACTATTGGATTTTCATCGTGTTGATGATGTGCGGGTTTTACGTGGTCATCTCGCGGGGCAATCTGGTTAAGAAATTAGTGGGCCTGAACATCTTTCAGACGTCCGTGTTTATCCTCTACATCAGCATGGGTAAGATTACCGGTGGTACCGCGCCCATCACCGTTGACCAGGATGTGGTGTACAGCAACCCGATTCCGCATGTACTGATTCTGACCGCCATCGTGGTTGGCATCGCAACTACCTCCCTGGGTTTGGCGCTGGTGGTGCGCATCAACGAGGCTTATGGCACCATTGAGGAAGATGAAATCCATGCTCAGAGTGAGGAAGAGGCCCTGTGATCGACCATCTTCCCGCTTTACAGGTTGTAATTCCTCTAATCGCTGCGCCATTGTCTGCACTATTCCGCCCAGGCCGGGCAGTTTGGCTGCTGGCAATGGCGGCTTGCGGGCTTTCCCTGCTGATCGCTGTCCTGTTACTGGATCAGGTACTGACACAGCGTGTCATTTCCTACCCGATGGGTAGCTGGCCCGCACCTTGGGGTATTGAATACCGGATCGACGCCGCTAATGCTTTCATGCTGCTGATCGTCTCAGGGATTGGTACGATCGTCATGGCCTTCGCTCGACCTATTGTCGAACAGCGCATCCGCCTGCCTGAATATAAACAGCCTTGGTTCTATACGGCCTATCTGCTTTGCCTGACGGGCCTGTTGGGGATCGTTATCACCGGCGATGCCTTCAATGTGTTCGTGTTTCTGGAAATTTCTTCATTATCCAGCTATGCACTGATCGGTCTTGGCCGTGACCGCCGGGCGCTGACCGCATCCTATCAGTACCTGATCATGGGCACGATCGGCGCTACTTTCATCCTGATCAGCATCGGGTTGCTGTATGTGATGACCGGCACCCTGAACATGATGGATTTGGCGGAGCGTATCCCGGCTGTGGCCGATACCCGGACTATTCGCGCCGCTTTTGCTTTTCTGACCATCGGTGTCAGCCTTAAACTGGCCTTGTTTCCACTTCATCTGTGGCTGCCTAACGCCTACGCTTATGCACCCTCAGCAGTGACCGCTTTTTTAGCGGCGACCGCTACGAAGGTCGCCGTCTACGTGCTATTGCGGTTTTTCTTTACCATTTTTGGCGTCGATTTCTCGTTTGGAACCATGCGCCTGGATTTGGTGTTACTGCCCTTGGCGCTGGTAGGAATTTTCAGTGCTTCTGTGGTGGCGATTTTCCAGAACAATGTCAAACGGATGCTGGCCTATTCCAGCGTCGCCCAGATTGGCTACATGATCCTGGGCATCAGTCTGGTGTCGGTGACCGGGGTGACAGCGGCGATCAGTCATTTGTTCAACCATGCCTTGATGAAGGGCGCCTTGTTTATGGCGCTGGGTTGTATTTCGTTTCGGATCGGTACGGTCCAGCTTGACCGGATCGCCGGGGTAGGCCGAGCCATGCCCTGGACGATGGGTGCCTTTGTGGTTGGTGGCCTGAGCCTGATCGGTGTGCCATTGACGGCGGGCTTTGTTAGCAAATGGTATTTGATCGTGGGAGCGCTGGAAAAGGGTTGGTGGCCGGTAGCCGTCTTGGTGCTGGTCACGTCACTGCTGGCAGTGATCTATATCTGGCGGGTGGTGGAAACCGCATATTTCAAGCCGGCGCCAGAAGGGCGAGTGGTCAACGAAGCGCCCCTGGCGTTATTGATTCCGGCTTGGACGTTGGCGCTGGCGAACCTGTATTTCGGGCTGGATACCTCTCTCAACGCCGGGGTTGCCCGGACGGCGGCAGAGATGTTGCTAAGCGTGGGGCATTAGGTGTTCAAAAACTGATTTAAACTTCTGAAAGGTATATTCCGTGCAACCACTGACCCCACAAGGGCAACACCTCATTGAGGGCTTAGCGCAACGCTATGGAGCTAGCACCGGTGCGGTATTAAATCTGCTGGATGCTGTAATGGCGGGCAACGGTTCCATGGCCCAGTTTAATCACCCTGAGCTTGGCGGATCGGGACAGTGGATGCAAGGCGGCATGACCATGGTCGGTGACATGTTTAATAACGCGCTCAAGTGCAAAGTCGATGGACTCTGTAATGAACTGTCGCAGTTATTGATGCAGTCATCGACCATTTTCGTACCCGCCAGTTATCAGTCTCAAAGCCAAGGAAATCCGCAACACGCAAACGTAAATCCAGAGGTCAGTCTGTTTGTTTCGAGCGCTCCCTCTAACCAATGGTGGCCTGCAGACTTGGGCGTGCCGAGCACAACCGGCGCACAAAATTCAGTTCGCTATGCCTATTTCCCCGCCACCCGGCGGCTGGCAATTGAAGTCAACGGCCAGGTAACTCTCTACGATACCCTGGATCATCAGATTAGCGGGGTTTCTCAACAGCAAAGTGGTGATGCGTCGGTGACGTTCACTAGCCAGTTTGGTTTGATTGCCTTGTCCAGCTTGCCGGTATTGTCGCCAGGTGGCACACATCCTACTGAATTTCCGGTAACCCCATCCGCAGAACAGTCTGCACCGGGCTCTTCTCTTGAAGGTGTAGCCGGGACCACCTCGAATGAAGACATCTTTGGAACCATCGAGCGGCTTGCCAAGTTGCACAAGAAAGGCATCCTCTCCGAACAGGAATTCGCTGCAAAAAAGGCCGAGTTGTTAAGCCGATTGTAGGATAGGCTATTCCATAAGAGGATTGCTCCGAAGGGGAGGAGGTAAAACTGAATTTCCCCATAAGGAATTGTTATGGTTTAATGAAACTCATACGAAGCGGGGGTGCTCCCAGTTGGGAGCTGAGAGAGTCCCTTTGAACCTGATCCGGGTTATGCCGGCGTAGGAAAGCTGTTCCAGTTCCATCAATGCTCCCCGCTCGTCCCTTGCCGTCTCAACCAAAGCAGGACGATACCTATGAGCGCCATCCCTCAGGATTTTCTCCGCGCTACCGCTGAATTGTCGGCGGCAGTTACCCAGCCTTTCCCCAATTCCCGCAAGATTTATCTTGCCGGCTCGCGTCCGGATTTGCGTGTGCCGATGCGCGAAATCACCCAGCAGCCGACACCAACCGGCTTTGGGATCGAGGCGAACCCGCCGATTCCGGTCTACGATTGCTCAGGTCCCTACACGGAACCTGGTGCCCCGGTCGACTTGCTTAAGGGGCTGCCCAGCGTGCGCGCCAATTGGATTGAAGAGCGTAATGATACGGAACTACTAACCGGCCCGACGTCCGACTACGGGCGCACCCGCGCAGCCGATCCTGCGTTGGCGAGCTTGCGTTTCGAACACCTGCGTGTTCCTCGTCGCGCTAAGCCGGGAAGCAACGTCACGCAGATGCACTATGCTCGCCAAGGTATCGTTACCCCGGAGATGGAATTCATTGCTTTGCGGGAAAGCGTGCGTCTACAGGAGTTACGTGAAGATCTGCGCTACACCAAGTTGTTGCGTCAGCATCGCGGTCAGAGTTTCGGCGCGGCCATTCCTGAAACCATTACTCCGGAATTCGTCCGTGATGAGGTAGCCCGTGGCCGCGCCATCATCCCGGCGAATATCAACCATCCCGAGTTAGAGCCAATGATTATTGGCCGTAATTTCCTGGTCAAGATCAACGGCAATCTTGGCAATTCAGCCCTCTCCTCTTCCATCGCCGAAGAAGTCGAGAAAATGGTCTGGGGCATCCGTTGGGGTGCCGACACCATTATGGATCTCTCCACCGGTAAGAACATCCATGAAACCCGCGAATGGATCGTTCGCAATGCGCCAGTCCCTATTGGCACCGTGCCGATCTACCAAGCGCTGGAAAAAGTCAACGGTAAGGCGGAGGAACTCACCTGGGAACTGTTCCGCGATACGTTGATTGAGCAAGCCGAGCAGGGTGTGGATTACTTCACCATCCATGCGGGTGTGTTGCTACGCTACGTACCACTGACCGCCGATCGAGTCACAGGTATTGTCTCGCGTGGAGGGTCGATTCTGGCTAAATGGTGTCTTGCTCATCACCAGGAAAACTTTCTCTACACGCACTTTGATGAGATTTGCGAGATTATGAAAGCCTACGATGTGAGTTTCTCACTCGGCGATGGCTTGCGCCCTGGTTCGCTGGCCGATGCCAATGACGCCGCCCAGTTTGGAGAGTTGGAGACCCTAGGCGAACTGACGAAAATTGCTTGGAAGCATGATGTTCAGGTGATGATCGAAGGCCCGGGCCATGTTCCCATGCAACTCATCAAGGAGAACATGGATAAGGAACTGACTGATTGTTTCGAAGCGCCATTCTATACACTGGGTCCGCTGACCACTGATATCGCCCCTGGTTATGACCACATTACCTCGGCTATCGGTGCAGCCCAGATCGGCTGGTATGGCTGCGCGATGCTTTGTTACGTCACGCCGAAAGAGCATCTGGGCCTACCCGATAAGGAAGATGTGCGCGAGGGTATCATCGCCTACAAAATTGCCGCTCACGCTGCCGATCTGGCCAAGGGACACCCCGGTGCGCAACTTCGTGACAATGCACTATCCAAGGCGCGTTTCGAGTTCCGTTGGGAAGATCAGTTTAATCTGGGCCTAGATCCTGAACGTGCCCGTGAATATCACGACGCGACCTTGCCCAAGGAATCAGCTAAGGTTGCGCACTTTTGTTCGATGTGCGGCCCGCATTTTTGCTCGATGAAGATTACTCAGGAGGTGCGTGAGTACGCCGAGCGCAAAGGCCTTGAGGATGTGGAGATAGCGATGCAGGAAGGTTTGCGGGAAAAAGCGGCCGAGTTCAATAAGAGCGGTGGACTGATCTACCATCGCGCTTAGGATATAGAAACTATAGGGTATGCATTGCATGCCCTCCGCTTGAAGACTGAGATTCGTGAAAAGAGCCACTATGTTGAATACTTAATACTATTGAAAAGTACCTTCGGGCCGCACTTACGGCAGCAATGGAATTTTGTGAAAAGCCAGATTTCAGGGGCAGCTACATCCACCCGTGTGGATGGTAGCAGGTCGAGGTACTCGAAAAAAGGAACGCGTTGCTATCATCCATGACAGGCGGGTGTGTCTCTTTAGTAAATTAATGTTGAAATTTAAGGATATTCTCCGATACCTTCGATATTACTGAGCGGCGGAACTGGTTCGCATCTGACGAATTGCATTTAGCCATTCATTGGCTAGCCGTTGCCGCTCCTTATGTGGCCGGGCCTGAGATGTGGCAGCAAAGTAGGCACGCATGGCTTCAATAGCCGCTTGGGTTTGCTGTTGGGTCGTAGCAGGATTGGGATAATACATGGTGTCTTACTTCAAGGATGGATGGAAAAGGGGTTATTGGCGCTGGTTTATGCGGAGTCCCAAGCGTTGTTTATAAAGCGTCAGGTTTCTTTGCCTGCTGGTGCTAGAAAGTCACGAATAAACCGCCGTACTTCTCTGGAAGCAGTGGTATCCATTTCTTGACAGGATTCTATAAACGCATCACGCAGATCCGCCTCACTTCGAACCACTAATTTGACTTCCTTGTCTTTTTCTTTATGAGACTTTTCTTTCTTATGTTTGCCCATAAGGGTAACACTCAGTATATACTAAGTCAATACATAGTCTGTGCGATTGGGTTTGTCAAGTATCTTTTCATAAATCGAAGATAAAATAATTTGCAGTGGTTAAAGAGGCGGACATGGGATAGTTATCCACAAAAGCTGTGGATAACTTCTGAATAAGGAAATTAAGGTGTTTCACGAGAGCTTAAAAAACCGGAGGTTGATACCAAGAAACAAAGTTGAATAAAAAATGACCACAATATGACAGAATATATTTTATTGCTATTATAGCATCATATGTTTACTGCTATAAAATCATAAAATTATGAAAATTGAATAAATAATTCAAGAAGTTACAATTTGAACAGCATCCCGCTCTGCACCAAAACTACATCCTATCTGTCTTATTCCTACGCTCCTTGCAACTGTGGCTACAAACATCTCCAGTGTTCCTTGGCAACGGCGCCCGCTTTGACAGTAAACAGCCAGTTCATCACCTAACTGATCCAGGCAGGTAATCGCCAGCCGAGGATAGATCGTTAATCCTAAAATCCGATCTGCATCCGCCAAATCATTCGCAATAGTCGACCCTAGCAGATCAAGATTAAGCCAAGCGAACCGCAGCATTCCCTGATAATCATTCGGTACATTGGTTAAATCATCAACCCCTGGATAAGGCTTGCTTAACAACTCTCCCGGTAGTGGACCTGCCCCATGCCGGGTCAAATAAGCCCTAGTCACATAGGTCACTTCTAGTTGCTCCAGCCCTAATTCATTCGCCAAGGTCAACACATTGTGCAGACCAGTATGAGAGCGAGTGACATATGGGAAAAAACCGCGATGCTGATCCAGCAGCAGACCTTGCGCACCTTCAAATAAGATGTGCTGACCCTGAGTTGCTGACGATAGGTCCGTCACGGTCACTGCTTCCAGAAAGCGTTGTGCATCGTTGACATAGTGCTCCAGAATTGCATCGGATTGAAACAGGTCAGCATTCTTTGCAAAGGTGTCACCAATTCCCAGCCGGGCGAGCCGGGCAGGCGCATAGTCACGGCGAATCATATTCAGCCGGTCCGTCAGCGCGTGTTGATCAGTCAAGCCGGCGACCTCCAGTGCATAATCCGGGTTCAAGTGACGTTCCAAGGTTTCGCCAAAGCCAATTCCACAACTACCATGCCGGTCATGTCCCCGCTGCTTCTCAATTATTTGATTGATCATCATGTCGTAAGGAGTCGTGACCGGACTGGCCGGATCAATCCCGGTCACCGGTTTTATCCCCAGCGCCGCTAGCTTCTCCCGCTCCTTGAGGAACAAGATCGGGTTGCACACAAAGAATCGCGACAGAAATGTCTTGGCACCCGCAAAAGCGCCACTGCCAATGTGGCTGAAGACATGACGCCGGCCATCTGGAGTTACCACCGTATGACCGGCTTGCGCCCCACCATTGAATCGAATCACAATGCCATCATCACTGTTTTTTGCCGCATAGTAATCAACCCACCGCCCTTTACCTTCATCGCCAAACTGGGCACCGATCACCACTTGTGCGGTTGTCTGTGAATACATCCAGATTTCTCCTGGCAAAAGCGAACATAGACTGCGTTGCCATCTTTACCGGCAACCCAGCCACGCTCTAGAATCTCATCATCCCTGTGCCAGACCGGCCTCTCGACCCCAGCGAACCGACAGCGTGTTGCACCACCATGGCGGTCTTCTTCGACCAACTGCTCACCACTCGATCCCGATCATGGCCTTCATTCACCTCGATAGCCGATACGATGACCTCAGCCAGTTTGGTATGATCGGATAGGCCAATCACTCGTTGCCCAAGCAAATGAGTCCAGGTATTCCGCACACCGCGCGGATCATGACGGGCGTGGGAACCTTCTTCGACGATGATATGAAAGACATGGTACATGCGGCTCACCATCGTGAGTAATTCGTGAGAATCGAAATCATGCTGTACCCGATCACCGATAAAGCGGGCAATGGCCTTGGCGGGTAAATTACACGGCGGTTCTTCGTCACCTACTGTGAACAAATATCCCTTTTTACCCCGCTTCTTAAAACAGTCGATCGAAGTATGCATCGCAGCAAAGTACCAGGGCAGGTTGTAGGATTCACAAGCGTTACCGCCGCCACCCTTTTCCAGCCACAACCGCTCCAGCTGCCGGGCGATACGGATATCAGCCTCGAATTGGGTGGCTTGCAGCGGTGCTTGGTCATAGAGCACATCACCGATACCCAGACACATCATATGTGGATCGGTGACTGGCTTACGGGCGAGGATCTCCTCGACCATCGTCCCCAGACCCTTGCGGGCCAGAGCATCAGCGATCATCCCCATTGAGCCAGTTACATCCAGACCGACAATAATGGCGGTCGATTCTGGGTTTAGAGCCGAGTCACGCGATTCGCGGGTTACAACCCCAAATGGATTGAGATCGTTATCCAGCGAGCGAGAAGCGAACACAGCATCGGTCGTTTTGCGGGATGTGGAAGCCGCGTAGGCACTCCAGTCAGAAGGATTCCAGCGAGCAGTACCCATGGCGTTTCTCCTATAACTTTAGTAAAGGTCTTGGGGAGTCAAATTCAGCTCGACAAACCGGCGTTCGCCGAAGCTGTCAGGTAAAACCTGTCGTTGCCAGGTTTGATACTCGTCAAAGGCGAAACCAGCCGCCGGCCGGACCAACCAGTCGAGCAGTGGGAGGGGAGCCGCATTTTCACGTGTGAGGCTCATACCCGTGATGTCGCCCAGCAGTTCTCGACCCAATGCCCGGATCAGCTCCAGGTCGGTGCGGTTATCGCCCAGCCGGCGGGTCATCACCTCAAACGGTGCGTATTCAATGGTGGTCATTGGCGCCGCTCGCATGGGTTCCCCTTGGCGGACCGCGTACCACCATCCACCGAGTAGCGCGCCGCTGTGCTGTTGGGGTGAGATGAAAAAGGTATTAGCGAGAATCGCGTTATGCGCGAGCCGGGCATAGTCGAGATAGCAGGCCAGATTCAGCAGAGAACTGATGATCCAAGCGACGTGACGAGCATCCAGTTGGCCAGCAAAGGAGTCCAATACGTCGCGGAGCAGCAGTAAATCCGGGGTTTTCCGCAGCACCAGTACCTGGTATTTTCTGGTCTCAAAATGGCGAATTACTTCCGGCAGGTAGCGGCCGGTTTCCATGGCCATGCGGGGATCAGCGCAGGGCAGGCAAGCGATGATATCCAGCGCATTTTGGAACAGGTCGCTATGTTCCTTCCCGATCACGTAGGCCACGATCTGGTCGCCGATGAACATTTGGCCTAATTCAAACTCGTGTTCCCGGCGATAGTGGATGCGGAACCCGGTGCCATCACAGGCATGCAATGTCAACAATCCCGGAATTTTCCATACGCCATTGCGCAGCTTACGCACCGCAACCTCGTACAACCGGCTGAGGTGCTGAAACACCTCGGTTGATCTGGCCTGAGCGCAACGGTCGGGATGCCAAACAGCAGCCAGCGTACGAAATTCCTGCTGGGCCAGTTCTTCGTTAGCGGTGAACAGCCGTTCTGGTTCAGCGAGCGGAATGGCCAACAAGACTTCAGCGGATTGATCAGTCATCGTGCTTGTGTTCATGGGTCTCACCTCCATAGGGAAAGAAAGCTAGCATATATAATTGTATTTTGCAAATAACATTTAACTGATCTAATTTATACCGTTCATTGGAGTAAGCCGAGACTGTTTAATATCAAATAATTATTTTACTTATCAATAAGTTGTGTTAAAACACGTTGGTGTTTTTATGCGTTGCTTTAAAGGAGCGGGAATAGGATTTACATGGCTACCCAAAAAAGATGGATTATGTTGTATTAGTTTTCGGTGGATGCAGACGGCTACATTAGGAGTTGCCCTGGTATATAGTCAAGGATAGAGAACGGTTCAGAAGCAGGTAGAATCTGCTTGTTAACCCTAGTTATCTAGCCTGATCTTGAGCGTATCCAGGCGTTCGATTCTCGACGGGGTCACTCAAGCCAAACGGAAGGATTTTGAATCCCCGCATCGGCGGGGGACTTGAGGTGCTTTTTATGTGAAACCTGCATTGGTAGGCACAGTGATGCCTATTTACGGCAGGCACGATCATCTCTTTTGCCAAAGGTTCGTCGAATCATGCAGGAAACAGGCTTGCTCAATTGCTTCACTGATGAAATCCGCGGGGTTAGACTCGTGCATGGGCAATCCCATTAAGCCTCTGCGAAACCTTCTTGGTTGAAGAACAATTCAATCAATTGGTTAAATCAAGGACGCCTATTTTTTGTGAATAATTCGGGATCAATCGATTGTTTTGATATTGACCCGCATCAGGAGCATAGACCATGATCACACGGCGGCGTGTATCGTTGGCAGGATCGCTGCTATTCACCACAGCGCTGGCTGCCGGAGCCTCTGACGTCCACTGGGAATATTCGGGGTCGAAAGGCCCGGATTATTGGGGAGACCTGACGCCAAAGTTCAGCGTTTGCTCCAGCGGCAAAAACCAGTCGCCCATCGATGTGACCGATACGATGAAGGCTGAATTGCCCGCGCTAGACTTTCTTTATAACAGCAATGCTGCTGAGATTCTAAACAATGGGCACACGGTCCAAATCAACTTTCGTCCGGGCAGCATGATCGAAGTTGGAGGACGCCGGTTCGAACTCCAACAATTTCATGTACATGCTCCCAGTGAGAATCGAATTGGCGGTCAAGCCTTTCCTTTGGAAGGCCATTTGGTCCATGCAGACCGGAACGGGAATTTAGCTGTGGTAGCCGTTATGTATGAGGTGTGGCAAGTCAACAAGGCATTGAACCTGCTCTGGGACCCGCTCCCGGAAAAGGCCGGGGACCGGCGGGCTATCACCCGGCCTGTCACCGCGGCTGATTTGTTACCGGTCAATTGGGCTTACTATCGATTCAATGGTTCCTTGACGACGCCGCCCTGTACCGAAGGCGTTTGGTGGCTGGTGCTTAAGACGCCAGCGAAGATCTCTCGGGAGCAGGTCGAGATGTTCAGCCATGTCATGCGCCATCCCAATAACCGGCCCATTCAACCTTTGAACGCCCGTCCTGTGTTGCGCTAGCAGAGAGTGGTGCAGGCAGTCTGGAATCCATATCAAGCCTCTTTCCTTGCAGGCGGGCGCGGTCCACTATTGTTGAAGGTCTGCGGACGCCTTTTCTATCGCGGTAAACGTGCGGAGCTGACTCACAGCACACTGATCCTTACAAATGTACCTTAGATCAGCTACTTTTCTCTTAGGCCTACATGTTTTACAGGAGTTATCACTAATGACGGATAAAGTCACCCCGGGTACCAAAATTCCTTGCCGGGTATGCAGAACGCTGGATGCCGGGGATTTCTCTATCCTGCATCAACTCACCTGGTTCAATATGGCTGTTCATAGCAATGCTGAGTACGCCAAGGGAACTTGGTTTAAGGAACGCTCTCTGGCAGGCCCGGTTATCTTTGCCGTCGCTGACGGTCTGGTTCACCATGCAGACACGATTGCCGAATTGCTGGCCCAGGATGGCTATGAAATTTATGCGTATCTGGGCGTCGACCAGATGAAGATCACCTCTCCCGTATTGTTTGGAGACACTCTCCGGGCAGAGGCTGAAGTGGTTGATCTTCGTGCCACCAAAAACCCGGAGAGGTTCCTCTTTATTTACAAGAATAAAACCTATAACCAGCGTGATCAGCCGGTGATCGAATATCAGACTACTCTGCTGGTCACCAAAAGGCCCAATGGAAGTCAAACGGAACGGCAAATTTGACGACTGAACCACCCTGGGTTTTGAGGAGGCGCCAACTTTTGAGGGAATGGAATCGTGAAAAAGACCGGGCAGTTTTCCCCCGGCGGATCTTCCTCCACGGCTTCGTGAGCCATTGGGATTATTAGTGGTGTTACGTGGCGGCACGCAAGACAAGTATTTGAATTTATTAGACTGATAGAGAAGATCTGCCCGAGGTGATTGAGCGTGCAGTCCGCCTCGCTTTTGAGATGAAGGAGCAGTACCCGTCGCAGCGGGCGGCGATCGTTTCAAGGGCGATTCAAAACGCAAGAGAACCAAAAGATATGACAGTTGATTGTCCTGATGTTGGAACTGGAATCATCCAGTACAATCCAACAAACGGACTCACAAAGGTTGGTATTAACACAGTGAATTGGCGCAATCTTACCCAGCAACCTAGTAGTATCATGACGATTCTGCTGTTGATTCTGTTGCTGACATTCCGTGTCCACGCTTGTTCGATGCCGTCCGGCACGGATTCCGTGCTGCCAAGTACCCACGGCTGTTGCCAAACTACAGCAGCGACCCCGGATATCCCCGCGACTCCTACACACGAGTCCTGCCACGATGGCGCTTGCCTGCAAGTACTTGGTGAGTACAGTAGAGTTGACTTATATGGCTCTTTCGCCAATGGGTTAGACGGGTTGGTACCGGTAACCGTGACGGGGCTGCTGCCGCCGGACTGGTCGGGCCAAAGCTATTCTTCTCACCGTTTCATTGCTGCTATCGAGCCGATGCCGTTGCAGCGTTCCCGGATTCTGCGTCTCTAGCGCTTTCTGTTGTCACCCGTTTTGCTAAGAATGCGGCCCAATGGCCGCCCGGTGTGATTTTTCAGGGAGTCTGCTTGCATGAAAATCCTTCTGGCAACAGTGATCGCCATTCTGTTATTTAGCGCTGGCATAGTATTGGCGCCTTATACGCAACCTTGGCTGGCACATTTCAATATCGAAGTCTCTGCTTCCTCCACCCCAACGCTCCCTCAAGAGAGGCAAGGGGGTGATGCCGCCGAACGTAAGCCGATCAAATATCGGCATCCAATGAATCCAACTATTTTCTCCGATACACCCGCCAAGGATGACATGGGCATGGATTACATTCCGGTCTATGCCGGCGGTGATGAGAGCGGCAAGGCCGGTCCCGGTTTCACCATCGCCCCGGAGGTGGTCAATAACCTGGGCGTGCGCACTGCCCAAGTGGAGCGTGGCGATCTGGCGCGGCGCATCGAGACCGTCGGTTATGTCGACTACGACGAACGCGCCCTAAGTCATGTCCATTTGCGCGCCAGCGGTTGGGTGGAAAATTTGCGAGTGCGTACCCTGGGTGCGCGGGTGCGCAAGGGTGATCTGTTGATGGAGGTCTACGCGCCTGACTTGACCAACGCGCAGGAGGAGTATCTGCAATCATTGCGCGGGGGCATCTCGCTGCTGAAAGTGTCCGCCCGTGACCGGTTACTGGCGCTGGGTGTGGCGGAGAACCAAATTCAGCAATTGGAAAAGGAAGGGCACGTTCGTCAATTGACGGCTGTGTATGCCAGACAGGATGGCATCGTTTCAGCGCTGAATATTCGCGAAGGCATGTATGTCATGCCGCAAACTGAGCTGATGACATTGGCGGACCCTTCCACCGTGTGGATCAAAGCCGAAGTGTTCGAGCAACAGGCGGGCTGGCTAGCGGTTGGCCAAAAAGCCGAGGTGCGATTGCCGCACGCGCCCGGCGAAATCTGGCAAGGCGCAGTGGAGTACATCTATCCCGATGTCGAGCCTAAGACTCGCACGATTCGCGCCCGGCTGCGTTTTCCTAATCCCGGTGAGCGGCTCAAGTTCAACATGTTCACCGATGTTGTGATCCATGCTGAACCCCGCCGCGACGTCCTGCACATTCCCCGCGAGGCGCTGATTCCTACCGGAGTCGAACAACGGGTCATCGTGACGCTTGGCGAAGGCCGGTTCGAGGCGCGCACGGTGCAAACCGGGATCGAATCTGGCGAGCGGATGGAAATCCTTTCAGGGTTGGAGAAAGGGGAGCAGGCCGTCACCTCTGCCCAGTTCCTGCTGGATTCCGAAAGCAGCATTCGTGCTAGCATCCAGCGATTAACCGCCCTGCCGAAGCCGGAGATCTGGGCTGAAGGGATGATCAATACGGTCGAGGCCGAGTCACATATCCTGAATGTGACCCATGCGCCGATCCCGGAATTGAACTGGCCTGCCATGACCATGGATTTTTCCACTGCTCGGGGCGTCAAGTTGGACCAGTTACAGCCGGGCCGCAAGCTGCGCTTCCGGATCAGTGAGGGTGAGGATGGGGGCTATGTGATCGATGCGGTCGATGCCGCGAGGATACAGCCATGATCGCCGCTATCATTCATTGGTCCATCCAGAATCGGCTGCTTGTCACCCTGATGACCTTGCTGCTGGCTGGCTGGGGTGCGTGGTCGGCTCGTCATATTCCGCTGGACGCGTTGCCGGATCTGTCTGATGTGCAGGTCATCGTCAAGACCAGCTATCCTGGCCAGGCGCCGCAGGTCGTGGAGAGCCAGGTCACGTATCCGCTGGCGACGGCACTGCTGGCCGTGCCAGGCGCAGTGACGGTGCGTGGCTATTCCGGCTTTGGCGATTCCTTCGTCTACGTCATCTTCGCCGATGGCACGGATTTGTACTGGGCACGCTCGCGAGTGCTGGAATATCTCAGCCAGATCGCGCCCCGCCTACCGCCGCAGGCGCGGCCAGCGCTCGGGCCGGATGCTACCGGCGTTGGCTGGGTCTATGAGTACGCGCTGGTGGATCGCAGCGGTCGTCATGACTTGGCGCAATTGCGCTCCTTGCAGGACTGGTTCCTGAAATACGAATTGCAGTCAGTGGATGGCGTGGCCGAGGTTGCCACAGTCGGCGGCATGGTCAAGCAATATCAGGTGGTGCTCGATCCCAATCGCTTACGTGCCTACAACCTGCCGCTTTCACGCGTGCGTATGGCCATCCAGAATGCCAATCAGGAAGTCGGCGGCTCGGTGATCGAACTGGCCGAGGCCGAGTACATGGTACGCTCGCGCGGCTATCTGCAACGCATCGAGGATTTGCGGCGGGTGCCACTCGGTGTCAGCGACGCAGGCACGCCCATCTTGCTGGATGATGTGGCTGATATTCGATTGGGACCGGAGCTGCGGCGCGGCGCGGCGGAACTGGACGGCCAAGGCGAAGTGGTGGGTGGCATCATCGTGATGCGCGCTGGCGAGAACGCTCTGACCACCATCGAAGCGGTCAAGGCCAAGCTGGACCAGTTGCGGCGCGGCTTGCCGGAAGGGGTGGAGATCGTCCCGGTTTACGACCGTTCCGATTTAATTTTGCGGGCGGTGAAGAACCTCGGCGAAAAGTTGATTGAGGAATTCGCCGTGGTAGTCATTGTCTGTGCGCTGTTCCTATTTCACCTGCGTTCCTCGCTGGTGATCCTGATCAGCCTCCCGGTTGGGATTCTAGCTGCCTTCGCTATCATGCGCTGGCAGGGTATTAACGCCAATATTCTCTCGCTGGGTGGCATCGCCATCGCTATTGGCACCATGGTTGATGCCGCTATCGTCATGGTCGAGAACCTGCACAAGCATTTGGAACAGACCCAACCCCGGGATGAGGCCGAACGCTGGCGCATCATTCGCCAGGCCTCTTGCGAGGTCGGACCACCGCTGTTCTTTTCGCTGTTGGTGATTACCGTCAGTTTCCTGCCGGTGTTTGCCCTGGAAGCACAGGAAGGGCGGCTGTTCACGCCACTGGCCTATACCAAGACCTATGCCATGGCGGTTTCCGCAGGGTTGGCCATCACTCTGGTTCCGGTGCTGATGGGCTGGCTGGTGCGCGGCCGGATTCATCCGGAGAGCTATAATCCGCTCAACCGCTTGCTCATGGCCGGTTACCGGCCGTTCGTCAACCTGGTACTGCGCCATCCCTGGCCAGTGGTATTGCTGGCGGGTCTGCTGACCTTAACGGCATGGTGGCCGCTGCAACGGCTGGGCGTTGAATTCATGCCTGATTTGGACGAAGGCGATTTGCTGTACATGCCAACCACCTTTCCCGCCGTGTCCATCGGCAAGGCCGTAGAAATCATGCAGCAAACCGATAAGCTGATCCGCGCCGTGCCGGAGGTGCGGCGCGTGTTCGGCAAGGTGGGCCGGGCGGAAACCGCGACCGATCCCGCGCCGTTGAGCATGATCGAAACCGCGATTCAATTGAAACCACGTTCCGAATGGCGGCCGGGGCTGACGACCGCGGATTTGATCGCCGAACTGGATCGCGTCGTCCGGTTTCCAGGGTTGAGCAATGCTTGGGTGATGCCGATCAAGAACCGGATCAACATGCTGGCCACCGGCATCAAGACGCCGCTGGGGGTTAAGGTGGCCGGCAGCGACCCGGCTGTGATCCAGCAGGTCGGGGAAAAACTGGAACAGGTGATCCGCACCATCCCCGGTGCCGCCTCCGTCTTTTCCGAGCGGGTGGCCGGTGGCCGCTATGTGGACATAGCGATCGACCGGCTGGCTGCCGCCCGGCTGGGATTGAACATTAACGACGTGCAAGAGGTCATCAATACCGCCGTTGGCGGGATGAATGTCACCGAGACGGTGGAAGGGCTGGAACGTTACCCGGTCAACCTACGCTATCCACAGGCAGCGCGCGATTCACTGGAACGGCTGCGTAACTTGCCTATCGTCACCCCGGCCGGCGCGGTCGTGCCGCTGAGTCAGGTCGCCGAGGTGAAAATCATCGACGGACCGGCGATGCTGCAAAGCGAGAATGCCCGGCTGACCGGCATCACCTTCGTGGATATCCAGGACCGCGACATTGGTTCTTTCATCGCCGAGGCGCGCAAGGCGGTGGCGGAACAGGTGGCGCTGCCGGCCGGCTATTCGTTACGCTGGTCGGGCCAGTACGAGTACTTGAACCGGGCGCTGGCCAAGCTGCAATTGGTAGCGCCGGTGACCCTGGTCATCATCTTTCTGCTGCTCTATCTCAGCTTCGGCCGGTTGGGTGAGGCAGTGCTGATCATGGGAACTTTGCCGTTCGCTCTGCTGGGCGGAATCTGGCTGCTGTACTGGCTGGACTACAATCTGTCGGTGGCGGTCGGGGTCGGCTTCATCGCCCTGGCCGGCNNAACCGGGGTCGTGATGCTGGTCTACCTGGATCAGGCGCTCACGCGGCGGCACGAAGCGGCCCAGGCGGAAGGACGGTCCGTGACCTTGGCTGAACTGCATGAGGCGGTCGTTGAGGGTGCTCTATTGCGGTTACGACCCAAGATGATGACGGTTGCCACTATCATTGCCGGGCTGCTGCCGATCATGCATGGGGCTGGCACGGGGTCTGAGGTGATGCAACGGATCGCCGCACCGATGGTGGGCGGCATCGTCAGCGCTACGCTATTGACTC
The DNA here is from genome assembly GCA_002343485.1 of Proteobacteria bacterium UBA2383. Lineage (GTDB taxonomy): Bacteria > Pseudomonadota > Gammaproteobacteria > Competibacterales > Competibacteraceae > UBA2383. The sequence goes on from DDST01000071.1 coordinate 27,208, forward strand.
TTGTAGTGATTCCGGCGGTGTTTCTGCTTTGGAAGCGCTGGGAAATTAGCAAAGCTCCAAGAGCTTCCAATCTCACCGTGGTTTCCGCGATTTCTGTGGACAAGATTTAAATCGTACAAAAATAATACCGCGATCAAAAGCGATTATAGATCCATTGTAGGGCAGGTTACGGTTCACGCTTAACCTGCTGTAGGCATAATCCTCATTATGGCGGGTTACGCTTCGCTAACC
>DDST01000038.1 GCA_002343485.1 Proteobacteria bacterium UBA2383
ATTTCGATCCAGTCCGAAACCCCCAGCTCACGACCGACGAATTCGCTGATCGTCGCGATGCCGTAGTTTGCTAGAGCCATCTCCTTACCTCTTGATCTGAACGGGTTATCAATTACGTCGATTTACACTGTAGACGCACGCGGGAGAAGCTCACCTATCGGTAGATAGGTACTAGGGTTGGGTCGGAGTTAGGGATCTGAGAGCGGTAGCAACCCGGATTGAAAAGCCCTTGCAATGGCCGCTGTACGGTTATGCATTTCCAGCTTGCTGTGGATTTCGTGCAAGCGCTACTGGGTGGTGTTCACGGTAATGCCGGGTTCATTGGCGATGTCCTGATTGGATAGGCCAAGGGGTCGCAAGCGCAGGCGCTCAAACAAAGGTAAGGGGTAGGCGGGGGTTCGAGCGGATTACAGCAGCCCGCGTTCACGGGCTTTGGTGACGGCTTCGGTGCGATTGCGCGCCTGTAACTTGCCGAAGATCTGGTGCAGATGCCATTTGGCGGTGCCGATGGAAATCCCCAGCTTGTCAGCGATTTCCTGATTGGTGAGGCCGAAGTCCAACAGACGCAGGATTTCAAGCTGGGTTTTGCTCACCGGCCCCGCCAGACTCTCCGGCACAGGCGCGGCTTCTTGTTCGTGGGGAAAGGCTTGCAATAACTCGATGACAAACGCAGGCGCCACATGGCGTAGTTGCGGTAGCAACGCGGCCACAGCCGGGCCTTCGTCGAGGAAAATCCGCCGGTACCCGGGCGAGGTGGCCAGTGAGAGCGCCTGCGCCAACCGGTCCAGAGCGGCCGCCCGGTTGCCGGCGGCCCGTTTGCACAGCGCCTGTAGCACGTAAACGGTGATCAGACTGCCGTTCCGCTCCTCTTTGATGGCCGCTGCCTCAAGACCATTTAATACCCGCTCTGCTGTTCGCGGTTGATTTTGCGCCAGCAGCAGGCGCGCATAGACCAGGCGTTCGAATTCGGAAGGAGATTCGGCTGAGATAGCCGCTTTATCCAGAGTCCGCGCGGCTGCAGCGATATTTCCCTCGCGCAATTGGAGTTCAGCGGCGGCGGCGTCTATCAACCGCCAGCGCCGGGGATTTTCGGACTTTTCGGCGAGTTGCCGCGCTGCCGTCAATGTATCCCACGCCGCTTCGCGCTCGCCGCTGACATGCTGTAACTTGGCGAGCGATCGTTGGCCCATCAAGGTGTAATAGACCATTCCCAATTGCTGACAAAGAGCGATGCCTGTAATCAGATTGCGCCGGGATGAATTTAAGTCATTGATTTCGTAAAAAAAGACACCTAGAGGTACGTAGACCAGGCCGGCGACTGCCAGCGGCTTGCCGCGGACATCCACGTAGCGTTCGACGTTTTCGCAGCAGAGCAGCATTGCTTCCCGTAAACGGCCTTGGGCATACATCAGCGGCGCCAGATTACCGAGCGCATCCAGGGTGATTAAGTGATTGCCGAGCTTCTGACCGAGCTGCACGGCTTGGCTTAGCGTTTCGACGGCGGTTTTCCGGTCGCCGGAGAGGCGTTGCGCATGGCCCAGCAAGCTAAGCGCACAGGCGTGAAAGAAGGACCCGCTTTCGCGTAGTTCGTTCAGGGCTTGCCGGGCGAACGCCACGGCTTTTTCCGGGTTGCCGCGATTAATCGCCAAGAACGCCTGGAAAGCCAGCAGCGTCGCTTGATGCGTAGGGGGAATGTCGGCGTGCTCGGCTGTGTGAGCCGGTGCGGAGTATGTTTCAGCCTCCTCGATCCGGCCGCGTAGATATAACAACCAGGCTTTATAACCGGCAAGGTCGCCGTGAACACGGATCACGCTATCGGGCAATGCCTCCAGCCAGGCCAGCACCGCCGGAAATTCGCCCCGGCATAACATCCCATCCACATGGGTGCGGATCAATGATACGGTCGTGGAGATATCCCCTGCGGCCAGAGAATGTTTAACCGCTTCGGTGCCGAAGCCGTTGGCTTCATACCAGGCGCTGGCTTTCCGGTGCAGTGCCGCCTGCTCGCCGGCGCTCAGGTCGACCCGCAGAAAATCGGCGAGGAGCTGGTGATAGCGGTACCATTGACGATGATCATCGAGCCTGATCAGAAACAAATTGGCCTGTTCGAGCTGGGTCAGAATCAATCGACTGTCCGTTCGATCGGTCAATGCATCGCAGAGAGAGGCGCAGAGCCGGTCTAATACCGCTGTTTGGCGCAGAAAGACCTGGATCTCCTTCGGCTGCTGGCGAAGCACTTCCGCCGCCAGGTAGTCGATTACATAGCGGTGCTCGCCGCTAAAGGTCTCTACCGCCTCCGCGAGATGATTGATTCCCTCGACCCGCAAATGACCTCGCAGAGAAAGCGCCGCCATCTGGAGTCCGGCGATCCAGCCCTCGGTTCGCGTCTCCAGCACCTTCACCGACTCAGCATCAAGTTCGAGCCCCATAGTCCGGTTCAGAAACAGCGCCGCCTCCTCGTCCGAGAAGCGCAAATCCTCCAGGCCGATTTCAGTGATACGATCGAGTGCCCGCCAGCGGGGCAAAGGGAGCTTCGGCTCTCCACGGGTGGCGATGATCAGCCGCAGTTGTTCCGGTAGGTGATTGACGGCAAAGGTTACAGCCGCATCGATCTCCGGATCTTCAATCACATGATAGTCGTCCAGAACCAGCACGATAGGGGCCGGCACGTCAACGATTTCGTTGAGCAGCTGGACCATCAGCGCTTTGGGCGTCGGGGTTTGCAGGGAGCCCAGCAAAGACAGCGGCGCCCGTCCGATTCCCGGCTCGACGATCTGCAGGGCAGCGACCAGATAAGAAACGAAGCGCACGAGATCGTTATCGTCTTGATCAAGCGAGAACCAGGCGATCCGGTGATGGTCATCGCCGGTGCTGATCCAGTCGCTGATCAAGGTTGTCTTACCAAAGCCGGCCGGACCGGAGATAAGTGTGAGTGGCCCGCTCGCACCTTCCGCCAGGCGCATCAGCAGCCGGTTTCGGGAAATTAATTGCGGCCGTGGCGGCGGGATGCTGATCTTCGTCTTGAGAAGGGGCGAGTATTCAGGCGAAGACATTTAGTGATGCACCTTAGCTATTTTAAGGGTTTAAGCCGGGGGTAAAGCCGGCAGAAGCATCTTGGGAAGATCCTATACGGGCAACCTCAACCCTTGAGGAAAGTACTCTGATGATAAAGCATCTGCTGGAAATCATTATAGCGATCTGGGTGCCGTTCGCGGCGCGGTTGTCTCATCATCCATCCGTTCTTTGATCACAGGGCAGAGGAAATGAGCTTAACTGTCTCACGAAATTCAATTGATTTCTACTTAAT
>DDST01000139.1:0-2645 GCA_002343485.1 Proteobacteria bacterium UBA2383
AGATAAACGCTATTCGTTAGGGCTACTATGGAACTTCTCGGAACCCACAAGGTGACATTCGATTTACTTCGTTCAATAGCGATCGAATGTCATGCGCTTGATGTGGCTGCGTATCACTTATTTGTTGATAGTACGCATTTGGACGGAGTCGAAAAAACCAAAGCAATTTACGAGGAGCTTATGACGTCTCTGCTTCTCAATCTTGCCATTTCACTGCGCACGAAGTTCTATCAGGGTCTCGACCACCGCACCACAATCCCATTTGTTTCCCACTGCGGGTTTCTTTTCAAGTACGCGAATAACCAAGAAGAAACCGTTAACTTCTCTATCAAGGATGTTTGCGACAAGATTGTTCATGCCGATTCAGTTTCAAGGTATATGGAACCGGAGATACGGCATCCAACGACATCTTTTCGCGGCAAAGATATTCGCAGCAACTCCACGTGGGAATTATCAATGTCAGTCAATCTATTTACCGAGGCTGTGCTGAACTGGATACACCACACAGAGACAAATCCACCATCCATTTCGTGTTCGGAGATTGCACAATGAAATACACCCCAGTTCTATTGCTCGGCTTGCTGCTAACCGCATGTGCTACGAGTTTCGATACTTTTGACCGCGCCTTACCAAAACTGAAGGGCCAAAATATCAAAGTCGCAATTAATTATCTTGGCATTCCAGACCAGGAGTACGAGGTTGCGGGTAAAAAAGTGTATGTTTGGAGTACCACTGGAACCAACCCATTTCCGACCGCCGTTACGACCACGACCGACGGCACAGCGGGGAATAAACCATTCAAGGCTACATCAACAACTTACGCTTACGACCCTACCCCTCTTGGTTGCAAAGTCAAAATAGCCACTGACAACGAAATCGTAACCAACATTGAGTACGACGGAAATAATGGTCCTTGCTTCAAATATTCCGAGCGATTGAAGCCTCTTCTTGATGGGGCTAGGTAGCCGTGGTGGCGATCAGCCCTAACAATCGCTTCGAGAGGGACGCTCCGCCAGCAAGCTTCGCTTGCTGCCTCCGCGCCCCTCAAGCGAAACGTTAGAACGCCTTGACCATGACCATTCGCAAGCTGCTGTTTGAGCAAATTTTCCGTGCCACTCACAGGTCTATGAACCTAGGATCTCTGTTTCCTGTAACAGACCTACCGACGTGCTACGACGAAAATGACTATGATCCGCTTGCCATTCAGTCTCTTGGGCGACATCACATTGTTGTAGGGAAATCAAAATTCACGTTTTGGGAAGATTTAGGGGAACGGCATTCATCATGGGAATCTTGGAGCGTTTCGGACATCGATGAACTCATGTTGCGCTATTACAGAAAGAAAATTTACGGCGAATTTGCCACATATCCCCTGGTGCTTTCGACTCAAGTTTATGGAAAGCAGCACATGGATTATGTGTTGGAAGGAAAGATTAACGAATGGAACGAAAACAAAAACAGTGTGCGAAATGCCATCGTTGAATTTCTTAACAATCACCTTTCCAGCATTAGCCATATTGCACTCAAAAGACTTCTCGCTTGGCTAGGGTAGCGCAATGTATTCCTGCGCCCATTTTCTATTCGAGTTCCCGACTTCCCAGAACGTGAATAATCTCCATTTTCCGGCGGAGAAACGTTCACGCTTGGCTCCACGCTCTAACCCGGCAGTCGAGCGGGACAGCCAAAAAGCTGCGCTTTTTGGTTCCCTCCGCGCATCGCGCTCCGGCTGCCCCTCACTTCCACGTTGGGCGTCAGTGTAAGAAGACCTATCGAAATGCTAACAACAGAGGAGTTATCACATGTATTCAACCCTGAAAACTGTCGTCGCAGTTCTTATCCTGAGTGTGGCTACCACCGCGCACGCTTGGTGGCAGGTGAATGCCACTTGGCAAATTGGCGGCGCCGCGCCGACCTACAGCGCGACCGGCTCTACCAAAGAGACAGCGCTAGCCAACGCTCGCGCAATCTGCCGACAATCACAGCCGCTTGACGAGTACAAATACTACTGTCTGAATGCACCAACGCGAGAATCCTACTCGGAGCTGCCGGGTGGCTCGTACGTCAAAAGCTGCGCAAAGTGCCGAGTAGAAGGAAACAAACTAGTGTGCGATTCCTGCAAGCCAAAGATTGAGCGTCGCGAGTTGGATCTAGCTCAATGTCAAGGCGACGCCATTAACCACATCGAGAACTGTCATGGTGATCTAAATTGCACGGTTTGCCTGTCTGGCTCCGGTCCAACTACCACGACAACTTCCAAGAAGACGACGAAAGGTGTCTGTGATAAAGAAGGTAAGAACTGCAAACAGCAGCAATGACGCCCAACATGGCGCTCAACCTCGCTCCCTTCGGTCGCTGGACGNNCGCCGGTTAGCTCTACGTTGGGCCTCTCAAACACATCCACCGGGATGCGGCCTCCCGCGTGGATTGTCGATCATTGATTGAATGCCATTTCAGCCAAGAAAGGGATCTACATGAAGTACTACGACTTGCGAGCGATGCTTTCCTCTGGCAAGAAGGTATTCACAGTCACAGAACCTTCCCCGTCGTTCCAAGTAGCAGATGTCGGAGGTCGTCCGTATGTCGAGCCGATGTTTGAGAAGGCAATTTTCGAAACGCAACGCCCGACGATCATTCTTGTATCCGCA
>DDST01000139.1:2737-3439 GCA_002343485.1 Proteobacteria bacterium UBA2383
AGTCATCATCGACGGTGTTGACGAGGGGCGATCCAAAACCACCGAGAAAGCCTTCGAAGCATTCCTGGACGACGTAATCAAACTGTGCAAGAAGGCGACAGCAACTACCTTCGTATTACTCGGGCGCACGCAGATCCTCGATGAATCCTGGGTGTACCTCACCGACAAGGGAATTTCAGCAGCGTTGGTATCGATATCGCCTTTCAACCTCGATCAAGCCACACAATACATCGACACTTTTACGGCTGCCGCCAACTCCGCCTACGCCGACCAATATGCAACTGCACGGAACACAATTCTAGAGAAGCTAGGCGCTGCGTTCGCCGACCACACTACTGCAAAGAGTCAAGACTTCTTGTCTTTTATCGGCTATCCCCCGGTACTCGATGCAATCGTAGCGTTGCTCAAAGAGGAAAGGAATTATCACAAACTACTTGAGGCTCTGAGCNNCTTGATCGGATAGCTCGCTACATCTTGAATCGAGAGCGTGACGAGAAGGTCATCCCCAATATCATCAGGCCGCTAATTGAAGACGCGCCGGGACACCTAAAGGACCGGGTCACTTCAAGCGTCTTCTCGGTTGACGAACAGTGCGAACGGCTAATTGCCCATTGCCTTGGAATACCGTTGAGATTGTCCTCTATCGGAGAGCCCGCACTCGACGAACGCTACGAAGACCAACTTTCATCGTGGTTGCCTGAG
>DDST01000154.1 GCA_002343485.1 Proteobacteria bacterium UBA2383
GCAGGATCACTGGTTGATCGGGACCCAGCATACTGCCCGAAGCGATCCGAAAAGCCATCGCATAGCCGATGTTACCGGCAGCACCGGTGATCACAACGCGGACAGGGTTTTTCATACTTATGCTCCTTAAAATAATATTAATGACAAGCACGTTGGAAAAAATCCCAAACCGGCGCATGACGCAGTTTGGGCATGAGAGATCCGGGACCATGGCGGCCGGTTATAACGCGCGGCTTATAATGCTCGACGCTGCTCAACCAGGGCGACATTACTTGGTTAATTAAAAATAGTAACGTAGATTGCCGCGTTTTTAAACGAATGCCAGCATTGGCTGGCGAGGGTTTCCCATACCATGAGTGCTTCCCCTATCAAAGGGGCTGGTTATGTCCTAACTGGCCTGCGTTGGCTACCCCGCAGCGGGTTGCGTAGTTTCGTGGCAATTCCAATGCTGATCAATACATTGCTGTTCGGAACAGGTGTCTGGTGGAGCATCGGTCAGTTCCAGCATCTCAACCAAATCGTGCAAAGCTGGCTGCCAAGCTGGTTAAGCTGGTTACACTGGCTGTTGTGGCCGGTATTCGTGCTGACTGTGCTCGTGGTGGTGTTCTACACCTTCTCGGTGGTGGCTAATCTGATCGCTGCACCATTCAACGGCTTATTAGCTGAACGAGTGGAAAAGCTGATCCGTCAGGCGGATGCCCCCCCGTCAGAGACCCGCCTGCGTTGGAAAGACTTGATTCTGAGTCCCCTGGTGGAGTTGAGCAAGCTTTTATATTTCATTGGCTGGGCCATTCCGCTATTGCTGCTGTCGTTGGTACCGGTCATCAACGTCGTGGCGCCAGTACTGTGGGCGTTGTTCGGTGCCTGGATGCTCGCCTTGGAGTATGCTGACTATCCGCTGGGCAACCGGGGACTCTCGTTTCGGGAGCAGCGCCAGTTGCTACGCCGGCATTGGCCGCTGACCTTCGGCTTTGGCGGCATGACCCTGGTGCTCACTCTGATTCCAGTGTTGAACTTCCTAGCCATGCCGGCAGCGGTGATCGGCGCGACGCTGATGTGGGTTCAGGAAACGCCAGAGTGAGATATTAGCGGGCATCAACAAAATGGGACATCATGCGTCTGCTCTATAACGGTCTTCTCTATCTGCTGTTACCGCTGGTACTTCTGCGATTGTACTGGCGCGGCCGTCGTGATCCAGGACATCGTCAACGGTGGCGTGAGCGATTGGGGTTTGTTCCGCCCTTATCCCCCGGCAGTCTATGGATTCATGCCGTGTCCGTCGGCGAAGTTCGCGCTGCTCTGCCGCTGATCCAGACGCTATTAGATCGCTACCCCGAACGGCCACTGCTGGTGACAACGACCACGCTGACTGGCTCCCGCCAAGTGCAAGAGGCACTAGGAGAACGCGTACGGCACACTTACGCCCCCTATGACGTGCCCGGCGCCGTGCAGCGATTTCTGCATCAGACCCGCCCCCAAATGACGATCATCATGGAAACCGAGTTATGGCCGAATCTATTGCGGCAGTGCGCGGCGGCTGGGATTCCGGTACTGATCGCTAACGCCCGGTTGTCGGAACGCTCGGCGCACGGCTATGCACGGTTTCGCCGGTTCACAGCGTCCATGTTGCGGGATATCACCCTGATCGCTGCCCAAACGGACGCCGATGCTGAACGCTTCCGCGCTCTGGGTGCGCCGCGGGCCGAGGTCACTGGCAATCTCAAGTACGATCTGAAAGTGCCTGACGCTCTGCTGGAGCACGGCCAGTTATTACGGCAGAAATGGCTTGGAGAACACCGGCCTATCTGGATCGCCGCCAGCACTCATGCCGGTGAGGATGAACAGATTCTGCAGGCATTTGCCCAAGTTCGCACTGACTGGCCAGATTTGCTGCTTGTGCTAACGCCGCGCCATCCCGAACGTTTCGAGGGCGTGGCCGAATTATGCCGGCAACGGGGGTTCACCATGATCCGGCGCAGTGAACGCCAATCGTGTACGCCAGATACCGCCATCTTTCTAGGTGACAGCATGGGGGAATTACTGCTGTTCTACGCCACCGCTGACCTGGCCTTTGTCGGCGGTAGCCTGGTTCCCACCGGCGGACATAACGTCCTGGAGCCTGCATTGCTGGGATTACCCGTGCTGTTTGGCCCCCACATGTTCAATTTTACCGAGGCCAGCGAACGGTTATTGGAAGCCGCAGCTGCTTGGAAAATCATGGATGCCGAGGAATTGGCCATAACCGTGGGCCGGTTGTTAGCCAACCCCCAAAGCGGCCGGGATGCCGGCCAGCGTGGACGGCACGTCGTAGAAGATCATCGCGGAGCGCTGGCGGCGCTGCTGGCTCTTATAGAGGCGTATATGATCAACGATAAAGGAATCCGGGGATGAATCCTGACCCTTTGTTTACTGCTGACCTGATCGGCATGCCAATCCTGAGTCTGCTGATTTTCCTGCCTTTAGCCTGGACGCTGTTGCTACTGCTCTTGTGCGATGATCGTGCCGTGCGCGTCGTAGCATTGGCTGGCGCTGTATTGGAGCTGATATTGTCATTGGTGATGCTGGTCTCCCTGCGCCCGGAAACCGCCGGGATGCAGTTCGTGGAACAGGCATCCTGGATGTCCAGTTTGAATGTCCATTATCTGCTAGGTATAGATGGCATCGCTGCTCTGTTTCCACCGCTGACCGCGTTGCTGTTCTGTGCTGTCATCCTGGCATCCTGGACCAGTATCCAGTTCATGCCTCGCTTGTACTTTGCTCTGCTGCTGGCACTGGAAGGGGTAACCATGGGCGTGTTCTGCGCCCTGGATTTAGTGCTGTTTTTCCTGTTCTGGGAGCTGACTCTCGTACCCATCTATTTTCTGATCAGCCTGTGGGGTATCGGCCCGGAACGGCGCTTTGCCGCAACCAAATACACGCTGTTCATGCTGACTGGCGGCGTTCCGCTGCTATTTGGCATGATCCTGCTTGGGGTGCATCATGCAGGCGTGGCTGGAGGCGGGTTCAGCTTCGACTACCGGGTCCTGCTGGAACAGCCGCTGCCTGCTGAGGTCCAAACAGCCGTTTTCTTGTTGTTGTTTTTCGGCTTTGCCGTCAAAGCGCCGCTGTTTCCATTCCACACCTGGCTACCCACCGTACTCAAAGAGGGGCCGGTAGGTCTGAGCGCGCTGCTGGCTGGCCTCAAGCTGGGCGTCTTTGGCATTCTGCGCTTTGCCCTACCGCTGGCGCCATCCGCCGCCCGCGATTCCTTCTGGCTGATAGCGATGCTGGGTCTATTCGGCGTGCTCTATGGAGCGCTGGTTGCATTGCGGCAATCCAATCTCCGCAAGATGCTGGCTTTTTCCAGCATCAGTCATGCCGGGCTGGTGATAGCGGGTCTCGCCGCAATGAATATCCAGGGCATTCAGGGCGCCATCTTCCAACTGGCCAATTTCGCTATCGTCGCGGGCGGCCTGATGCTCATGGCCGGTTTCCTGCACCATCGCCTGGGTTCAACGGATGTGGCCAGCCTGGGCGGGCTGGCGCAACCCTTGCCCCGCTTCACCGCCTTTTTCCTTTTGCTCGGTATGGCGTCCATTGGCCTGCCTGGCACGAATGGCTTCGTTGCTGAACTGCTGATCCTGCTGGGCGTTCTGCACGCCTCTCCTAGCTTGGCCGCTGTTGCTCTCCTGGGTGTCATTTTGGGCGCAGCCTATTTCCTGGGTTTCTTCCGGCATACCTTTTTGGGACCCGTCACCCAACCCGCGGCCGCCTCGGCGATGGACCTGCGTCCCCGTGAACTGCTGATCGTCAGTGTGATGGGATTGCTGGTTTTAACGGGGGGCTTGTTTCCCAGCCTGGTGCAAAACGTCACAGCCAGCGCCGCGAACGCCTGGGTCATACAGATGGCGATGCATGGAGAAACCCGTTCCATTTCACCGCTCAATCACAGGAAATAGGCGCTATGATCTCTACACTGGAATCTCTCGACGTTTCCATAAACACTCTGTTGCCCGAATTCGATCCGGAACAAATCGCCCTTGGTATGGATGAAGCCATACCAAACCCAGGCCGCGTGCGCTGCGCTTTGGGAAGCGCGATAAAGAGAGCGGCTAGTTATCTATATAATGGCGTGCCAATCCCGATCACTGGAGTCTTACGCTGTGACTGACATCAATGAATTAGTCAAAGGTTTTCAACGCTTTCGCGTCAAAAGCTTTGAGCCGAACCGGGAAGTGTTCAACCGGCTGGCCATGCAGGGGCAAACTCCGTCGACGATGTTGATTGGTTGCAGCGACTCTCGTGTTGATCCTGCCATTCTCACCGACTCGGCGCCCGGTGACTTGTTCGTGGTGCGCAACGTCGCCAACCTGGTTCCACCCTATGAAACAACTGGACGCTACCACGGCACCAGCGCGGCGCTGGAATTCGCTGTCTGCAATCTCTGTGTCCGTAATATTGTTGTCCTAGGCCACTCGCACTGCGGCGGCATTAACGCCCTGCTGGAAGGCTATGGTCTGAACGACGAAGGCGAGGGATTCATTGCACCCTGGGTGCAAATCGCGACATCGGCCCGCGATGAGGTGCTACGGCGCTGGCCAGACGCGAGCCATGCATTCAAGCAACGGGCTTGCGAACGTGCCGGTATCCGCGCCTCACTGAACAATCTGATGACCTTCCCGTTTGTGCGCGAGCGTGTCGAGGACCGCCGCATGAACCTGTACGGCTGGTATTACGATCTCGAAAACGGCGAACTCATGCAGTACGATCCAGAGAAAGACCGTTTCTATGATTTGTATTTCGGCTCGATGGCCGAAGAAAACGTTTGACTGCTTATTCTCTGTACTTCCCCCAATTCCTCCGATAAGGCTACGGACTCCCGCATGAACCTAACCTCTGCTCCTCCTATCCGCCGCGCGCTCATCAGTGTCTCCGACAAAACCGGCATCGTCGATTTCGCGCGCGCCCTGGTTGACCTGGGCGTGGAAATCCTTTCTACCGGGGGCACTGCCCGATTGCTGGCCGACAATGCCCTTCCTGTGATCGAGGTGGCCGATTACACCGGTTTTCCAGAAATGATGGATGGCCGCCTTAAGACCTTGCATCCCCGCATTCATGGCGGTCTGCTCGGCCGGCGTGGTCAAGATGATGCGGCTATGGTGCAACATGACATCCCGCCCATTGACCTGCTGGTGGTCAATCTCTACCCCTTCGAGGCGACGGTTGCCAAATCCGGCTGTACGCTGGCCAACGCGATTGAAAATATCGACATCGGCGGACCCACCATGCTGCGCGCGGCAGCTAAGAATCATGCTGCGGTGACCGTGGTCGTAGACGCTAGCGACTATGAACGGGTTTTGACCGGGATGCGCGCTGGGAATGGCGCGATCAGCGATGCGACCCGCTTTGATCTGGCCGTGAAAGTCTTCGAACACACCGCCCGCTATGATGGCGCTATCGCCAATTATCTCGGCTCCATCCAAACTGAAGAAGGTGGCCGCGACCCCTTTCCGCGCACCTACAACGTTCAGTTCCGCAAAGCGCAAAGTATGCGTTATGGCGAGAACCCGCACCAAGGCGCAGCGTTCTACGTGGAGCCGCAACCGGTGGAAGCTTGCATCGCCACCGCCCGCCAGTTGCAAGGCAAGGAACTGTCCTACAACAACGTGGCCGATACCGACGCCGCGCTGGAATGCGTCAAAAGCTTCGCTGCNNCCGGCCTGCGTCATCGTCAAGCATGCCAACCCCTGCGGCGTGGCGGTCGGCTCGACCTTGCTGGATGCCTACGAGCGTGCCTACAAAGCCGACCCGACCTCGGCCTTCGGCGGCATCATCGCCTTTAACCGGCCACTGGACGCCGTCACCGCCAAGACGATCGTAGACCGGCAGTTCGTTGAGGTAATCATCGCCCCAGAGGTCACGCCAGAGGCGCTGGCGGCGACCGCCAGCAAGCAGAATGTGCGGGTGCTGGCCTGTGGCCAATGGGGCATCGACCGGGCGCCAAGCTGGGATTACAAACGGGTCACCGGCGGTTTGCTAGTGCAGGACCGCGACCTGGGCCAAGTGGCGCTGGCCGATTTGAAGGTAGTTACCCAGCGCGCACCCAGCGACCAGGAATTGGCCGATTTGCTGTTCACTTGGCAAGTGGTGAAGTTCGTCAAATCCAACGCCATCGTCTACGGCAGGGACGGCATGATTCTCGGGGTCGGCGCCGGGCAGATGAGCCGGGTGTTCTCGGCGCGCATCGCTGCCATGAAGGCGCAAGAGGAAAAGCTGAATCTGAAAGGCGCAGCCTTGGGGTCCGACGCCTTCTTCCCCTTCCGTGATGGCATCGATCTGGCCGCTGAATTTGGGATTACTGCCGTCATTCAGCCGGGCGGTTCGATGCGTGACAGTGAGGTGATCGCCGCCGCTGACGAGCACAATATGACGATGGTGTTCACCGGCATGCGGCATTTCCGGCATTGATTTCTGGGCATTGAGGCACGAAGACACTTATGAATATCTTGATCATTGGCGGTGGCGGCCGCGAACATGCTCTGGCCTGGAAAGCGGCACAATCCAGCCGGGTCAGCCACGTCTATGTTGCTCCAGGCAACGCCGGTACGGCCCGGGAGTCCAAAGTAACCAATATCGCCATCACGGCCGATGATCCCCCGGATCTGCTTCAATTCGCCCTGGATCATCACATCGATCTGACGATCATCGGCCCGGAAGTACCGCTGGTGCTAGGAATCACTGATCAGTTTGCCCAGGCCGGTCTCCCTTGCTTTGGCCCGTCCAAAGCAGCGGCGCAATTGGAAGGTTCGAAAGCGTTCGCCAAGGATTTCCTGGATCGTCATCACATCCCGACGGCGCGTTATCAGAGTTTCACCGATCCAGATGCAGCAGAAGACTACATCCGGAAAATAGGTGCGCCCGTCGTGGTTAAAGCTGACGGGTTGGCGGCAGGTAAAGGGGTGATCCTGGCGCAAAGCGAGCAGGAAGCCATCGCTGCCATGCGCGGCATGTTGAGCGGTGACGATTTCGGCACGGCTGGACAACGGGTAGTGATCGAAGAGTTTCTGGTTGGCGAGGAGGCCAGCTTTATCGTCATAACCGACGGCGACTATATTCTGCCGTTGGCGTCTTCCCAGGATCACAAGGCCCGCGACAACGGTGACCAGGGACCCAACACCGGGGGCATGGGCGCCTATTCCCCGGCCCCCGTCATCACTCCGGAATTGCATGACCGGATCATGACCGGGATTATTGAACCGACCGTGCGCGGCATGGCAGCAGAAGGCTGCCGCTATGCCGGATTTCTTTACGCCGGCGTGATGATTACCGCCGATGGCCCCAAGGTGCTGGAATACAATTGCCGGCTGGGGGATCCCGAGACGCAGCCGCTGTTGTTGCGGTTGCGCTCCGATCTGGTCGAACTGTGCAAGGCAGCGCTGGAGGGGCGGCTGGGCGAAATCGAAACTGATTGGGATCCGCGCCCCGCGCTGGGAGTAGTCATGGCCGCTGATGGTTATCCCGGCCGCTACCGGCAGGGTGATGTCATTTCAGGTCTGCCCGCGCACGATGAAGAGCTGAGCGATGACATCAAGGTATTCCATGCTGGAACCGTGGTTGCGAAGAACGGCGATATCATCACCCACGGCGGCCGGGTGCTGTGTGTTACCGCGCTTGGTTCCACGGTGGCCGAGGCGCAGAACCTGGCCTACAACGGAGTCAAACGGGTGCATTGGGATGGAGCGTATTACCGTACCGATATCGGCTATCGAGCTATTGCCCGGGAACGGGGGGGCGTGAAGTTTTAATAAATATTCATGATTTTACAAAGACGTGCGCTCGCAAAACTTGCCCGCACTCCCATAGCGCAGAATGAGCCAGGCCACGGGAAACCATATGAAACAACCTATGTTTTTGAAAATTCTGGCTACTCTATACGTGCTAGCGGTCTTGCCAGGCTGCAATGACAGCGACGATTCAACGCCGCCGCTCACCTATGCTGAAACCATCGCCGATGGCCGCGCTGCCGTGCAACAGGCGCTCAAGGATGCCGATGTACCCTCCGCCTCAGTGGCGCTGATCGACGGCGAGCGCATCGTCTGGAGCGAAACCTTCGGTTATACCGATAAGGCGACGCAAACCGCCCCCCACTTAACCACGATGTACGGCATCGGCTCGGTTAGCAAAGTCTTCGCTGCAATGGCAGCCATGAAACTGGCCGATCAAGGCAAGATCGATCTCGACGCGCCGCTCGTGCAGTATCTGCCCGATTTCCGCATGGCCGCGCCGGAATACCCGCAGATCACCGTGCGCATGTTGCTCAATCACTCGGCGGGTTTCGGGGGCAGCGACTATCGCAACGGTTTTACCAACGCGCCGGTGCCAGGCTATGCCGCGCAAGTGCAACAGACGCTGGCAACTCAACGGCTCAAACATCTGCCGGGTGAAATGGCGGTGTATTGCAATGACTGCTTGACGATGATCGAGCCGTTGGTGGCAGCGGTATCGGGTCGATCTTATACCCAGTTCGTGGAAGATGAGATCCTCGCGCCGCTGGACATGACCCACAGCCGTTTTGCACTGGAGCCCTTCCCGGCAGGCTCGTTCGCGCCGGGCTATACAGGAGATCGCGCCGATCCCCAGGAATACACCAACGCCTATGCCACAGGCGGTCTCTATTCGACGCCCAACGACATGGCCCATTTGGCGATGATGTTCATGAACGGTGGCCGATATGGCAATGTCCGCGTTCTATCGGCATCGTCGGTGGCCGAGATGGGCCGCAACCAGACGCGGAATCTGCTTTTCAACCCCATACCCACATTTCATTGGGGGTTGGGCTGGGATGGCGTGGCGCAGCCCGGCCTCGCTGCCGTGGGCGTGACCGCCTGGCATAAGAACGGCGGCACCCTGACCTACGGCTCCGAGTTCTTTGTGGCGCCGGACGAACGGCTGGCGGTAATGGTGACGGGCGCTTCCGTCAAATTCAGTGTGGGCCAGTTGGCCGAACGGATCATGCTGCACGCCCTGGCCGAGCGCGGCCGCATTTCCGCCGTGCCCACCCCGCTGCCCGACACGCCGCAACCCGAGCAGCCCGCGACCGATGCCGATCTGGCCGCCATCACCGGCGATTACGCGCAATTCGAGGCTTTGCTGCGGATCGAAGCCGTACCCGGTCGCAGCCTGAACATTTCCATGTACAGCAACGGAGTCTGGACCGAAATCGCCAACGATCTGAAACGGCGCATCGACGGCAGCTTTTCCAGCGATGCCGCGCCGAATGTGGCGTATCGAACCTTCGACGGGGAGGGGCGGCGCTATTTGGTTGCGCGCCGGCCCGCCGGCTTGGGCCATTATCTGGCGGAGATTCCCTTTGGGCAGCAGGTTCAGCCAGCGGCGCCGTTGTCGACGGCTTGGCAAGCGCGCGTGGGTCAGCGCTGGCTGGCGGTCAACGAGGATGCGCAGTCCATCCCGTTGGTCCAAGGAACGGCGCCACCGCGGTTTGCCCTGGACGTGGTTGACGGCCTGCCTGGCTACCTGTTTGCCTCATCGATTCACACGGGTTCGCAAATCGTCGATCCGGCCGGCAGCGATACCCTGGCGCGGATGTTCCTGAAGATCCCCGTGAACTTCGGGCGCGATCTGAACGATGTGGTCATCGAGACCCGCAACGGCGAAGAATGGGTGCGCTACGGCAGCACGCTGTTCCGTCCACAGGCCAGCGTGCCTGTACTTCCAGCCGGCGACAGCGTAGTCACGATCGGCAGTGAGGGTTTTGCCGAGTGGCGCAAGTTGCCAGTGGGCGGCACGGTGGCAATCACTGGTGCCAGTGCCTGGAAATTATACGATGCGGATCTCAAGTTGCTGGCATCCAGCCTGGGCAACGGCAGCGCCAACACGGCCTCGGCGGACGCTTATCTGATGGTGTACGGCGCGCCGGATGCGGCGATCACGTTGACATTGGCGGCTGCAAGGTAGAGCGTGCTTGTTGCGTCCGCTGGCGGAGGGAGTTGCATATTTATTGAGTAACACCGCTCAAAGCTCAACTCCTCGCCGCCGCCTGGTTGCCCCTGGCCCCGCTGCCGATTAGACTTGACCCTCTTTCGTCTCATCCCCCAAGGACAAAACATCACGGTCAGGAGAACGATGGCCGCACAATTTCCTCCCGATTCCGCCGGTCTGGTCATACCCCAAACCGCCTATTTTACTGAGCCACTCGCGCTGGACTGTGGCCGGGCGCTGGCCGGCTATGAAATCGTCTACGAGACCTATGGAACCCTGAATGCTAGCAGCAGCAATGCGATACTGATCTGCCACGCCCTGTCTGGAGACCATCATGTCGCGGGTTTTTACGAAGGCGGTGACCCGAGCAAGCCAGGCTGGTGGGATAACTGCATCGGCCCTGGCAAGCCTATCGATACCCGCGAATTCTTTGTGGTGTGCTGCAACAACCTGGGCGGCTGCAAAGGCTCCACCGGACCAACCTCGATCAACCCGGAAAACCGCAAACCCTATGGCCCGGATTTCCCTATCGTGACCGTCAAGGACTGGGTGCGCAGCCA
>DDST01000174.1 GCA_002343485.1 Proteobacteria bacterium UBA2383
ATAAATCTGACAAAGTAGAATTAACAAAGTCCTGGCAAAAGCCTCAAATATCGCTCTGGAGCGCCGCCGACACATAACGAAGTTGATGCGTCAGAGTTGCGAGTCAGTCACGCTGTACAAACGGTGAGTGGTGACAGGCTAGTTTTTTTGGAATTTGACAGGCAGCAATGTGGACGCGGGCTAATTGGATGCTGGAGCGTACACCGCTACGTGGCGATGCTCAGCTTCGTCATTAGGTTGCAATAGATAATCCCAGACGAATACATGGACAAAGACACAAAGCGCCTATTCGGAAGATTGTTTGGTGAGGTATTCCGAATTCAGAAGGCAATGCCGGACGTAGCCTGTGCAGTAAGCGACGCACAAATTTATGGACTTCTGAATGGTTTTGAGGATGCCATAAATGAACTCCTTGAAAGGACCGGAGATATCAGCGCAGAAAAGGTGAAAGCCGTCATGGATATGCTAGAGCCTATCTGGGCCGACGAAGAGAAGCTGAAGAACTTTACGGGCTTCTATGGCATAGAGCGAGCGCTGCAACAGCAGGGAGTTGATCGTAGCGATGCTATTGCCATCCTCCGTTATCTCAAGGCTAACCACCAGTTCACCGACGTAATTGAGAAAATGGACTCAAGCGATTCGCCAACGGAATGCAGGCGTTTTGAGCTTACCGAGTGGGATCGCTAAGCATCATGCAAGATAGCTGGCTTTCTATTCTTGGCTCTCTTGCTTCAATAGGTGCGGCCATCTGGGCGTACTTCGAGGCCAAGAGAGCCTCGCGCCACGCATCGAAGGCGGAAGCGGTTAGAGACGAACTAATTCAGCGTCGCGCAATAGTGGAGGTCTCTCAGGTATATGCGGAGAGTTCCCGTATCCTTGATCTCGTATCTTCACTCGGCCCTGCGTGCACAGAGACCAGAGTACGCGGTTTAAACGTAAGCGACATTGCAGAGAACGTGGAAAAATATTCTCGTTTTCTCAATGAGCATAGCGCGCACTTCAATCAAGGCTTACAGAATACTGCATAGGCGCTATGTGTGGATCTGAGCGGTCCTATCGAAGCCTTGTCAAAGGCTAGTAGTTTTGAGGAAAAGAAGGAAGCCGGTAAGAAGATTTACAACTTGATTTATTCCTTCTTGCCCCAGGTAAAGCGGCTCGCGGACGACAAGAGGGAGAGTGTCCCAATTCCAACCTAACCCATTATTCCACCGAACCTGCGCGAAAAGCCGCACAGGCCGCTAAATACAGATGTTAGGCCGCTATGAATGATCATGCCCTCAAATTGAGACTCCCAGTTCATGGATGCCATCAAAATTCGTGGTGCGCGCACGCACAATTTGCAAAACATCGACCTGGATTTGCCCCGTGACCGGTTGATCGTCATTACTGGCCTGTCCGGTTCCGGCAAGTCCTCACTGGCGTTTGACACACTCTACGCCGAGGGCCAGCGCCGCTACGTCGAGTCGCTGTCCGCCTACGCGCGGCAATTCCTGTCGCTGATGGAAAAGCCCGATGTCGATCACATTGAGGGGCTGTCGCCGGCAATTTCCATCGAGCAGAAATCCACCTCGCACAATCCTCGTTCCACGGTCGGCACCATCACCGAGATTTACGACTACCTGCGGTTGTTGTATGCGCGGGCTGGGATTCCGCGCTGCCCGGATCATGGCATCGATTTGGACGCGCAAACCGTCAGCCAGATGGTAGACCAGGTGTTAGCGTTACCGGAGGACACACGGCTGATGCTGCTAGCGCCGGTGGTTAAGGAGCGCAAAGGTGAACATGTCAAGCTGTTGCAGGAGTTGCGTGCCCAGGGTTTCATCCGCGCCCGTATCGATGGCGAGGTGGTGGAGCTAGATAGCCCGCCGCTGCTGGATTTGCGCCGCAAACATACCATTGAGATCGTAGTGGACCGGTTCAGGGTGCGGAGCGATCTGGCGCAGCGGTTGGCGGAATCATTCGAGACCGCATTGCGCTTAGGGAACAAGGTGGCGCGGGTGGCGTTCCTCAGTGAGCCCAAGCAGGCCGAATTGCTATTCTCGGCGGGTTATGCCTGTCCGCTGTGCGGCTACAGCCTGAGTGAATTGGAACCTCGGCTGTTTTCCTTCAATAACCCGGCCGGGGCTTGCCCGGAATGCGACGGTCTAGGGGTCAAGCCATTCTTCGATCCCGAGCGGGTGGTGATGCATCCTCATCTGAGTCTGGCGGATGGCGCAATTTATGATTGGGGCCGGGATAATCGCGATCACTTTCATCTGATTGAAGGCTTAGCGCAGCATTATGGCTTCGATCCGGAGCAACCGTTTCAGACTTTGCCAGAGCGCACCCGGCAACTCATCCTTTATGGCAGCGGTGAGGAACCTGTGGCTTTGGACTATGCCGGTCACCGGGGCGAGTCTTTCATCCGCCGGCAACCATTTTCCGGAGTATTGCCCGAGATGGAGCGCCGCTACCGGGAGACGGATTCCAGCATTGTGCGTGAGATGCTGGCGCGGTATCTGCACAACCAGCCCTGCCCATCCTGTCAAGGTGCGCGGCTGACCCGTTCCGCCCGCCATGTGTTTGTCGCTGGAAACCCTTTGCCGGAGGTTGTTGCTTGGCCCATTGGCGCGGCACGGGAATTTTTCGCTGAATTGCGGTTGCCGGGCCGGCGCGGGGAAATTGCCGCCAAGATCCTCAAGGAGATTGGCGAGCGGTTGAATTTCCTGGTTAACGTCGGGTTGGACTATCTGAATCTGGCGCGCAGCGCCGACACGCTGTCTGGCGGCGAAGCACAGCGGATTCGGCTGGCTTCACAAATTGGCGCCGGACTGGTGGGGGTGTTGTATGTATTGGACGAGCCATCGATTGGCCTGCATCAGCGCGATAACGCCCGCCTGCTAGCCAGTTTGCTGCGCTTGCGGGATTTGGGTAATACGGTGATCGTGGTGGAGCACGATGAGGAAGCGATTCGCGCCGCCGATCAAGTGGTCGACATGGGACCGGGCGCGGGTGTTCACGGCGGACGCGTGGTGGCGCAGGGCGCGCCTGCCGATATCATGGCTGATCCCGGCTCATTGACGGGGGCTTATCTGAGCGGCCAGCGGCGGATTGACCTTCCGCAACAGCGCACCCCATTTAACCCGAACCGGATCGTGCAGATTATCGAAGCCAGCGGCAACAACCTGAAGCAGGTGCAGGTCGAGATTCCGCTTGGGTTGCTGACGTGCGTGACGGGTGTGTCCGGCTCCGGCAAATCGACCTTGATCAATGACACCCTGTACCGCTACGCCGCCCGCGATTTGAACAATGCCAATGAGTCACCGGCACCGTGCCGCGACTTGCTGGGGCTGGAGCAGTTGGACAAGGTGGTCAACATTGATCAGAGTCCGATTGGCCGTACCCCGCGCTCCAATCCGGCCACTTATACTGGGTTGTTCACGCCCATTCGCGAGTTGTTTGCCGGTGTCCCTGAATCACGAGCGCGTGGTTACAAGCCGGGCCGCTTCAGTTTCAACGTCAAGGGCGGGCGTTGCGAAGCCTGTGAGGGTGATGGAGTGATTCAGGTGGCGATGCATTTTCTCCCCGACCTCTATGTGCCCTGCGATCAGTGCAAGAGCCAACGCTATAACCGGGAGACGCTGGAGATCCGTTACAAGGGCCGCAACATCCATGAAGTGTTGGAGATGACGGTCGAAGAGGGGCTGGAGTTCTATCGAGCGGTGCCTGTCGTGGCGCGCAAGCTTCAGACTCTGGTTGAGGTGGGGCTAAGTTACATCCGGTTGGGCCAAAACGCGACCACGCTGTCCGGCGGCGAAGCGCAACGGGTGAAGCTGGCCCGCGAGCTGTCCAAACGCGATACCGGCCAGACCTTGTACATTCTGGATGAGCCGACCACCGGTTTGCACTTCCATGACATTGAACAGTTATTGAAGGTGCTGCACGAATTGCGGGATCGGGGCAATACCATCGTCGTGATTGAGCATAATTTAGATGTAATCAAGACGGCGGATTGGATCATTGATCTTGGGCCGGAAGGCGGTGGCGGCGGCGGGGAAGTCGTCGTGGTGGGGACGCCGGAGCAGGTGGCGGCGCATCCAGTCAGCCATACTGGGCGGTTTCTAGCGCCCGTGCTGGAGCGGTGACCTGTTTATTAATAATTCCTATTTCAATAGATTGCCAGTTTTACCAGCATAAATACCGCCACGGCTACGATCATACCGGCAAACAGCTTCTGCAACGCCGGTCCAGCGATGCGCCTTCCTACGGCGATGCCCAGCGTCATGCCGCTCAACCCCCCCAGGACAAAGGGGAGGGTGATGCCGATGTTTAGTGGATGTCCGGCCGCGAGATGGGACAGAAAACCAATGGCGCTGATAATAGCGATCACCCAGAGCGAGGTGGCAACCGCCCGGCGCATCGGCAGCGAAGCAATCATGACCAGCGCCGGCACGATCAGGAATCCACCACCGACACCGAACAAACCGGATAGCAGTCCGGTCAGCGTTCCAGCCAAGGCTAGGCGCAGTGCGCAGTGGGAGGTGAATTGCAGCCGGCCACCCGGATCATAGCGGCAAACCGGTCCAGCGTGATCGTCATCAGGATGGCTGCTTGCGCGAATCAGCCGGGTTTCCTCAGGGCAACGATTCGCTTGCCGCCACATGCGAAACGCCACAGCCAGCATCAGCAGCGCAAAGCCTGCCAGCAACACGGTTGCCGGAAAACGTGGATTCAACCAGGCACCCAGCGGCGCGCCGATAATGCCAGACAGACCGAAAATGAGGGCGGTGCGTGGTTCAGCCTCGCCATCGCGTAACCGGACTAATCCACCGCCCAACGCGGTCGTGCCGACGGCCACCAGCGAAATCACCACGGCCTCGTGAGCCGATACCTGTAAACCATAGACCAGCAACGGTACCGCAAAAATGGAACCGCCACCGCCGGTTAAACCCAGTGAAAACCCGATGAGGAGACCAAATAGCAGGCTGAGAAACATGTTTTCATCCCTTGCGTCCAGAATAGGCCCGGAACAGGTCAAATTCGACATCGCAACCTGCTTCGGTAAAGCCCGCATCACGAATAGCGGCGATGATGGTTTCGGGCGGAACGCAGTTCTCAATCGTATCCCAGTAGTAACGCATCAGCGTTTGCATATCCCGGTTGCCGGTGGTGAGCCGGCTGAGCAGCGGAATTACCTTGCCCAGGTAAAACTTGAGCAGGGCACGCTTAAACGGCTGAGCCGGCCGGGTAATTTCCAGGATCAGCAGGACCCCGCCTGGGCGCAGCACCCGGTGAAATTCGTGGAAGGTTGCGTTGAGATCAGCGACATGCCGCAAGGCGTAACCCATGCTGATGAAGTCAAAGCGTTCATCGGCGACCGGCAACTGTTCCATGAGTCCCTGGATCAATGGCAGCTTCAACAGGCGGCGGACTTCGGCCAGCATCCCCGCGCTAATGTCCAGGCCGGTCACCGATTGTGGATCGCCGGTGACTGCCAGCGCCTGCCGGGCGACCAGTCCGGTGCCAATCGCGACATCCAGCACTTTCATGCCAGGCTGTAGACCGGCGCGAGTCAGCGCCCGCCGCCGGTACCAACTGCCGGACCCGAATGACAACAGCTGATTAACCCGGTCGTAATAGCCAGCGGTGCGATCGAACATCCGGCGCACGAAGGCCGGACGCTGGGTCAGATCTGGATAGTAATCCGGTAACGCCGGATGCGGTTCAAGCGGTTGTTCAGGTTTCACGAAAGAGTATCCTGATGGAGGTTTAGCGGGCAGTGCCAACAGCCATGCCCTCAATTTCGATCAGCAGTTCACGACGGCAAATGTCGGCGCGTAGAAACAGCATCGGCACGTCGACGCCAAACGCTTGAACGATCCGGTGGCGGAGAGCAGCTGGGTCGGCATCGGACCGGCAATAGATCTTCAGCAATGCCAATTGCAAGGGAACTGGGATCGATCGGCTGGCATGGGCCAGCAGGGTTTTGAGATTCAGCAGCGTTTCGTCCAATTGCGCTATGAGGCTTGTGTGCTGACTGTTGTGGCCGACGATGCTTGCGGTGCCGGAGATATAAAGCTGGTATTCCTGCGTACTCCAGGCTTTCAGCACGGCGCGCGAGAAGGAGGGGCTGCGATGACCGTACTGAGGTGGGTAATGAAAGGCACTGATCTGCCGGGGATTCTCAATCTGTGCGCCGGGTTCCCGGGCAGCCAGCGCATACAAATGCAAGCTCCCGGCACCGGGAGCAGAATCAGGAAGAGTGGTTCCAAGGGCACACGCGGCCGGCAAATGCATCTCGTATTCCGCTAGCTCCGCTATGAGTGCCTGATGCCGGCCGGCGCAGAATCCGCGATAGCGCTCCAGACCGGAGCGTTCCTGGTTGATACCGGGGAAATAGTTCCAGATACGTAGAAAATAGGGATAACCGCGAGCGCGAGCAGCGGCAAACAGCCGCCGGTAAGCCACAGCGGTCAGCGGTTGCAAGGCATCTTCAGCGTACTCGTCCAGCCGGAGCTGCAGGAACAGGATACTGCCATTATCAGCATAGCCAATTCCATGGGATACACCGGTATGCACCGGCCAAGGGCTAATCCAGAATTCAGCAGTTTCAGTTCTCTCAAGTTGTGGCAGCGCAACTGTGCAGATCCGGGGATCCTGCAGGGCGGCGTTCGACTCTCGAAATTGAATCAGCGCCAGTAAGTGATCGTCATCCAGCCACTCACGAGCATGCGTATCCTGGCTATAAAGGATCGTGAAGGGTAGCGCAGAGGCTGTTTTTAAGGTGGATTGTCTCATAAACAAGGAATGACTGTATTGAGGGCGTCGCACAGCTCAACCGGGCTACCGCCAATTTTCACTGCAAGGCATGATATAGTTTGTAATCAAATTAACAACCTTCTACATGTTCGAAACGATTCTGTCCTGATTAAGGTTCCCGGAGGGAAAAATGAGTTTGGAAGCCCTTTCGCCGTTCGAGCTGGAGGTCGCCCGCTTGCTGGTTGAGACCTTGCACCTCGAAGACATCAAACCGGAAGATATTGCACCCGAGGAACCCTTGTTTAATGAAGGGTTAGGTTTGGATTCCATTGATGCATTGGAATTGGCGCTAGCGATCAGTAAAAACTACGGATTCCAAATGCGCTCCGACGAACAGCAAAATCAACGTGTTTTCGCCTCATTGCGGGCTTTGAGCGCGCATATCGCTGAGCATCGCGTTCACTAGCCGTCATCCATTCCGGCGCCATCCACCATGAGTCGCTTATGAGCAGGCAGTGGGTGCAGTTGCCAGAACGAGGCAGCGTATGGACGTTGCGGTTGATTCGCTGGATCGCTTTGCATATAGGACGGCCCGCAAGCCGTGCCCTGCTATACCCCATTACGCTGTATTTTTTGATGGCTGCGGGCGAGGCACGGCGCGGATCGCGGCTTTTTCTGCGCCGGGCGCTGAAGCGTGAGCCAAGCTGGCGCGATCAGTTTCGCCACATTCACTGTTTCGCCGCTACGATCCTTGACCGGGTCTATTTTTTGACCGGGCGGCTGGAACACTTCGAGATCGAAGTTTTTGGCGGCCAGTGGATTCTCGATCAGGCGGCATCCGGTCGAGGCTGTATCCTGCTGGGTTCCCATTTGGGTAGTTTCGAGGCTTTGCGGGCTATCGGATTAAATCTGAAGCATGTTCCGATCCGGATTTTGATGAACACCCGCCACAATCCGCTGATGACCCGGTTACTCGACGCATTGAACCCGGCGCTGGCGCAAACCATTATCCCGGTTGGCGGACCGGAAACCCTGCTTAAAGTACAGGAAAGCGTGGAGCAGGGATACTTGGTTGGTGCCTTGGGGGATCGGGTCGTTCCGGGTGAGAAAGCAGTGCATTGCCGGTTTTTTGGCCAAGACATCGCCTTGCCAATCGCCCCCATCCTGCTGGCGGCGCTGGCGGGCTGTCCGGTGATCCTGTGCTTTGGCTTATACCGGGGCGGCAACCGTTACCAGTTGTATTTCGAGCCATTAGCTGAACAAGTGGTTCTGGATCGCCGTCATCGGCAAGAACAGTTGGGTGTTTGGGGGCAGCGTTATGCCGATCGTCTGGAACATTACGCCCGCGATGCGCCCTACAATTGGTTTAATTTCTATGATTACTGGCAGGAAACTCCCTCCCTTCTTATGAAAAGGAAGGAGGGTTGGGTTCGGAAGATTCAAAAAATGCAACGCCGGTTCGCCCGGCAGCGTGCGATGGGTTGGGAGGGTCTAGGGACTTTACTGCTGTCAAATATATTGTTGCTGGCGACGTTGGGACTGAGTGGTTTGTGGCTATTCCGTCAG
>DDST01000192.1 GCA_002343485.1 Proteobacteria bacterium UBA2383
TTCGGGACAGGTGGCGGTGCCATCACGGACACTGTCGATCAACCGGGTGCGGCCTGGGCCGTAGATACCGCCAAAGCGGACGGCTACTGCTGGCCAGCCGCTGGTCCACATTCGCTGTTCTCCTTGACGGATACAGCGGCCGGTGAAACCCTCCGCCTCTGCCGGTGAGTTTTCATCGACCCGCTCCCCCTGGTGCTGGGCATAAACCGAAGTGCTTGAGGTGAACAGCAGCCGTTTCGGTTGCTGACCTGTCTGACGCAGCGCTTCTAGCAGGTGGCTAACCCCGGCCACGTAAGCCGCTTGGTACTGGGCTTCGCTGAAGCCGGCGGCGGCGGCGCTGTAAACCACAAAATCCAAATCCGGAGGAAGGGTGGTCAGGGTTTTTGGGTCGGTCAGATCGGCTACGATCATCTGAATGCCAGATGGTAGACCGGCAGGGTCACGTTTCAGACCCCAGACCTGATGTCCTGTGGTGTGCAATATCTGTCCGAGGGTTGTGCCCACATCGCCGCAGCCAGCAATCAAAATACGCGCCATATCAAATCCTTCTCTGGAAAAACAACGTCAATGGATCCAATGAAATTCAGCCAGCGGGTGTTGGACTGGTTCGACGCTCATGGGCGCAAGCAGTTACCCTGGAAGGAGAATCCCACACCGTACCGGGTTTGGGTGTCGGAGATCATGCTCCAGCAGACCCAGGTAGCAACGGTGATTCCTTATTATGAACGGTTCATGGTCCGATTCCCGGATATCCGCGCATTGGCGGACGCTGAACAGGATGAAGTGCTGCGGCTATGGGCGGGGTTGGGCTATTACGCCCGCGCCCGCTATCTGCACCAGGCAGCGCAGATCCTGCACGAACGATATGATAGCCAGATGCCGCTGGATATTGCAGCTCTTCAAGAATTACCTGGCATTGGCCGCTCAACGGCTGGCGCCATTCTAGCCTTGGCGGCAGGACAGCGGCAGCCAATTCTTGATGGCAACGTCAAGCGGCTGCTAGCGCGGTTTAAGGCTGTGGACGGCTGGCCGGGTCAGTCGAGAGTACAGGCCGCGCTGTGGGAGCTGGCGGAGCACTTTATGCCAGTGCAACGAATTGCAGATTACACCCAGGCCGTGATGGATCTTGGGGCAATCGTGTGCATACCACACCAGCCACACTGTGAGATTTGTCCATTGGTCGAAGATTGTGTTGCCTTTGCTCAAAAACGGCAGGCAGATTTTCCGGCGCCAAAACCGCGCCGGGAGCTAC
Source organism: Proteobacteria bacterium UBA2383 (assembly GCA_002343485.1). GTDB lineage: Bacteria > Pseudomonadota > Gammaproteobacteria > Competibacterales > Competibacteraceae > UBA2383. Next base: position 1,253 of record DDST01000192.1, read on the forward strand.
CAGTACGAGCGATTCAGATGCTACTGGTGCGGACAGATAATAATGAGGTGTTGCTGGAACGCCGGCCACCCGCTGGCATCTGGGGTGGGCTGTGGAGTTTTCCCGAATGTCCGATAGGGGTTGACGTGGCTGACTGGTGCCGTGAGCGGCTAGGGTTGACAGTAACCGTTGAACCGCCGTGGGGGGTGATGCGGCATGGCTTCAGCCATTTTCATCTGGATATTACCCCGGTGCCGGTCATGGTAGCGGAACCAAGTAGTATCGTCATGGAAGAGGAAGGTTTTGTCTGGTATAACGAGGGTTACTCCGCCAGCCGTGGGATGGCTGCACCGGTTAGGCGGCTGCTAGCGGTATTGGTTAACAAAATTGTATAGATAGGGATGAACAAATGGCGCGAATGGTGAAATGCATCAAGCTTGGTGTCGAAGCCGAAGGTTTGGATCGGCAGCCTTATCCAGGTGAACTGGGCAAGCGAATTTTCGAAAACGTCTCCAAGGCCGCCTGGCAACAATGGTTAAAACAACAGACCATGCTCATTAATGAGTATCGGCTGACGCCGTTCGAGCCAAAAGCTCGACAGTTTCTGGAAGAGCAGATGGAACAATTCTTCTTTGGGCAGGGAGCAGCGCCGCCGGAAGGCTATGTGCCGTCAAAAGCGTGAGGATCTTGACGCTAGAGGCGGGAACTGCTTAAATGCGCGTCTGTTTTGCATCCCGCCAATTTTGGCCAGGTAGCTCAGTTGGTANNTCGATTCCGTCCCTGGCCACCAATCAAAAGCTTGCATCGCTTAACCGCTCTGGGTTTTGGGTGGTGTAGAGCAGCTTGCCGATATCGCCCTAGTGTCAGGCTTTGTGTGTTGTCTCCTTGAGCCACTGCACTGCTACCGCATCATCCCAGATATGGCGTGGGCGGTCGCCCAGCTTGACCTCGCCTTATAGCCACGCTTTTAGCGTATCGTGGTATTTCTGAGCCGCCGCCCGGCCGGCCGTCTCAGCAGATAGAAGTACTCATTTTTCCGTTTGGGGCTGTAAAAGCGCTTTCCCAGTTTGCACGCGGCGGTCGTGCCCCTTCACCTGTTACCCAAGGCTTCGAGACTCATCTTGAGCAAAGCAGCCGCTTCGTTCAGATCAAACGTGCGCCAGTGCTGCGGGCCAGGGAACTGCGATTTATAGCTGGAGCATTGGGTCCAATTGTTTGCTACGCCCGCACCTGTCAATAGCGAAGTGGTGGTCCTGGATGTCGGCCCAAACTATTTATGGGCCGGGCGCTGTGACGATGACCGCAGAAGCGCCTGCTGGCGATGTGCCAGCGATCTCCGTTGTTCAGTCCGGCGCGGTTTTTTCTTAAACCGCTAACACTCAATTTTTATTCCACGATAACGGAAGTTGTTACCGTGAAAGTTCATTTGATTACCGCGAAGCGAACCTGGTAAGGCACAGGGTGGACAATGCCCGCTTTCGTCACCCCAGCCTACGCTACTAGGAAATTTCTGTGAATTTTGGCGCATAAAGCCTGTATTGAGCAAGCGGAAACGAATGTTTGAAAGCCGGGCATGGGCCGAATGATCCTTTTGATCGCTCGATGATCCTGTTCGATCACGTTGTGAAGATACTTCCGTGGCTGGATTTCAGTTTTGGAATTGGCGCTCATGCTGAGCGTTAGCGGTCTGGAACAGTCTATTTCAACCTTAACAATGATCTAACACATCTTTTTCCCTTCTCTTTACTCTCTTCTTACGCCTCCTCAGAGGTGTAATTTTAAAACAACATTTTTATTGTTTTTTTTATAACACATAAATTTATCATTAGTTTTAACTTGAACCGCTGTCTTATTTGCAA
>DDST01000036.1 GCA_002343485.1 Proteobacteria bacterium UBA2383
ATCTCTAACATTTTGAGCGTGGATCACCCGGCAAATACAACCCTGCCAGCTTATAAAATGCCTCGGAAGTGCGGGGTCCTGCCCGGCCATCCACTTTCACATAAATTCCCGGCATGCTATTCATAAAGCATTGCAACGCCTCGACCCAGGGCGAGGCGACGCCCTCATCGTAGCGTAGCAATGGCCAATCAGGCCGATTCTCCGGATAATCAAATTCAATTAAGTTGCGTTCCGCCAATCGCCGCAGCAACACTGCCGCACCGCAGCGTTGGGCAATGCTGACCTCACTCCAAGTATCGTCAGTGACGTACTTACCTTTAATGTAATGGGTCGAGTAATTCCATAAATAGGGTGAAGGAACGTCAGAATGGTGTAACCGGTAACCCCAGCCACCCCGCCCTTCTAGTAAGAACAGGATGCCAGCAATGCTCCAATCCTGCCAAAGATCAAAATGATATAACTGTAGAGCATCAGTAGCGCTATCCTCCCAACGGAACGGTGGTTCGCCTGCAATGGGCCGCCCGTCTGGCAAGTGCCGGGTGCGCTCGGTCAACGGATCACCATTATGCAAGTGAGCACTGAAATCACGACCCGTATCGCTCTCATGCAGCACGGCCACGACAAACCAGGGGACATTCAACCGCTGACCCACTATTTGATATCGTTCACGCTCTTCTGCCAGTGCATTCGTAATTTCGTCTACTTCAGCGGCCTGTTCCTGGCGAACTACGCAGGTTGCAAACATTTTCTGATAGTCATAGCGTAATTCATCCGTCAGCATGATGCGGCTCATAGTCAAATCTCGTTACAGGGGTTTGGGAATGGCGGAAACTAGCGCTAGTGATCCTCCAGCTGGGTTTGCTTCAGACTAGATACCTGCAGAGCGCAGTACCAGCTTGACCGCAATCAGCACTAGCAAAATGAACAGCAGAGTCATGATCAGCCCGACCAGGATGTAATGAATTGGACGGCCCTGCTGGAAATCCCGCGCGCGATTTTTCTCGCTTTGCACCCCGAAGAAAGCGGCCAATACGCTGAGAATGATGCGCAACGGTCCGGGCGGGCGGTTATCCGATGGATTGTCAGAATGATCAGTATCAGGTTTGGAAGACATTAGGTTACTCGATGACAAACTCTGGTAAATTAAACCATCAGTCAGTGCCATGTTGTCTATTTCGCCTTTCCCGGCGAGGCAGGCACTTTATTCACGGTTCTCGTCGGCTTTTCAAAGTTGCCAAGCCATTTCGCTATTATGCCAGCCAAACTGCCCTTGCTGTCATCGGACGCAGCTGATTCCCCCATTGCCTATTGGCGGGATCACATGATCAGCCGCGCTGCTTTTCTACGTGATGCCGTGCACATCGCTCGCCAGCTTCCTGCTGCACGCTTTATCCTCAATCTATGCGAGGACCGTTATCAATTCCTGGCAGCATTCGCAGCGGTGGGCATCAATTATCAGACCAACTTATTGCCATCCAGCCGTGCCACCCTGCATTTACGGCAACTCGCTGAGGATTATCCCGACAGCCAAGCGATTGCGGATAGCGACATTGAGCGCTGGCTCGCCTCGAAAATCGTGGATAACGCCGCGTTACCGGTCCCCGAACTGCCAGCGGATCACCTCATGGCAATTGCCTTTACTTCGGGCAGCACCGGTCGAGCCAAACCCAACCTCAAGCGCTGGGGAGAACTGGTCAGTGGCGCCCAGCAGGCGCGGCAGCGTTTTGGCTTTAATACGGGCTTGACCGTGGTCGCGACTGTGCCGCCTCAGCACATGTACGGCCTGGAAACTTCAATCATGGCGCCCCTGCTAAGCGGAGTGTGCATCCACGCCAACCGGCCGTTCTTTCCTGAAGATGTGCGCGCGGCCTTGGCCGATACACCGCCGCTCCGGATATTGGTCACCACGCCGGTTCACTTACGGGCTTGTGTCGAGGCTCAACTCATCTGGCCAGAGATCGCTTTTTTGATTTCAGCGACTGCGCCCCTGTCCCCGGCGCTCGCTGCTCAAGCAGAGCAGGTCTTTAACGCCCCGGTTCTGGAGATTTACGGTTGTACGGAGGCCGGTTCTATCGCAAGTCGCCGCGTACAGGAGAATGATCATTGGTTGCTATATGACGGCTTCCATCTGGATGGTGACCACCTATCAGGCGCACACTTACCGGAACCCGTACCATTAGGAGATATCATTGAAATTTATGATAAAGACCGGTTTCGTCTACTCGGTCGCCGTGAAGACTTGATTAACCTGGCTGGCAAGCGCAGCTCATTAGCTTATCTTAACCACCAGATCAATCAAATTGAGGGCGTGATCGAAGGAGTTTTCGTTTTGCCGGATGAAACCGCAACAAGGACCCAGCGCTTGGCAGCCGTGGTTGTGGCGCCAGATCTAGACGAACGGCAACTATTGACAGCGCTGGCCGAACGGCTCGACCCGGTATTTCTGCCGCGGCCGCTGATTCGGGTTGCGCAACTACCACGCAATGAGACGGGCAAGATGACGCGAGAAGCCCTATTGGCACTGATTACTGGTGCATCTTCATGCACCAAGATTCGTCATGATGAATGAAAAACAGCGTGTGATCGCCGCTAATCATCCAAGCCTGGCTGGGCATTTTCCGGGGCATCCGATCACACCGGGGATCGTTATTCTAGACGAGGTTATTCAGATGCTGGCCGAGCAATGGCCAGATAGACAACCCATCGGAATACCGATCGTAAAATTTCTAGCACCACTGCGACCGGAGCAGCCTTTCAAGATTCGAATTTTCGAGTCCGGTCACCTTCGGGTCCGGTTTGAGTGCATCCAAGAGAATGGCTTGCTCCTGGCCCAAGGTTATTTACTCCTAGCGGATACAAGTAACTGACATGAAATGGGGGTTACTCAAGAGGAATTGGTTTAATGCCTATCCATCGATTGCACGAGAGCCACGATCTTCGCTCCAAAATTCTCCCTGCCGAGTTGCTGTCGCTGTTCAATGATCGTTTTATCCGGTCATGTGATCTCATCGAGGAATATATTTTCCGGCTTGCTCTTAGGGTAGTCCGTCAAGCAGGGCTTGTAGCTCCCCTTGCAAAAGGCGGAACGGCTACGGAGATTGCCATAGGCGCCGGGCTTGATCCGTTAGCCGGGCCGTGGCTCACCGATTGGTTACTACGCCTGCTGACCGAACGAGGCGTTCTTCTCTGTGAAGATGGGATTCCTGCTCGTTTCCAGATATCGAACCCCCTTCCGGATCTGGATCCCGTTGAAATTGAGCAGATGCAAGCCAGTCACGATGCTACCGCGCTGCCCTCGTTCCAACTAGCCACCCTTGCAGCAGAAGGCTATCCGCAGGTCATGCGAGGTGAATCCTCTGGGGAATCTATTCTTTTTACCGCAGACCGGATTGCCGCCTGGGCAGCGTATTTCTCCAATAAAAATCCATTATACGCGATCAGTAACGAAATCGGCGCGAGGGCGGTTCAGGCGCATTTCCCGCACCCGCGTGGGACTGTTTTGGAGATCGGTGGTGGATTTGGCAGCGGGGCAATGGCATTGCTTGACCGCTTCGACGAGGCCGGTGCCGCGACCCGTATTAATAATTACCATTTCACAGAGTATTCGCCGATCTTCCTGCGCCGCGGTCAGCGCGCATTAATGTCGCGCCCTAACGCACGCGGACATATTACTTGCGCACGTTTGGACATGAACCGGCCATTCACCGAAGCACACATCGAACCAGCTAGTCTTTCAGTCGTTTACGGCGTAAACACGCTGCATGTAGCGCACGACCTTGCCTTTACGCTGCGAGAGATATACACCGCTCTCGCGCCAGGAGGATTAATTGCCGCTTCCGAATGTATGCGTCCCTTCCCTGCACAGACAGTTTACGTCGAATTTATCTTTGCCTTACTGGCGTCTTTTCGCTCTCCTGCTCTGCAAGCAGCGTGGCGGCCTAACGGTGGGTTTCTGACTCCTGAACAGTGGATCGAGGCATTCAAGACGGCAGGATTTAAGGATTCGTTTGTTTGGCCGGATATTTTCAACATTCGCGATCACTACCCAGCATTTGTCGTGGCAGCCGTGGGTGCGACACGACCTTGAAAGATGGTGCGGATTTGATTTATTCCTATCAATCAATAGGTATTATTTACCCTATAGCCAGATGAAAGCTGTTGAGGCCATTGATGAGCTCGTGTCTTAAAGGAATCCATCCAATGAAATCCAAACTCTTTTGTAAAAAAATCACGATCATGTGGACCCTGATAGCATTCAAAAGCTTTCCAAAAGGCAGTCATGCCTTATGTCGCTGGATCGCTGGTTTATTATGGGTATTGAGCTGGAATACCGTTATCGTTGCAGCGCCACCTCCCCCTCAAACCGCTTCAGAAATCGAACGCGCCTTGGGCGGTGCTCCAGGCAATACCCAACCGGCCCTGCAATTACGCGGAGCGCCACATTCCGGTAGCTCAGGCGTGGGAAGATTGCGTGGTCCAGCCGGTATCGTCGATGATCCGGCATCGGCTAAACCAGCGCCAATTCAAATAGTTAATCCATCAGAAACAATAGATTATCCGGATCTAATCCGGGATCGGCCAAAAATTGCAGCCTTGATCCATTTTGATTTGAACTCTGCACGCATCCGCAGTGATGCCTACCCGCTGCTGAATGAATATGTGGTTGCCTTGAAAAGCGCAACGCTTGCTGAGGCTATGCTGCTAATTGCTGGCCATACCGACGCTATCGGCTCGGATGACTATAATCTAAGATTATCTGAGAAACGGGCGCAGGCAGTGAGAGAATACCTGATTGAACATGGAGTCACCCCTGATCGATTGATCGCCAAGGGATATGGGGAAATGTATCCCGTTGCATCCAATGCAACGGAGACCGGCCGGGATTTGAATCGCCGGAGCGAGTTTATTCGCTTGGATATATCGACAAAGATCAGCCCATGAGCGGCGAAAAATAAATATTAAAAGCCGCTTAAAGTTTGGTATTTGATCCCATTGAATTATCTATAAGAATCAACCGATGAGGAGAGAGGGCGTATGGCTCACGGTGAGTGCCGATATGGCGTGCTGCTGCTGGTTGGCGTTCTGACGCTGTGGGGATGTGCCACGGGGGGAAGCAGGAATCCGGTAACCACACCGGAAGGTTTGCCCATCGGAACACGGATTGCTTTGCCTGAAGATGCAAAGGCGTTAGGTGATATTACCTGCGAGTTTTACAAATCAGGTGATTCTCAGGGTTTAGAGCAGTTCGAAATCCGCTGTCCGGGCTGGGAACGTCCCGCCGGACAAATCTGGCGGGGGAGTCTCCCACGGCCGGCAGCACAGTGGGAAGAGCGCTTTCTGAATCAAGGAGCGCTGGCTAAAACGGTGGAAACTGAGGCTGACTGTGGCGATCTGGAACCGGCACGCATTTTGAGCGAGCAACCGGCCTATTTACGCCGTTGCACCAGTTACAACGGCGGGTTCCCCTACTTACTCATTGCGGCTGGAGTCGATAACCGTGCTTTCATCCTGTGGGGACCCGCGCACCTTGCACCCCTCTTCGAGAGCTTTATCCAAACTTCTCTCCGAGGTACAGCACAGGAAAAACTCCCTGGCAGCCGGTCGCAATTGATCGCTCTGGCCGAACAGGCTGTGGCCCCGGAAGGCCGGTTCATTGGTTTGGAAGATATGGGGCAGTTCACCGCCTTGGATGAGCTGAGCACCCTGTACAACTCAGCAAAAAATCATCAGCGTGCACTAGAGCTTGCGCAACGCGCCCTGGAAATCCACGAGCGCATCAAAGGCGCCAGCCATCCCAGCGGCGGTTACCTGGCAGCACGAATGGGCCGGGAACTCAGCCGCTTGCAACCAGGCGCAGCAGAGGCCATGTTTCAGCGCGCTGAACCATTGGTAAAAGCGTCAGCCGATGCCTCCGACTGGCCTGAACTATTGGTCTATCAGTCCTGGTATGCATTAGACCGGGGTGACCCGTTACAGGCTGAGCAGTATGCGCAACAATCCTGGGAACGCAGCCAGGCAGCGGCAGCACGCGCCCGGCAAGGAGCAATGAATCCACGGATCGCCCATTCTTTAATTGGTGTCGGCGATGTCTATGCTGAGTTGGGCAAACTGACGGAAGCGGAAGCGGCTTACTCGCAAGCACTTACAATTTTCGATACGGTGCGAGGCGGTGACTATCACTGGGTGAGCGAAAGCCATCAGCGCTTAGCAGAAGTCTACCGCCGCCGCCAAGCCTATGAGCAAGCCCGAGACCACGCTGAGGCAGCCGTTGCGTTAAGCCGCGCCCTGTTTGGCGAAGGCCGGGCGCTGGCTGAAGCGCTCATGACCCAGGCCCGCGTCGAACGGGCAGCCGGTCAACCCGAGCGCGCCTTGGCGCTTTGGCGTGAAACGTACAAGATGCTGCTCAGCGATCGCACAGCGCTAGCACAGTTGCAGACCCAAGATGTCGAAGGTTACATCGAATTGCTATTTGAGCTCATCGACAACGATCCTACCCGTGATAAATCGGCTTTGCTCGATGAGGCGTTCACGGTTTCGCAGTTAGGCCAGACCCCGGCAGCAGGTCGAGCCGTTACTCAAGTCGCTGCACGTCTTGCCGAAACGGACCCCGAAGTGCGGGAAACAGCGCGGGCGTTACAAGATGCCTTGAAAACTAGGCAGGATATTCAATACGAATTAGGTGTGGAACAGAGCAAGCCTTTTTTGGCGCGAGATACGGCTAAAGAAGACGCGCTCAAGGCCAAATTGCGTACAGCGGCAGAAGAATACCAGCATCAAGAGCAACAGTTGCAGGCGCGCTTCCCACGCTACGGCCGCCTAGTTACTCCAACGCCGCTGAACGCGGCGGAAGTTGCCAAGCTATTGCGGCGCAATGAAACGTTATTGCGAGTACTGCCTGGCCAACAGGAAACCTGGGTGTTTCTGGTGAAAGCAGATGGCTTAATACACGGTGCGGCCGTGAAATTACCGGCTCAGCAGTTAACAACCCAAGTTGAACGATTGCGTGCAGGGGTCAATGCCAGTTCTGGCCGTCTGCCCGATTTCGATTTGACTCTCGCCCATAGTCTCTATCAGCAGTTGCTTGGCCCATTGGAACCAGCACTGGCTGGGGTTGGGCATTTAATCGTAGCGCCGTCCGGGTCATTGCTCAGCCTACCGCCTGCGTTGTTGGTACGCCAGACTCCAGAACCTGGCAACTACCGGCAAGCGGCCTGGCTAGTGCGCGACATGGCCTTTAGCTTATTGCCTTCTGTCGTTGCCCTCGAACAATTCCGCCAGGTTGCAGGATCTTCGCAGGCCCGGTTGCCTTTTATCGGCTTTGGCGATCCCGTGTTTTCTACAGGGCAGACCCGTGCAGTGCGGGGCAGTGGCAGTGGCAGTAGCAGTGGCAGTGGCAGTGGAGTCGAGCACGTTGTTCAGGATTGTGAGTTTAACGCCAAGGCGCTGAGTCAATTGGCGCAGCTTCCAGAAACAGCCGTCGAGCTGCGCACCCTGGCCCGGACTTTGAAGGCTAACCCGAGGCAGGAGGTCATACTGGGCCGGCAAGCATCCGTTTCCACAGTGCAAGCTACCAATTTGAAAAATTACCGTATCATCGCTTTTGCCACGCATGCGTTGTTACCCGGTGAATTGGACTGTCTGGCGGAACCGGCGCTGGCATTGACGCCAGGGAATGGAGGAGATAACGGGCTGCTCAGCACCAGCGCCATTGCTAACCTGAAGTTAGATGCAGAATGGGTATTATTGTCGGCTTGCAATACAGCTGGCTCCGGGGGCGGACATCTGCGGGGCGAAGGGTTATCCGGTTTGGCAACGGCCTTTTTCTACGCAGGCACCCGAGCGCTGCTAGCGTCTCATTGGTATGTGGTATCGGAGCCCACAGTTTTCCTGACCACTCATACTTTTGATGCATACCAGAAATCACCGGCTATGGGACGGGCGGAAGCGTTACGACAGGCGCAGCTAGCGCTGTTGAAGCAGCCGGATATGGCGCACCCCATATTCTGGGCGGCGTTTACTTTGATTGGGGAAAGCAGCCCCTTGCAGTAATAACGTCTTCTACATTAGGGGGAAGTTGTCGTTAAAGACAACCGACGGGCAACGCTCGCGATAGAGGCAGCATCACTATGAATAATCGATCATTGCATCACGGACTTTGGGCTAAAGCCATTACGCTGGTGTTCACCGGTTTCTTCTTGACCCTCCTGCTGGGCTGGGGTCATGAATTGAGGGCGCAAACATTACTCATCGATGCTGTCGACGATACAGCCAACACGGTGGCGGCAACGCAAGTCACTATCAACGTACTGGCCAATGATGACACTGGAGCAAGTTCTGGGGGTGTTGTTGATTCAGTAACCGTCAGTGGATCCCCAAGTAACGGTAATGCCGTTGTAAGTGGCAATTCAATTATTTATTCGCCAAATCCAGGTTTTGTGGGTACTGATACCTTTATCTACACCCTTTCCGTTGTTTTTAATACTCCAAGTACTCCTTTTTTCCAGCAGGACACAGCGATTGTCACAGTGACGGTCACCTCACCGAGGCCAAATGCGGTGGATGACACCGCTAGCACCCTGTCCGGCACGCCAGTCACCGTCAACGTGCTAGCCAATGACACCGGAACCCAGCTGACGGTGGCGCAGGTCACCACACCGGCCAACGGCAGCGCGGTGA
>DDST01000107.1 GCA_002343485.1 Proteobacteria bacterium UBA2383
GATATATATAATATTTGTATAAATAATAAGCAGAAAATTGAATAGATAGTAGAATTTTGTATAATTTTTATACAAATTTACCTCTATTCTAGACTGAACCCTGGCCATCCGAGAGGCCCATTCGTTTCATGAACGTCAATGCCAGCCATCACAACCTACCCGATCAGGGGCTGGTTCCCATCCGCACAGTTTCCAGTCTGACCGGGGTGAATTCAGTCACCTTGCGTGCCTGGGAACGTCGCTACGACCTCATCAAACCGGTGCGAACACCCAAAGGTCATCGTCTTTACACCATGGCTGACGTGGAGACGATTCATCAAGTGGTTTCACTACTGAATAACGGTATGTCTATCGGTCAGGTACGACACGTACTGGATAACAGTAAAACTTGCCTTGATTCGAGTCCTGCGATTCAGGAGAGAGGAAATATAGATTTCTGGCAAAGCCATCGCCATCGCTTGCTGCAAGCGGTCGTGGCCTTCGATGACAAGGTCTTAAACGACATCTACAGTGAAATGCTATCCCTGTATCCTGTTGATATCGTTACCCACCGATTGATCGTACCGCTGCTGCAGGAGCTAGGTGAACGCTGGGCACAGGAACTTGGCAGCGTTATTGAGGAACATTTTTTCAGCATGTTCCTCCGCAACAAACTGGGTGCTCGTTTCCATCATCTCAGCCACAACTATCATCAAGGCCCGAAGCTGCTAATGGCCTGTCTACCGGGCGAGCAACATGAAATCGGCTTGCTCCTCTTCGCCTTGGCCGCAATGGACCGGAATTACTCTCTGGTCATGCTGGGACCGAACACACCACTAATAGAGTTGCCGCCTATCATCGAACGCACTGCCATCCAAGCCATTGTTCTATCAGGATCAGCGGAAACAGCTCCGGCCATTCTTGAGGAAGAACTCTCCAATCTTTGCCAGACTGTCAAAATCCCTGTGTTCCTTGGCGGGCAGGTTATCAGCCGCTACTCTGTGATGATCAATGCTAACGGAGCGATTCCCCTGGATGCAGACTTCGGTCTTGCGCTGCGCCGGATTGACGCGACACTGATGAGCCACCGCTGATACTGGTCCGCCACTGATCCTGGGGTTCCAGAATGGTATCCTCTTCAGTACCGCCCTGAAACACGTCGTTCCAGGCCACATACAGAAGAACACCCAGATAAACCGGCAGTGGCAGCGCTAGCACTTGGGCAGGGATGGCAAACAGATCGAAAAAGGGCAGCGTTACCAATGCAAGGCCGCTCAAACCCAATGCGGGAAACAGCCAGGGATTAAGCTGCATGGCCAGGATACTACGTCGCCAGCACACTGCGAGCGGCAGTTCGCGGAACAGTTGCAGAGGAATGACAAAACCAGCCAGCAACACTTGCAAAACCAGCAGCACACTCCCTAAGACACTGAGCTGTGTCCCTAACAAGGTGCTAGCGACCCCGAAGGTTACCGTGAGCGGAACAGGCGCCGGATCACCAGCGGCAGCTAGATCAACAGGCAAGAGTTGATCCTGCGCCCAATAGACCACCAGATAGCCTTGCAATAACGACATAAACAAGAACAGACTGGTTCGGGTCAACGCTTTGCAAGCTGTCCAGTTGAATAGTTGTTTTGGCGCTGGCATCTGCTTGCGGTTAGCCGCACGGGCGATGCCACAAGCCAGCGTTACCGTCAGACTAAGCGGCAACCCATAGCAAAACAACGTAGCGATTAATGTAACCCAACCCCCTAGCGGTGGTAACCACCATTCCCAAACCGGCAGTGCTAGCAACAACGCACTGCCTGATGGGGCGAGCAGCGCAATGGCTACAAACAACCCCGGCCGCCGCCACATCAACTGCAAGGCTTGGATCAACCAATCCCGGCCATCGCCTGGGACCAGCGCCCGAGGCCCAAAACCATGCATAGATCCCCCGTCCTATTGGCAAATCGGCGGCTGATTTTAAAAAAAACCATATAGCGCATATAAGCCTGGTCAGCAATTATAAAATCTTCAGTCAATTAACCTAAAGAGGTTTCTACTCGTTATATTTTCTATTACTTATATTTTCTACACTCAGAACAATTCTACGTCTCCCTCATCCATAGATTGCTGCAAAACTGGCTTGTTTTTCTGGAAAACAGCAGATTGCCGGATCTTATATAGATGGTCGTTAAGCTTGAGCAGTGCTGCTCGACTATCGCCGCCGTTTTGCATGACTTTGGTAAAATTTTCCAGATGATTGCGTAGCTCCACCAGCATATTATCTTGTTCGCTTAGCTCGCGTCCGGCATGAGTCAACAATTGGCCCACAATATCCTCGAATTGCAAAGATTGCACCGCCAGCCCCACGCTGTGATCAATACTCCGGGTAATCTCGGAAACCTGGCTAAGATTATTAGAAATATGCTCATTCATGACCGCTAATTTGGCAAATAGCATGTCAGAGTCATCCTGAGCTTCTTTGAGTGAATTCATATCCCGCATTGCCATTTCATTGACAACTTCGCGGGTCTCATGGACGATTTTCTTGGATTTTTCTACTTGAACACGTATTTGTTCATTCAATTTCGCCGAACTTTGCGACAGATTACGCATTTCGGTGGCCACTACTTGAAAGCCTCGGCCTGCCTCACCGGAGCGGGCCGCTTCAATAAAAGCGTTAAGAGATAGTAAATTGGTTTGCTTCGTGATCATTTCGACGTTGCTCAGTAACGAAAACGTCTGATTCACCACATCAGTCATCGCCTCCATTTTGGTGATTACCCCATTACTCTGGGCGCTCACCTGAGCGAGCATGTCCATAAAACCCTGCAAAATAGCCGACATGCTATCCGCAATCTCCCGAACACTGACCCGGTCATCATGAGACCCTGCTCCATCAGAGGACACTTCCTGGATCAGCGAAGCAACAACTTGTTGCTGGGCATGAGTTTGCGTATTTAGACTATTAAAACTATTACCCAGTTTAACAACGGCATCGCTAATAAGGGTCTTACCTCGATGAATATCATCATGCACCTTACCATCTTTCAGCCCCAGGATTTCCTGGAGAGACAGCAGGATATCGGTCACTACCTGGAGCAAGGACTCATCTGTGGTTACAGGCATTCCATTCACCGGATATTTTCCTTCATCAATCGCATCGTCTGGTTGCACTATTTACTGTCCCTATTTACTAGGCATGTTCCTCCACCAATCGCATAATCTGAGCAGGGATCGCTTCCAGAGGCAGGATCTTATCAACCCCACCCAATTTCACGGCCTGGCCAGGCATTCCCCAGACCACGCTGGTTTGCTCATCCTGTGCGATGGTGGGAGCCCCTGCTTCACGCATTTCCTTCAATCCCTGCGCCCCATCATCTCCCATGCCGGTCAAGATCACTCCCACCGCATTCAGACCGGCATGGGCGGCCACTGACCGGAACAATACATCTACGCTCGGCCGGTGGCGGTTAACTGGCGGGCCATCGTTCAAGCGACAGACATAACGGGCACCGTCGCGGACGAGCATCAGATGCTGATCGCCAGGAGCGATATAAGCGTGCCCTGGTACGACCTGCTGGCCATCCCGTGCCTCACAAACCGACAACGGGGAAACGGAGTCCATGCGCCGGGCAAATGGCCCGCTGAAGGCTTCTGGAATATGTTGGGTAATCACAACGCCCGGGCACTGCTGGGGCAAGCGAATCAGTACTTCTTTGATCGCCTCGGTGCCCCCAGTAGACGCGCCAATCGCGATGATACTATCGGTCGTTTTGAAAGGCCGCCGCCGGCCTTCTCTTTGCAAAATCACATCAGCGGAGTATTTTTCAGGTGCCGCTATTGCCTGCTGGACCGGCGTGACTGGCGTTGGCGGCGCTGCGCGCCGTTCCTGCACCTTAGCCCTTGCTGCCATTCGCACTTTCTCACGAATCTCCAATGCATAGTCATCCAGCGCATGGGCGACATCCACCTTAGGTTTCGTGACGAAATCAACCGCACCTAGTTCCAACGCTTGCAGAGTGATTGATGCGCCTTTCTCAGTCAATGATGACACCATGACCACCGGCATGGGTCGCAGCCGCATCAAATTACTCAGAAATGTCAAGCCGTCCATGCGCGGCATTTCCACGTCCAGGGTCAGCACATCCGGATTCAATTTCTTGATCTTCTCGCGGGCCGCATAGGGATCAGCGGCTGAACCCACCACATGAATGCCAGGATCGCGGCTAAGAATTTCCGTGAGGATCTGGCGCACCAGCGCCGAATCGTCAATGATTAAAACCTTAATCTTATCGCCCAGCATGATTTCAATCTCCGAACAGTTCGACCTCACCGCCCTGGGTCGCTTCCCGGCGCAGATTGGTGAGATAGGCGCTTTCCTGCTGAACAATGGTTTCGTTACGGACGTTGCGCAGTTTTTTAAGCAGTACCTTGCCGGTCGCCGGAAAATAGGCCATGCGCCGTGGAAAGTCGCCACCGACATCCTCAGCGACAACCTTCAGCCCCTCCGTACGTAAGTAGGTGCGGATAAAGTTGATGTTTCCAAAGCCAATATCGGCTATACCTCCTATGATCCGTCCACCACCGAAGATCTTGACCTCTAATCTTTCACGTCGGCCGCCATACTTAAGAATACTATTAATCAAGAGTTCCATGGCATAGCCACCATAAGCCGCATCGGCGCTCAGGCCATGCACTGCGCCGTTGCCGTTTCTCTCGGCTTTTCCAGCAGGTAGCATAAAGTGGTTCATGCCGCCAATCCCGGTTACTGTGTCACGGATGCACGCAGATACGCAGGAGCCAAGAACCGTAGTAATCATTTCATGACAATGCGTGACGTAACACTCTCCGGCCAGAATCCGAATAACATCGACGTTTTCAATGGGGTCCCAGTAACTCTTCATATGCTGGAATTCCGGCAGGCGCAGATGTTTCATTGGACGGGAAAGATTCTTCAAAACCGCGGCCATGTTTTCTGATCTCTTACGCTTATAAGCAGCGTTGGTAAATGGTTTTGCCTAAAGGTGCGAAACGCTCGGTAACCTTGAATAGCGACTCGGAATGACCAACAAATAAGTGGCCCCGTTCAGCTAGAATATCGGCATAGCGCTCGAAAAGAATCTGCTGAGTCGGTTTGTCGAAATAGATCACCACGTTGCGGCAGAAAATCAGATCGAAAGGACCGCGCATTGGCCAGTCACCCATTAGATTCAACTGCCGAAAGGTAATCAGATCGCGCAGCGCAGGCGCTACCCGTACCCAGCCAGCCTGGGCATTTCGCCCTTTCTGAAACCAGCGCCGCAAACGCGGCTCACTCAGGTCCTTAACACGGTTCCATTCATAAACACCACGTTCCGCGGTCGCCAGCACGTTGGAATCGAGGTCAGTCGCCAGAATCTTCACATCCCAACCGGTAGCAGGCAGCACCTCCCGCAGCACAATAGCAATGGAATAAGGTTCTTCTCCGGTCGAACAACCGGCGGACCAGATGCGAATGCGCCGATTGCTTAGACCACGCGATCGAATCAACGCCGGCAACAATTCTTTAGCAAGAAATTCGAAATGATGTGACTCTCGGAAAAACGAGGTCAAATTTGTGGTCAGGGCGTTGACGAATTCATTCAACTCTGTTTCATCGCCACCGGTTTCTAAAAAATCGCAATAGTCCTCAAAGCGCCGAAAACCCCGCTGACGTAACCGCCGCGACAACCGGCTGTACACCAGCTCGCGCTTGCCATCCGCCAGCGAGATACCTGCAACCTGGTTGATGATTCGCCGAACGCGCTGAAAGTCCTGGTCAGAAAACTCAAATTCAGCGCCTGCCATGATAGCTTACCTGCAACCTGACCGATGATTAGGATGCATGAGCAATCGCCCGGGCATTACTGCTCCGAATCGTTTCCAGGGAGAACATTTCCTCAACGCTTAATAACCGGTCGACATCCAGCAGCATAACCATGCCAGAATCCAGCGCCACCAATCCATTGATGAATTCGGTGCTGACACTAGAGCCAAAATTAGGCGCTTCCTTGATATCAGAGGCATTATTGATGTTTAACACATCTGAGACCCCATCCACCACCATACCGATAACCCGGTCACCTTGTTCAGCATGCACGGTCACTACAATTACTACCGTTGTCTTGGTGTACTCGACTGACTCCAAGCCAAACCGCAGACGTAGATCAACCACCGGGACAATGGCTCCGCGCAGATTCATCACCCCACGGATGAAGACCGGCGCATTGGGTACCTTGGTAACTGGCATCCAGCCGCGAATTTCCTGAACCTTTAAAATATCCACCCCGTAGGATTCGCCCGCCAGATTGAAAGTTAAATATTGCAAGTTCTCCGCAACGGCTTCGCGTTGGGGGCTGCGCTTCCCCACAGGGGCTAAATCGGTCGTTCTCGTTTCCATGATTCGCCTCATTACATTGCAGGGTTGATCCGGATCAAGCCGGAAATATCAAGAATCAATCCCACCCGGCCATCCCCCAGGATCGTTGCGCCTGCGATACCAGGCACCCGGCGGAAGTTCTTCTCCAGAGATTTAATCGAGACCTGCTGTTGACCCAGCAAATCGTCTACAAACAATCCGACCTGCCGGCCATCCGCTTCGACTACCACCAGCAAGCCCTTCTCCAGATCGGTGACGGCGCCTTGCGCGCCAAACAGTTCGTACAAGCGCAGGATCGGCAAGTGTTCACCGCGAAACCGGAATAACTCGTTCTTGCCAGCGACTCGATTGATCATTTCGTTACGGGCTTGTACAGACTCGATAATTGATAGCAGAGGAATAATGTAACAATCTCGACCGACCGTGACCAACTGGCCATCCAGTATCGCCAACGTCAATGGTAAACAGATGGTGATCTTGGTGCCATGTCCTCGCTCGCTGGCGATCTGGATATTACCGCCGACATCTTGGATGTTACGGCGCACGACATCCATCCCAACCCCACGTCCGGACACATCACTGATTTGCTTAGCCGTGGATAGCCCCGGATGAAAGATCAGTTCATAAATTTGCTCGTCGCTATAATCCTCGCCGGGTTTAAGCAGACCGTTTTCTAATCCCTTACGTAGCAGCGCCTCCCGATCCAGCCCTCGACCATCGTCGCCCACCTCAATAAAAATGCTGCCACTTTTATGATAGGCATCGAGCATAATCTTTCCAGTTTCCGGCTTATCCTGCCGGAGCCGTTCTTCAGGCGGCTCAAGACCATGATCTAGGCTATTGCGAACGAGATGAACCAGCGGATCACCGATTTTTTCGATGACTGTCTTGTCAATCTCAGTCTGCTCACCATTGATGATTAATTCCACCTGCTTACCTAACTTGCCGCTCACATCATGCACGATACGGGAAAAGCGGCTAAATACGGAACTCACCGGCAACATGCGAATCCGCATTACATGTTCCTGCAGGTCCCGTGTATTGCGATCCAGTTGATCGAGAGCCTCATGTAGCTTGTCCAACCGGCTCATTTCGAAATCAGCACCTAGAGCACCAAGCATGGACTGAGTCGTCACCAGCTCGCCGACCAAGTTGATGACTGAATCCACTTTATCAATGCTCACACGAATGGAGCCGCTATCTGCGGCTGCAGCACTGGTCCGCCGTTCATTCTGGCGTCTATCGCCGATCTTGCGCCGTTCCAACACCAATTCACCCTGGCGGGTTTCATCCGTGGATGCCGTTGGAGCTTCAGGCTTATCAGCCGAAGCAGCGGCTTCCTGGGCCTTAGGCGGAGTAGCTGGCACAGGAGCGGCGAGTGGCTCGATATGCAACTCACATTCGTCCTCGACCCAGGCAAAAACTTCGGCTACCGCTTCATGCGAAGCATCGCTATGCAACTCAAGTTGCCAGGACAGATAGCAGTCTTCCGGATTCATCTCCGCTAAGCGCGGCAGGCAACTGCAATCCGCTTGAGCAGTCAGTTCACCTAAAGTGGATAGCTCACGGAAGATCCGTACCGGATCGTTGCCGCTGTGCATCAATTGCGGATGAGGAAGAAACTCGATGCGCCAGCCAATTATTTCAGCGGCTGGCAAAGTGAGGGAGGGCGCGGACGATTCTTCCTTTGCTGCACCGGTCGCTGTTTCCTTTTGTTCCAGCAGGCTCAACAGGCGAATTCGCAGGTTCTCTGCCTGAGCGTCGTCGATGTCCGCCTTCTCTCGCAGCGACACCAGCATTTCCCGCAAGCAGTCCACCGATTCGAGAAGAGTATTGACTGTTTCAGCAGTCACTACTAAGGAACCCTCACGCATCTTGTCAAGCAGCGTTTCCATAGCATGGGTGAAGCCGGTCACTTCACTGAAGCCGAAGGTGCCGCTTCCTCCCTTGATGGAATGAGCCGCCCGGAAGATCGTGTTGATCTGTTCAAGATCCGCTGCGCCGGGCGACAGAGCCAACAGGCCTGCCTCCATCACATCCAGCCCTTCAAGACTCTCATCAAAGAAGGTTTGAACGAATTGCCCGATATCAATGGCCATGGGTAGTTATCCCAGTACTTTGTTGACAGTCGCCAGCAATTTTTCAGGATTGAACGGCTTGACGATCCAGCCAGTGGCGCCGGCGCCTTTGCCTTCCATTTTTTTCTCGGTAGTGGACTCAGTGGTCAGAGTCAAGATAGGGGTGAATTTGTACGCAGGGAGCGCCCGCAACTCCTTGATCAAGGTAATGCCATCCATATTAGGCATATTCACATCGGTGATCACCAGGTCGGCTGACGCACCCTGAGCAATGTTCAGCGCTACCTGACCGTCTTCCGCCACTATCACTTGGTGGCCAGCTTCCTTGAGGGTAAATTCCACCATCTGTCGCATAGATGCAGAATCATCTACCACCAATATTGTCGCCATTAGCAAAATCTCCATCGACTCAAGTGCGTCATGTCACTATTCCCCTCGTTCGCCGTGGAGAGGGGAATTACGAAGTAAAGGTTGCCGCTCAGTTACTGCCTGCCTCGCTCAACCCCAGCGGGTCAGCTAGTCCCAACAGTTGCGCGCTTTCTATCAGGGCTGATGAAGGGTTATGCCAGCGCACCGGTAATCCCAGCGACCGGGCTTCATTCATCAAGCCCAAGAATAACTGTAGCACTGCAGCGTGAATCCTGCGTACTGCTTGACCTTCAATTTCCAGCGGTTCTCCGGTCTGCAATGCACTCAATAGCTGTTGATGCAGGGTACTGGCAGCGGCGATGTCCAGCTCAGCCTGACATTGAATAGTTGCCATGATTCAATTCCTAATCCCTCCCTGATAAATAGGGAAGGTTGGGTGGTTATATCTAACTTATGCTATTTAAAACTCTTCCCACTCTTCAGAAGCCGTGTGAGTGGCTACCGGTTTCTTTTCGGCAGGCGCAGGTTTAGTGGCTGGTTTAGTAGCTAGTTTAGTCGCGATCACTGGTTTAGCTACTTTAGCTGCAGGTTTGGTTATGACTGGACGCGCCTTGCCTGCTGCTGGCTGAGACGATCCTGCTGCAGTAGATGTTGGCTTTTCGCTCAAGGTTTGCCCGTCTAGCTTAAAGAAGGCCATGAGATTGTGCAATTCACGGGCCTGTTCACCCATCGATTGACTAGCGGCTGCGGTTTCTTCCACCAGGGCGGCATTCTGCTGGGTGACCTGATCC
>DDST01000028.1 GCA_002343485.1 Proteobacteria bacterium UBA2383
TCTGGGTGGCGCGGATGATCATGATGGGCCTGAAGTTCATGGGCGACGTACCGTTCCGCGAGGTCTATATTCACGGGCTAGTGCGCGACCATGAAGGTCAGAAAATGTCCAAGTCCAAGGGCAACGTGCTGGACCCGCTGGACATCATCGACGGTGTAAAACTGGATGACCTGGTCGCCAAGCGCACCACCGGTCTGATGCAACCGCAGATGGCCCCGCGCATTGAAAAAGCCACCCGCAAGCAATTCCCGGACGGCATTCACGCCCACGGCACCGACGCCCTGCGCTTCACTTTTGCCGCACTGGCGACGACCGGGCGCGATATTGTGTTCGACATGGGCCGGGTTGAAGGGTATCGCAACTTTTGCAACAAATTGTGGAATGCTGCCCGTTATGTGCTGATGAACACCGAAGGGCAGGATACCGGGCTGGCAGGGGGTGAGATTGAGCTGAGCCAGGCCGACCGCTGGATTCGATCACGTTTGCAGCAGACGATTGAAGAGGCGAATGCAGCGATGCAAGGCTACCGCCTCGATCAAATGGCCCAAACACTGTACGAATTCACCTGGAATGAGTTTTGCGATTGGTATCTGGAGCTTTCCAAACCGGTGCTCAACGACCCGGCCAGCTCCGGAGCGGCGCAACGCGGGACCCGGCAAACCCTGGTTCAAACGCTGGAAACCTTGCTGCGATTACTGCACCCGCTGATGCCGTTCATCACCGAGGAAATCTGGCAGCGGGCCGCGCCATTAACGCCCTCCTTCCTTGCAAGGGGTGGAGATGATGGAGGCGCATCCATCATGCGCCAGCCTTACCCGCAAACGGATCCAGCGTTGATCGATACTGCGGCGGTCGCCGATATCGAATGGTTGCGGCAATTCCTCAGTGGCGTTCGCCGTATTCGCGCTGAGATGAACATTACGCCCGGTAAACCGTTGCCAGTATTGCTCCAGCATGGTTCGAATGAGGATCACGAACGGCTGGAGCGGCATCGCCGGGCGCTGGCGACGCTGGGACGGCTGAACGCCATTACCTGGCTGGGCGAGGATGAGCCGGCCCCGGAAGCCGCCACTACCCTGGCGGGCGGCATGAAGGTGCTGATTCCGATGTCAGGTCTGATCGACAAAGCGGCGGAAACCGCCCGGCTCGACAAGGAAATCGCCAGGCTGCGCAAGGACGCCGAGCGCGGTGCTGCAAAGCTGAGCAACACCGGTTTTCTGGGCCGCGCCCCGGCTGTTGTTATCGAAAAGGAACGCACCCGCGTGGCGGAACTCCAAACGGCCATTGCCAAGCTCGAAGAGCAGTTGGCTAAAATTCAACAGTTGTGAACTCAAACAGAACAGGAATCCGCGATGACTGATCAAACTTCCGTATCCGACAAAAAGCCGAACTTGGGCAGTAAAGTCACTAAGGTAGCGACGTTCTATCATCCACGCACTTGGAAAGAAAAAGGGCTGTGGTGGACCCTGGGCTTGTTTCTGGTCACCTACGTCGTGGTTGTGATCGTGCTCGGTTTCATCTGGTCGCGCTCACCCGGCGAGTTCGATGTGCGGGAACACGCGCTGGCGCTGGCGAACGGCGAGCAAAAAAAGCTGGTGCCCGGCTATGTGACCACCGCCACTGCCATCCGTATTGCTGAAACTCTCCTAGACAAACCCGGTGGCTATCTTAGCAACGACATGACTCCGCCAGGGGTCTATCTGGATAATATTCCTAACTGGGAATTTGGCGCGCTGACCGAATTGCGCGATTTGGCGCGTTCGATGCGCAACGACTTCAGCCGCTCGCAAACGCAATCCATCGAGGATAAGGACTTGCAGGTTGCCGATCCTCAGTTTAATTACGATTCGGAATCCTGGATTCTGCCGTCGACCGAGTCGGAATACCGCAAGGGTATCAAAGCCCTGTACCGCTACCTGGAGCGCCTCGCCGACGAAAAAATCCAGGACGGTCAGTTTTTCACCCGTGCCGACAATTTGGGCGCCTATCTAGCGGTGGCCGAAAAGCGCTTGGGCAGCCTGGGACAACGCTTGGCAGCCAGCGTGGGCCAGACCCGCTTCAACATCGATCTGGCGGGCGATCCGAACGCACGCCAATCGACACCCACGCCCAGTCAAGCGCAAGTTAAGACGCCGTGGATGAAAATCGATGACGTGTTCTTTGAGGCGCGCGGTTACACGTGGGCGTTATTGCATACGCTGCGGGCGCTGGAGGTGGATTTCAACAGTGTGCTCCAGGATAAGAATGCAGTGGTTTCGCTCAAGCAAATCATCCGTGAACTGGAGAACACGCAGGAATTCATCTGGAGTCCGATCATTCTCAACGGCACCGGTTTTGGCCCCATGGCGAACCACTCGTTGATCATGGCGTCGTATATCTCCCGCGCCAACGCGGCAATCATCGATCTGCGCAATTTGTTGCAGCAAGGTTAACCATTCCAGCGTGGCGGATTTCAACACGCACCTTATGGGCGCAGCGGCGGTCAGCGGACTGGCCGCCACTGCGCTAGTCATGACCGGTCAGTTTCCCCACCAGGCGGTGATTGGCTATTTCGTTCTCGGTGTGATGGGCGGGTTATTACCCGATATCGATTCACCGCATTCCATCCCGGTACGCATTGCCTTCATGGCGCTGGCGGTGATTGCCGGTTTCCTGGTGGTATTTACCTTCGGACGCCGCTATTCCCTGACGGAACTGCTCTTGCTGTGGGCGGGTTGCTTTGTGCTGATCCGCTATGGCGCGTTTGAACTGCTCGACCGTTTCACCGTCCATCGCGGGTTGATTCACTCCGTTCCCATGGGCGTGAGTTGCGGGTTGATCACGACGGCGCTTGCTTATCATGCGTTCGCCGCTTCAGTGACGCATGCCTGGCTGTGCGGGAGCTTTGTCACCCTGGGTTTTTTCGTCCATCTATTGCTGGATGAATTCTACAGCGTCAATTTGTTCGGCAAGAAACTGCTGAAAAAATCTTTTGGCACCGCCTTCAGTCTAGGCAGCCTAAAACAACCCTTTGGCACGGCAGCGCTTTATCTAGCGGTCATTGGATTGTTCTACCTGTGCCCGCCGCCCCAGTCTTTTACTGAATTGATGTTGAGCCGCGAGACTTATCGCGGCATAGCGCAGCGCCTGCTGCCGGGTGAGACGTGGTTTCCGGGTTTCTTGCGCCGGGTGACACCGGTGAATTTGCCCGCTCCAATGGGAATGCCCCATCTCCATAGCGATTCATCGATCAGGCTTCAAGAACTTCATTACAAGGATAAGACCTACCGCTGGTAGTTACAGCGGAAAATGCAACGCTTATCGTTCTCGTGATGCAGCTTGCAGCACCTTACCGCGTGCCGGCCTCTGGCTTGATGATAGGCTTCCGCCGCCAGTAACATGCCCAGCGGCGGCGCAATCAGGTAAATCCACAAGTACGCCCACTGCCCGGCGACCAGCGCCGAACCGAAAGAACGGGCTGGATTCATGCTCATGCCAGAGAGCGGCGCGGTGAAAGTGATATACAAAGCGGCCAGGGTTGCAGCAAACCATCCGGTGTAGCGGGCGAACCGGGAATTGCTGACCACCAGGACCGTGGCCATCAAGAGAAAGGAAATACCTGTTTCCACTGTGAACGCCACAGCGATCCCCGCCATGCCCGGTTGAGTCACCACATATCCTACCGCCGGATCAGCCAGCGCCTGCCCGAGCAGCAATGCAGCGGCTGCCACGCCAGCTACAGCGCCCACGCACTGAGCGAACACATAGAACAGCGCATCCCAGTGCGCGATCTTGCCTAGATACCAGAAGCTTAGGGTCACGGATGGATTGATATGCGCGCCCGACTGCTGGCCCCAAGGAGAATAGATAATTCCAATCGCGGTCAGCCCCATTGCCACACCCATGAGCAGGCGCCGGATAAAGGGATCGGCAATGGCGTGATGGATCGGCGAGCCGGGATACTCCAGCAGCGCGCCGGAGATGCAGGCTGAAATCATGAAAAGCCCCAGGCCGGCTGCTTCCATCAGATACTCCGGCCAATGTTGAGAAAGTGCTTTATTCATCGTCTTTCCGGCGCAGAGTCCGCCAGCCGGAGCCGGGAACCCGCGCCGCCTCCAGAGGTTATTCCTGGCCGCCGGTGATGAGCCGGGTGCCGCGTTTGTAGGTGAGATAGGCCCAGAACCACTCGATCGCGACCGACAGGCGCTTGCGCGGGTCGACCAGGAAGAATACGTGGGCGACGCCCCACAGCCACCACGCCAGCGCCCCGCTCAGTTTGAACCCGCCGAAATCGACGACNNTTGCCCAGATGACGGTAGCGGAACGGCGGCAGGCCGGTGCGTCCTTCCAGCCGGGCCTTGATCGCCCCGGCGACGTAAACGCCCTGCTGCTTGGCCGCGGGCGCCAGCCCCGGCACCGGCTTGCCATCCCAGGCTTCGCTCAAGGCGGTATCGCCGACGGCGAAGACGTTGGGCAAGCCGGGCACGCTCAAATCCGGCCCCACCTTGAGGCGGCCTGCCGAATCGGCTTCGGTCTTGAGCCATTGCGCGGCGGGCGAGGCCATTACCCCGGCCGCCCAGAACACGGTGCGGGACCCGATCCGCTGGCCGGACACC
>DDST01000066.1 GCA_002343485.1 Proteobacteria bacterium UBA2383
TTTCAGCCGGTGGTTGTTGAGTTAATTTATGATCGAATTATCTTGCTATTGTTGCTTATAAAGCATAGAAAATTAGAATTTAATGTTCTAAATGCACTGTTTTTTGAAATGATATTTCAGTGATCGAATGTGACCGTACTGACCGGCAGATTCTGCGGTTGCTCCAATCCGATGGGCGGATGAGCAACACCGATGTGGCTGAGCGTGTCCATTTATCACCTTCGGCTTGCCTGCGCCGGATCAAACGTCTAGAGGAAGAGGGATTGATCGAGGGCTACCGGATGTTGTTGAGTCAGCAAGCCATCGGTAAACCCACCAATGTCTTCGTCGAGATCACGCTGAAAAATCAAAACGAGGAAATGCTCGATGCCTTCGAGCGTGCTGTGATCCAATGCCCTGACATCATGGAGTGCTATCTGATGGCGGGAGACGCCGATTATGTGGTGCGGGTGATTGCTACCGATGTTGCGGACTACGAGCGGATTCACCGGACTTATTTATCGCGGCTGCCCGGTGTCGCGCGCCTGCGCTCCAGTTTCGCGCTAAGAACGGTGTGCCATAAAACAGCCTTGCCGCTGGATTGACTTTAGCCTAGTTGTCGAATGGCTATCACATCCTCTTTCTTCCTCCCTGCAGTCCAGACTTCAATCCTATTGAATACGGCTTCGCCAGCATTAAAAAACGCCAACCGTTCGCCCTTCCAGATACCTCCCTCGATGCTATCGTCAAGGATTATGGAAATTATTCGATTTGACTATAACCGTGAGACAATAGTTGTAATCGTTTACTTTTTATCTCGGTAAGGAGAAATACAAATGGCGCAGATCAAGGATGTCGCTAAGCGGGCAGAGGTCTCGGTGGCTTCCGTATCGCGGGTATTGGCAGGACATACCGGGGTCACCGAGGCGACTCGCCAGCGGGTGCTGGAAGCGATCGAGGCACTGGATTACCGGCCGGATCTGGCGGCGCGGCGGTTGCGTTCGCGTCGTACCGATACGATCGGTCTGATCGTCTCGGATATCCGCAACCCTTTTTTCACCGAGGTCAGCCGCGCGGTCGAAGATATGGCCTATCAGAACCGGATGCGGGTGATTCTCTGCAACACCGACGAAGATCCCGATAAAGAAGGGTTCTATCTCGATCTGATGCGGGACGAGAACGTCAGTGGGGTGATTTTGTCGCCCACGCTGCCGGCTCTGGCCCGCTTCCGAATGAGTGATTACTCGTTTCCAGTCGTGCTGGTTGACCGCTGCGATCGTGAGACCACTGCTGATGCAGTCGTGCTGGATAATGCGGATTCCGCCTACCGTCTAATCACATATCTTATTAAACAAGGTTATCGGCGGATTGCCTTTATCCATGGAGCAGCCAGCGCCACTGGCCGCCAGCGGCATGAAGGCTACGTAACGGCAATGGCTACCCATGGTCTGGAAACCCAAGCACAAGCCGTGCCGGCAACAGTAGAAGCCGCTCGTGCCGCTGCGAGTGAGTTGATCCGAGAATCGTCATTGCCCGATGCACTGGTGGGGAGTAACGGTCTCATCCTGCTGGGGCTGGTCAAGGCCCTGCGGGAAGCTAATTTGCAGTTTCCAGAGCATCTTGGGCTGGCCGGTTTCGACGACCTGCCCTGGACCCAATTGGTGGGACCGGGTATCACGGTGATGGCGCAACCGACGTATGACATCGGTCAGGCCACGATTGAACTGCTGCTTCAGCGGATTGCACACCCATCCCAGCCGGTGCGCCGGGTGGTGTTGCGCGGGGAATTGCGCGAGCGAGGATCAAGTGTCCGGCAGAAAGGCTCAGCAAATTAGCCGGTTAAGGAGTTGATCAAGCGGATTGGCCCAGTTATATATCGTCAAACCAATATCTTAGCCGGTATTGCACGCGTGACCGGTGTGCCCGGCCGATGGTCGCAGGGTTATATCAGCCGGAAATGCCAGGAAGCCCCTCATGCCTTTCGAGTTGCCGGGGGCAAGGTGTTGCACCCCTCCTGTTGAGGCGTTTCAGATCGCTACGATAGCCAAATCCTGGTGTTTCATCAGCGTCCGTCCATCACTGAGCACAGCGCAACGGGCCTGTTCCGGTCGCAGGTAGGTCGCTGCAACCCGTTGCAGGTCGTCCAGAGTGACGGTCAATACCCGTTGCCGGTAGGCGCGGCGCTGCTCTGGGGTGCGGCCAAAGAAGGTGCCAAAGAAGGCGCTGATGGCTTCGCCCGCGGGGGAGCCGGGCTTGTCGATGCCTGCAATGACGCCGAGAATGGCTTCTTCCAGGGTCTGAGCAGTATGCTGATTTGTTTGCAGCCAATCCAGCGCTTGATCAAAGTCAGCCAGCGTGCCGGCTAACCGGGGATCACGGTAGGAATAAAAGCGGAATGTACCGCTGTCGGGGTGGTAGCTAGCGCCGCCACCGTAAGCGCCGCCTTGTTCGCGGATAGCTCGATGCAGATAACCGTTGCGTAAGAAATCACCCAGGACTTGCAGCGCCGGGGCGTCAGGATGATTGGGGGCAACGGTGGGATAGGCTTTAGCGCAGAAATTGACTTGGGTGTTGACGCTGAAGCCTTGCCGAGGCGGTGATGCCTTCGGTACGGCAAGGGTAAACGGTTCAACAGGTATCGTTGTGCCATCCCACCCATGGGCCGCCAGCGCTGCGGCGATATCGTCCTGCTGTCCGGCTTCGCTAACCACCAGCAGTTGCCGGGGCACGCTGTGCAGCCGGTCGCGTAGCCGCTCCAGCCGGACAGCGAAGTCAGCCAGTGCCTCAGGGTTATCCAACGCTTCATCGAGCGTCTTGAGATCTTTTAAGCCCTGTAAGCCTTCCCAGCGATGGCTAAGCGCTGCAACAGGACTGAGATTGGCGCTGGCGGCAGTGAGCGCAAGCATGTGGCCATGATCGGTGATCGCCTCCTCACGGTGCGCGCGCATCTGGGCCACCAGTTCCCGCAGGCGCGGTAATTCGTCGAAACGGGCACGGGTCAGGGTTTCCCACAGCAATTCGGAGAGAGCGGCATGATTACGGGCCAGCGCCTTACCTGCCAACACCATGACGCCTTTGACGTGACGCACGTCGTCCACCCCGCCGCGGACACTGGCACGGGCGCTGATGCCGCCGGTGACCGCTGCTTGGCGAGCTTGAGTGGTGCGATAGTCACGGTTCGCGCTGCCGACTTCACTCAAACAGGCGCAAAATAGCGGCAGCAGATCCACTTCCCCGGTGTCCAGTGCCGGCAGATCGAGAATGGCTTGCAGGTAAACCATGCCATTCGTGCCCTGGGTGTACCAGGTGGCGGGCAGATCGCCGACCGGACGAGTGACGCCCTCAGCGATCTTCAACTCAGGCGGCACATCCTCCAAACCCACCTTGGGTAACAGTTCGGGGTCATCCTGGTGTTGCTGGCGTTCAGCCAGAATGCGTGTCTGTTCGGCAATGCGGATCTGGCCGGCTTCGGTTAGCGCCATGCGGATCACGGCCAGCCGTTCGCGCTCCGCCGCAGCTTGTTTCATGCTCAGTTCCGCGTCTGGGGCCATGGTGAGCCGTACCCGGTGCGGGTTGTCCAGTAGCAGTGTGCGGACCAGACGGGGGATGAAACCGGCATCGCGGCTTTCCACCCGCAATTGCTCCAGCAAGGGGCCGCTGTCCAGCGCTGGCAGGGGATCAGCGCCATGAATGGCCGGAGTCAGCGCTTCTAGCAGCAGATGCAAGCCATAGGGAAAACCGTCACCGGTGATTTCCCGTTCGCTCAATTCCAGCTGATGCAGGGCAGCATCTATCGCTTCTTGCGGTACACTCTCGGCCGCGACGTGTTGCAGTACCGTCCACACCAAGGTTTCGACCGCTTCAGCGTGCTCAGGGTTGGAGCCTTCCAGCCCGCAGACAAAGGTGGCTTCGCGGGTGGAGGTATCGAAACCGCACAGTGGCGAGGGTGCAGCGCCCAGCTCCGAGGTTTCCAGAGCATGACGCAGGGGCGAACTGCTGTTATCGAGCAGCACATCGCTTAGCAAGCGTGCCCGTAGCGTTGCCAGCGGGTCGGTAATCGGCCCGAGTAGCCAGCCCAGTACGATATGGGTCTGGTTACTGAGGTCTTCAGCCCCGTCTAAGGGGTAATGGGTGAGGGCCGTGATTGGCGCGGAATAGCGGTGTTCATCAGGAATGGCTAAATCCAGCGTCAGGGGCTGGAAGCGGCTGAGGGCTTGCGTCTCAAAGTGTTCCTGATGTTCGGTAACGGGAATATCGCCGTAGGTCAGGAAGATGGCGTTTGAGGGGTGGTAGTGGCGCGCATGAAAGGCTTTGAGTTGCTCATGGGTAAGATTGGGAATCGCCTCAGGGTCACCGCCGCTGTTGTAATGATAGGTGGTGGCCGGGAATATCCGTTGCTGTAAATCCTGTCCAAGCCGCTGCACGGGCGAACTGAGCGCACCCTTCATTTCGTTGAACACCACACCCTTAAATAATAGTTCCGAGTGTGGATCGCCGGGCTGGGCGAATTCCAGCCGGTGGCCTTCCTGGGCGAAGTCGCGCTCGTCCAACAACGGGAAGAACGCGGCGTCCAGATAGACATCCAGCAGGTTGTTAAAGTCCTTTTTATTCTGGCTGGCAAACGGGTAGGCGGTCCAGTCGCTGCTGGTGAAAGCGTTCATGAAGGTGTTGAGCGACCGGCGGATCATCATAAAGAAAGGGTCGCGCACCGGATACCGTTGGCTGCCGCACAGGGCGGTGTGTTCGAGGATGTGCGCGACGCCGGTGGAATCCTGCGGCACGGTCAGGAATGCGACCATGAAGGCATTGTGCGGGTCGTCAGCAGCGAGGTGGATATGCCGGGCGCCGGTAATAATATGGCGGTATTCCTGGAATTCCAGTCGCAGAGCGGGAACGGGATAGCTACGCAGGTGCTGAAAGGCTGGATGGGTCATATTTTGGATCGGTGAACGGCTGCATAGCAGGAATGCAACCATAAACGACTGAAGAAGTTTGGTGCCGGGAGAGAGACTCGAACTCTCACGGTATCACTACCGGTGGATTTTGAGTCCACTGCGTCTACCATTCCGCCACCCCGGCACGGGAGGGAGAAACATAAGTATAAGGATTTTCCGCCGCTGGGCAAGCCAGCAGCGCGATTTCAGGATAAAAACCCGGCAAATCCCCGCTATCCCCACCCAAACTGACGGATGCGCTGGATTTCATCGCGCAGTTTCGCTGCGTCCTCGAATTCCAGATTACGGGCATGACGATACATGAGTTGTTCCAATTGCTTGATCTTCTTGGCCAGAACGGCTGGTGATTCGCGGGCGTAGGCGGCGGTTTCCTCGGCAACCTGGGCATACTGTGCTGCTGGGATCGGAGCGCTGGGATAAGCGCCTTCCAGAATATCGGCGACGGCCTTTTGGATACCGCGCGGGGTGATGCCATGTGTTTCATTATATGCTTGCTGTTTGGCGCGCCGCCGCCCGGTTTCATCCAGCGCCCGGCGCATCGAGCCGGTGATTTGATCGGCGTATAAAATCGCCTTACCGCGCAGGTGGCGGGCAGCGCGGCCAATGGTCTGAATCAATGACCGGTCCGAGCGCAGGAAGCCTTCCTTGTCGGC
>DDST01000120.1 GCA_002343485.1 Proteobacteria bacterium UBA2383
TTTGACCGCTCGGGAACCCCTCCGAAAACAGAGCTATGTATTCTGCTGTTCGTGGGTGTGCTTGTCAACTATCAAAGAAAGAAAAAGTTTCTATTGATTAGAACGAATGGCTAAGTAAGTAAAGCCGGCCAGATAATTGTCGAGTAATGAACCAGTAACTTCTTGAATTGACCGGCCTCCGGCTATCTCCAGTTTCTGGTCGAAACCTAGTATACAAATGCCATGAACTCCACTCCATAACGCGCGGGCGGCCAAGGCGACTTCCTCTGGTTGCCGTCGAGGGCAGAGTAAGGTTAATTGTTGTTGCACCAGCTCGAACATCCGTGTCACTTTTTCCGTGAAGGAGTCTGGCACAGTTTGCCCTTTCGGCAGCCGGTGTTGATAAACTGCAAGCCAGCGATGCGTTTGAGTTAAGGCAAAGGTAATGTAAGTTTGAGCTAGTGCGCGGATCGCTGTGGCAGCTGACAATTGACCGGCGACGGATGCGGCTAGCATTTCATATAGCTGATCCAGCGTCCGTTCATTCATCTGTACGATAAGATCGTCAATGCTGTTAAAGACCATGTACAGACTGCCGACCGTGTAGCCGATGCGGTTAACCACCTTGCGTGCACTCAAACCGGTTAGGCCATGCGCCTTGACTAAATCCTCAGCCGCTTGCAACGCAATTTCCCGCAGTTCTTCACGCGTGTGCGTATTGCGCCTACCCATAAGGCAGATTTCCTATGATGTGTTCTGTCGCTAGGTACGATAACGCGACCAGAAACCGCCTAGGCCAGGGTAAAAGATTCGCAGATCCGCCTGAGCTTGGGCTTCTTGCATGGCTTGACGGATCATGGCGATGTTAAGCTGGGCGCGCTGTTTAAGAATATCTGTTTTGATTTTAGCCAGCTCGTCAGGACTCGCTAGTAATTCCTGCTCAATGGATAAGCGCTGCTGGTTGTATTGCTGGCGCAAGCCGGCGATCGCCGCAGGATTGACGCCTTGCCGGGGATCATAACGGAATTGCGCTTCCAGTGTTTGACGCCAGGCTAACAGGGCGCTCATACGCTGGTGACCGAGCCGTTGACCGAAACCTGGGACATTACAGATGGCTGCGGCGGTGACATCAGCGGCAGTTTCGATTCCGTAAGATTCCAGCGCAATCCGGTCGGTGGTACGGATACCAGGAATCTGTGCAGCGTCAATGAAATGATTTTCCAGGAAAACCTGGAGTTGAATCTGGCGCTGATCGGTTTCCAGCCGTCGCAAATCCCGCTGCAAATCTTCGGGCAACTGGCAATAGCGGTTGCGCAAGGCATACAGGCTCTGCAGAGCCGTGCTAAACGGTTGTTCGCTAGCGCGTTGTTGCCAGGCAATATGGAGATCGGCTAATTCCCGGCGGGCGGCCAATAAGGCCAGCCGGCGACGCTGGTATTCGCGGCGGATCGCATTGTTCCTCAGCAGCGACCATAAGGCCGCTGCCAGCGGTAACCACAGCCAGCTCAAGCGAGGACGAATCAGAACCGCTACTAAAGTTACACTGGCGATGGCGGCGGTCTTGACCTGATTGGCCCGCTGGACGCGTTGCAAAGCTTCCGGTAACGGGGTTGGTGTAATTGGCATCGGTGGATCGGGATGGGGTATGGCTTCAACAGTAGGCGGTGCGATGGCTAGAATACGGCTCCAGACCCGGTCAAGGTCGAAATCACGATGGCGTATGGGTGGTAAGCTGACCGGTGATAGCCGTGGAGTTGCGAAGAATACAGCGCCACTGGCCTGTTCCAGCTCACACCACGGACAGGCAGGCAATGCCCGGGAGTATTTGTGCAGCGTGTTCCGCCCGCAGAACCGCAGTTCCCGGTTCATCTGTTCCAAGGCCAACAGCCATTCCCGTGGTTTGGGGCGGCTTTGTCCAACCGCGAGAGGCACGAAGGCCCGCTCAAATAGATCGGCAACGGGACGGGGTAGGGCAACAAATGGCAGGGTGTGCGGCGGTGGCTCCATCAGCCAGGCAGCGGCGTGAGGACCAAAGGCAAAGCGATATTCCTTGATAGCACGCTCGATGGGCATATCCCCCCACCCTTGGTAACGGCCCGCAAAGGGGTGGCGGCCCATAAATAATAAATGGAAGCAGAGCAGTGCCAGACCAAAGGCATCATGGTCAGGACTGCGGCGCAAGCCATGAAAACGCCGGCCTTGCAGCTCCGGTGCAGTGAATTGCGGGACGCCGACATTACAGAGAAACAGGCGGTCACCGGCGGTGATTTGGAAGGAGTCACAATCAATCAATTTGACCAATGCCTGGGCCGAAACCACCGCATTGCCTGGATTAACGTCCCCGATAACATGGCCTCGGGCGTGAACTGCTTCGAAGGCGCTAGCCAGGTTGCGAGCTGTATGGATCAGAAACGACCAGTCAGCGTGAGGAAAGGCGCGTTTACGGTGAGATGGTCCATAGAGGCTATGGATTTCCTGGTATCCGTTCACCCGGGGCATGATGAAGCCTTGGACCGGACCTTCGGGCTTAGCGCGCAGCACGTCCACTGGCCAAGCAGCGATATCCAAAAGGGCAGGATGGGCCTGACGGGCCATGCTCTCTAATTTGAGCGCTTTGTCGGGATGGGCCGGTTGGTGATAGATTTTAGCGACAAAGCTGGGCCGGCCCGTGATTTCATGCACCGCACCTTCCCCGCCCCGCCCCAGCGCTTGTCCCAGTTCGACTGGATGGCCAGCACCACTATACAGCTTCGTCACCGGCATCTTCTTGAAGCCCGGTTGTGGGCATACACGCTCTTTCTGCTTGCGTCGCTGAAGCTGTTTCCGGTGCAGTCACGCGGCTGGCTAGAATCAGTGTCTTGTCATCGTGAGTACGCTGATTGACTGCTGGGCTGTCTAGGAATTGTTCCAGAGCATCAGTCAGCGCCATTGGACAGCCGTCTTCAGGATAGCTGCGCAGGCCCTGAAACATCGGGCGGAAGAACGGTTCATGGGCCTGCCGGCTTTGATAATGCAACGCCAGCGGTTGCAGACCATCGGTCAGCAGGGCAATTTCGGTAATGGATTCAGTAAGTACTGTGCATTCGAGGCGGTTTGTAGCGTTCGGATCGGTCACAAACCAAGTTTCGTTGGGGTATTGGCCGCTCTGCGGCCAGAACACCGGCCGGTAGCTATCTTCAGTTCCAATAATGATCGCGCCATCGCCGATCTGTAGGAACAATGCCCGGTTGCGCGCTACGATCGCGCCCAATAGAGTGCAAGCAAATTCCCGGACCGGCAGGCCGGTATCCATTGCCTGTTGCGCTAGGGTTTCTTGAATAGTGTGCAGCCAGGATGCGGCAATGGCTGGTTGCCAGTCTTCGTCCGTCGCTGTGGCCAGCCAGCTTGCGCATTCAGCCAGCAATGCTTGGCAGGCTTGTTCTGCGCCTGTGCGTGACTGGATCGCGCTGCCAGCGCCGTCGGCGGCGATCAATACCAGGACCGGGCTGTCATCCAGCCTCTCCACTTGGTGGACGGCGCAGGCGTCCTGGCATTCGAGGCCGCTGGTTTGATGA
The DNA here is from genome assembly GCA_002343485.1 of Proteobacteria bacterium UBA2383. Classification (GTDB taxonomy): domain Bacteria; phylum Pseudomonadota; class Gammaproteobacteria; order Competibacterales; family Competibacteraceae; genus UBA2383. Next base: position 3,534 of record DDST01000120.1, read on the forward strand.
GCAACACCCGGAATGCTGGCTTGAACGGTGCGCCAAGCCCCGTGATGGTTCACACCGAGGCCCAGCCGTCGGGGGTCGCCGGGTTGCTCAACGGTACCTCAGTCCCAGGCACTGAGCGTGATACCGAGCGCATCGAATTAGACAACCACTGGAACAGTTCCCGGAAGCGCAGACCTTTCAGCCGCAGTGGCTGGCGCAAGGAAATATGTTGCAGGATGTCCAGATTGGCGCCCTCGACACCCACGGTGAAAAAGGCAAAAGCGCGGCTTTCCTCGCCCTTATGCACCTCGCTAGCAGCGGTTTTCCATTCGTCAGTGGGGCTGCCGTCGGTGATCAGGAAGATCCAGGGCCGGAAGAAAGGGATGCCATTTTCGCGGTACAGTGCTTTGCGTTGATTGAGGAGTTCCAACCCGCGCAGAATGGCCATGCCCATCGGTGTATCCTTTTGCGCGGCCAGTTCCGGCGGGGTAAATTGTTCGGCGGTCTGAAAGTCGTTGACCACTTCGACCGGGCCAAAGCTGACGATGGCGATCTCAACCCGCTTCGCAGCCAGGCTGTCGGTGGTCAATTCTTCCTTGAACATGGCAAGTCCTTGGTTAAGCTCGGCAATCGGCTGGCCGTTCATTGACCAGGAATTGTCCAGTAGCAGTACACAGGGGCAGCGGGGTTCCGGGTTGTCGGCAAATTCGGCGATGCTGAAATCGACGTTGAAGGGGGTCTGCCGGGAAAGTTCGGGTTCGTTCATGTGAATGACTAAGTTACCAATAGAGCGGATAGTTTTTGACGGTAGAAAACCGTACTAGGCCAGTTTCAGGTAAGGTGGATTTGCTATAACCACCGATCCGAGGACAGACCCAATACAGCTGCTTAAGAGTGTACTGATGAATCTAAAATGGGGCCAACCATTACAACAGCGTTTGGGTGAAGTACTGATGCGTTTGATCGCCCCGAGCCGGGAGGCGTTCCGTGATTTGCGCTGCTACAGGATGCTTTTATGGGGGAGATGTTCCGCCAGTGGCTTTAGCGCGAGGAGGTGGACTGGGCGGACTTGAATGTGGCTGCGATTCAAGTACCGTGTTTTAGTCTGTGACCCGCCGTTGGGGAAGTTCCACGGAATCGGCGGGTTACACTGTGCTAACTCGCGCTACCGCCCTGCGCGCTGGAGCGCAGCGGAAGGATAAGCGGTCGGGTTAAAGCCCTCTTTCTAATAATTTTCGCCGAATCTCAGGAAATTTTGCAGCAATGGCGGCTATCCCTGTCGTACACGAAGAGACAAGTGCAGGAATAACAGGGGTAGATGCGAAGAACGTCACATCAAGAGCAATGCCTGCTGCACCGGCAATACCGGGTGCGATGTCCTCTACTTTGATCGAATACCGGGCAGCTTGAAGTTCCGCTACCACCTAATTGCTAAAGGTATCAAATGCACTTTAATTCCGTTTCCACATCAAAAATAAAATAATTACACTCCAACAGAAAAGGTATGGCAATAAGACGATGAGCGAGCGGTGGTGAGTGTCTGGAGCAGGCCAAAGCCTGTTTGGCGAAGGTGCGGACGGTCGAGGAATTGAGACAAGCGCAAGCCGTGGTGTTGCCTCTGGAGTTGGGCTTGCCGCTGGAGCAAACGGTGCAAGCGATTGATGTGTCAATGGGTTGGGCCTGTCAACTCCGAACGCGCTTTGTCCACGCCAGCGGCGTTCCGGAGGGCGGTCCGGTGAGGAGAGGCGGACGCCGGGTACGAGAACATGGCACGCGACGAGGAAACGGCCTTTCCGGCCCCGTTCTTCGAGAAAGCCAAGGTGGGCGGTATCCTGGTGATCGGCGAGATCAAATGAGCGCTGGATACCCGCCTGGAGCGCACCGTTGCACTGGCCTCTGCCGGCGATCTGTTGCATCGTCACGACTGGCGTAAGCGGGCTCCAGACAAGCAACATCCCAAAGCCCATGTGGCTGCTGCAAGAGAACTGGAAAAAACTCCCCAGCGTCCTCGCAGAAATCGACTACCCGTGGTCAATGAAGGAACCATCCGGCTGATGTTTCAGGGCGAGGCGCGCTTCGGACGCATCACGGATACCCGGCGTTGCTGGTGTCCCAAGCCGGTTCGGCCCCTGTGCCAAGCCAGGATCGTGCAAGAATACTGGAGCGCCGTATCAATCAAATGCTTGCGCGAGTGCGCGAGGAAGATGAACAGGCTGGGCCAGCTGGTTTGGCCGCCGCGACAAATGCGCTCTTGCGCGCCTATCGCGGCCTGTTTCTGGGCCAGGACGCCGAACCTTGGGCGATCCAAGCCCGCGATCGCTTGCATGGCCGCTATCTGAAGAGTTTAAAGAAACTCGGGGACTATTGGGAAAAGCAAGAGAACTGGGAGGTCGCCCAGGCGTGTTATGAACGGAGCATGGAAGTGGACATCGCCTTAGCACGTTGCGCTTAGGACTTGAGGCGTTGTCATGATCAGTCCGCCGGTTGGATGATGCCCAGTTTTCGCAACGGAACCGCCCGCTGCCCGGCGGGCTGTCATCCGGCTATCCTACCAGCCGTAATCCCGGCGGCAGTGCCTCGCCGAAGACCCTTCCGGTATCGACTTCATCGAGATCCACCACTTCCTCGATCATATGCAGCCAGGAAGCGGGGGCTTTTGCTGCCCGCAACCGCTGAATCACTTGCGTTCGCAACGTCTCGTTCAAATCCCGTTCCCGGTCGCCGCTGAGCCGTGTGAGCAAGGTCGCGGCAAACGCCGCTGGGGTCACAATTTTCCAGTCCAACGCCATCACGCGATCCAGCCATTCCTCGGCCACAGTGGCTGGCACCACGTCATGGGCGCTGCCATAGGCGGGAATGCGGGTGCCCAGCCGGCCAACGGCCCACCAGAGTTGAGGTGATTCTCCTTTACGCGTCAGCCGCTTGAGTAGCAATTGACCCAGCTCGGCCTTGCGCGCCGCCGGTAAACGCTCTAGCACCGCCGCCAGGCGTGCCATATCCTCTATGCCCGGTTGTTTGTCTTTAACCGCTTTACCGGTCAGGGGACGCAAGCCTGCTAGCAATGCTTTGCCTAACTGCGCCTGCGCTGCTGCGTCCAGTCCACCGGCCACCCGCCGCCACAGGGTCCACCATTCCGACCCGTTCTGCGCATCACGAACGTATTGCACTCCTGATTCATAGAGTGTCCACAATTGTTCGGCCCGCCACTCATCCAGTGGATAACCAAAGCCAGGACGCAAGCAATAGCCGGTCAGGTTGAACCAGAGCCGTTCATGATCCGTTGAACGCCGCCGCCGCCGCGCCCCAGCCCAAAGCACATTAAACAGTTCACGCAGCAGCGGCGTCTCCCACGTCTCACGCTTGCCGAGCAGCCGTTCCAACTCGTTGCGTAGTCCTTTGATGGCCTTCTGCTCCACATCCGGCGCACGGGAGCCGTAGAACCGTTCCAGCAGCGCCGCCGCTTCGGGAAAACGTGGATGCAAGCGCGCTAGAGTGGCTGTGTCGCTGCCACGTAATTGAAAGGCCAGCTGCCAGCGTCCTTGGTTGACGCTTACTTCAGAGAGTGGTGAGGAGGGCTTCACCGCGACGCAATCCACCTCCAGCGTCCCGATTTCAGTCAGTTGCGCGATCAGTTGCACGGGCACTTCACCGGCAATCTCGCTTTCAATGACGGTGGCGACCGGTGGCAGAGGAATCAATCCCTCGACATCCAATGCCACGGCTTCGCCGGGCCGATGAAGAGCATCGCCGGTGGAGGACATTAAATGAAACTGTACCGGTGCGCCCAATCGCAGGGAAAAAGTTTGCTCTAGCCGGATTTCCCGTCCTTCCTCGGTGCCCCGTGGTAGCAGACAGACACCCTGTTTCCGGTCACGGCCACTGTCCACCGCCAGGAAATAACTGCGCGCCGAACCACCGCCAATTCTCAGACCGCGGCCCCGGCGCGCTAATCCATAGGCCACCGCGCCGCGTGCAACTGCCACATCCGGCTCCGGATTATCCAGCTGCAACAGGGATGCGCCGCGCCACCGGTGCAGAATCTCCAGCAACCGCTCGACCAGGATGGCGCCATGGAACACGCCGCCATTGAGCAATACGGCGTCTGGCATCGGCAGACCCGCAACGGGCGCTTGCGCACCCAAGGCCCGGCGCGACGCCTCGGCATGGCCGCTTAGAAATGCGGCCAGATGACGGCTGATGGCCGCATCCGCTGCATAAGGCAAGCCAAATTCGATGACCGCCGCGCGACGGCCTTGCGGTCGTTCATCCATGCCAACGGCTGGCATGAAGCCATCCACCAGCAGCGCTTGCACTTCATCGCGGCTTAGTTCTGCGGAACGCGCGCCCCCGATCAGCCGGGCGCCGCCGCCCAATACCGTCACGGTCACTCGCTCAGGCGCGTCCGCTGCTAGCAGCCGTTCCTTGGCTCTCCGGCATTGCTGCAAGAGCTGGGAGAGTTCGCCGGCGTTCAACCGCCCGCCGCCGAGCCGAGCCTCGACCGTGCGCGCCAGGGTCAGATCCATGTTATCGCCGCCCAGCATCAAATGGTCGCCAACCCCGATGCGGGTCAGTTGCGGACCGGCTTCTCCTGCTTCGATCTGAATCAGCGTCAGATCGGTGGTGCCGCCGCCCACATCACATACCAGCAGCAATCGCGATTCACCGAGAGCGGTTGCCACTTCATTTCGATGGCGGTGCAGCCAGTCATAACAAGCGGCTTGCGGCTCTTCCAGTAAACGCAGTTGCGGCAAACCTGCCAGCCGCGCCGCTTCCACGGTTAATGCCCGTGCTGCTTCGTCGAATGAAGCCGGCACGGTCAACACCAGTTCCTGCCGCTCCAGGGGTTGGCGGGGAAAGTGGTGATTCCAGGCCAAGCGGAGGTGGGCCAGTGTGCTGGCGCTGGCGGCCAGGGGTGAGACCTTGGCAATCTCCACCGGTGCGCCCCAGGGCAGAATCGGCGCGGTGCGGTCTACCCCGGCATGGGACAGCCAGCTTTTCGCACTGGCCACCAACCGGCCCGGTGTTCGCGAACCGCGTTCCCTCGCCAATTCGCCCACAATAACGTTGGCAACGTTGCCGGGATCGGTGAATGCCCAGGGAAGTTGCACATCCGCCGCCACCAGTTCACCCTCGGCCGGGTGATAGCGCATGGAAGGCAGCAGGGGTCGCGCCGCTACTGCGCCGGGGGCGATCAACTGCTCAATGGCGAATGCGTGGATCTTAGCCGGGCTACGGAGATCGGCGTAAGCAACGGCGGTATGGGTTGTGCCGAGATCAATGCCCGCCAGATAGCGGGGTGTGTCTGATCGAGCGATGGCTTAATTCTCCCCGCGCACGTCGAACTCAACCTTCCAGGTTTCTGTGCCGGTGCGTGACACGGCTTCCAGACGCAGCGTACCGACCTCGGTCACGGCGGCATGCAGACGCACCGGCACCACTTCACCCGGCTGCCGGTCCTCGGCAGGCAGATTGGCTTCGATTTCTTCGAGTTCCTCAAGCTCTTCCGGCGCCCACTGCTCCAGCACCGTACCAACTTGATCAACGCGCCGCACGGATGAGCCAAAGAAACGGAAGCGCACGGGCTCGCCGACCACGAGCCCAACCTCCTGCGGCGGCAGTTCAGCTTGCGTCCCTTCTTCCATCCCGAACGGAGCAATACATAACCCCTGGATCGGTGGTTCCATTCCCGGTACCGCTGGCATGGCGCTCTCGACACCGACATAATAGGATTTGGCGGTGCCACCGCGAATCCGCACCCCGCGCCCGCGCCGCACATAACCGTAATAGGCCGCACCGCGTGCCACCGCTAGATCGAGATCCGCACCTTCCAGCAGCCGCGCGGGCGGCGCGCCCTCAGCGGTTAACCAATTGTTGAGCAAGCCCAGCGTCCGGTCCAGTAGCGAGTGCGCTTTGAAGACACCGCCGTTGAATAAGACGGCGGTTGGATGCAGGAAGCTGGCGTTTTCCGGCAAGCGATTCTCAAACCCGGCTAAATTGCGGGTCGCTTCGACCTGCCGGCCCAAGAAGGCTGCCAGATGACGAGGCATGGCGGCATCCTGAGCATAGGGTAGGCCGAGCTTGGTGAGCGCCGCCCGCGCCCGGGTTGCAGGTCGCGCCGACGCCTCCACGGCCGGGAAGAATCCTTCTATCAGAATCCGGGCGACCTCGTCGCGGGTCAATTCAGTGCGCAAGGTGCCGCCGATCAACCGGGAACCACGGCTGGGTACCACCACTGGCACGGCCTCAACGCTGGCGTCGCTGAGTAAAATCTCCTTTGCCGAACGGCAGCCATGGGTCAGACCCTGCAACTGCCAGGGATCGAGTTGCGTTCCTTGTCCGGCCAGCTTAGCGCGGACAGCATGCGCCAGGGCCAAATCCATGTTATCCCCGCCCAGTAGAATATGATCGCCGACCGCCACCCGCACCAGTTCCAGGGAACCGTCACGCTCGGTGACCGCGATCAACGAGAGATCCGTGGTGCCGCCACCCAGGTCAATCACCAGAATAATATCGCCCAATCGTACCTGTTTGCGCCATTGACCCCGGGTGGCCAGAATCCAGTGGTACAGCGCCGCCTGTGGTTCTTCCAGCAGGACGAGATGGTTGCCCAGGCCGACTGCCGCTGCCGCCTCGGCAGTCAGTTCACGGGCAGCCGGATCGAAGGACGCAGGTACGGTCAACACGACATCTTGTTCTGCCATCAGCGCGTCGGGATGGCGTAGATTCCAGGCGGTGCGCAGATGCTCCAGATAGCGCATCGAGGCTTGCAGCGGCGACACCCGTTGTACTTCCTCGGGCGCTTCCACGGGCAGAATGGCCGCGCGCCGGTCGACGCCAGGATGGCATAACCAGCTCTTGGCACTGGCTACGAGCCGGATCGGGGTGCGGCTGCCCATGTTGCGGGCCAGCTCGCCGACGACGAACGGGGGTTGCTCCCCCCACGGCAGAGTACGATCCTCTGCACGTAGTTCATCGGGATGCGGTAGATACAGGAACGATGGTAATAGCGGCCGCTCTTCAACCGCACCGGGTGCTGTGAGCTGCGGGATCATTTCGATCCAGTCGACGACCTCATCCAAGTCGCTGGCTTGCAGATCCACCGCCGCCAGTACGCAGTGCGTTGTCCCCAGATCGATGCCAATGGCGAAACGCGCCTCGCTCATAGCTCTACCTCCGCCGGAGCCAATACTTGAACATTATGACCTTCCGCCAATTTCGGAAGTTTGATCTCAGTCACCCGCCAGCCGCGGTGCATCAAGGTTCCAGTGAACGGGGGTTGACCGACCACGTTGCCGGTCAAGCGTACTGCGGTCGCATCGAAGCCGGCCGGCAAGGTCAACCGGATACCCTCAGCTTCGTCGCGCACCGGCGCGATTTGGAGATGATCGCGGATTACCTTACGGCAGCCTTCATGCACTACACGCGCCGCGCCACCAATCTCGGCATCGGAATAGGTGGTGACGTTTTCTTCCAGAAAGTCCACGAACCGTCCTTCCTGTTGCAGGAGCGCCAGTAGTTGGAGAGCGGACTCTGGGAGCGTATCGCGCAGCGTTGGTTTGGGTTGGCCAGCGCCGCTTGATCCTGTGGGTACCGATTCACCCTGCTCCAGCCGCGCCACGCTGCTGGCAAATTCGTGATCAACCAGCATCCGCCAGGCTGCGCGCAACGCCAGTACCAGCCGGGAAAGAAAACTTGAGTGTGAAGCATTCATGAAACAAACTCCTTAAATCGAACCGGTTTATGCGGTATCCTACCATGTGCCGGCGAGAAGCCTCGCTCATGGCGATAAAACCACCATTGTTGGCGCCAGATTTCTAGGATCAGATTGGCGTACACTATTGTGATTAGCTAAATTTAAAGGTAAAGGGCAACGTGGATCGGCCCTGATTTTTATCTCTGTCCCCCGGATTACACCGATACGTGAAGCAGATATACCCGATCATCCCAGGAGTGGCAGCATGGCCCGCATACTGATTGTCGACGACTCGCCGACCCAAACGTTGAGTCTCGCCAAAATCCTTAAAAAGCATGGGCACGAAATCATAACGGCGACCGATGGCGCGCAGGGTGTTGAGGTCGCTAAGGCTGAACTGCCGGATCTCGTCTTGATGGATGTGGTCATGCCCAAGATTAATGGCTTCCAGGCAACCCGGCAGATTACCAAGAATCCATCAACTAGCCATATTCCAGTGATCATTGTGACCACCAAGGACCAGGAAACCGATAAAATTTGGGGCGCACGGCAAGGCGCCAAAAGTTATGTCATCAAGCCAGTGGAGGAAGCGACTTTGATCGAAATGGTTAATCAGTTTCTTCCCAAATAGGCTGCGGATAGTCTGGATAACGGCGCTGGAACTCTTCTAAACTGGCTCGCGCTTCTGCGATCCGGCCCTGGCGACGCAGCTTGGCGATATGCGCCAGCCATTCTTTTGGTGGACGATCGACCGCTTGGCGTTCGGGTTTGGCCTCTTCGTCTCTCATCGCTGGCGCTATCTGGAGGATATCTTGTCTGTGCTGTTCCTCGGCAATAGGCGCCTTTTTTTCCTGCATGGACGATGCGGCAGACGATGGCGGCGCCATCCGCATCATGCGAATAGCCGGCGCAGCGGGTGATGCGGGAGCAAGGGAAGATGTTGCTGAGGACGAACCTTGATGAGCGGATTCCGCCGTGCGCTGGCCAGCGGGCGCAGTATCCGCTTTAGCGGCAGGTTCTGCCAGGGACGATGGAGACTCCATCGGCATCTGCGGGCGTGGCGCCCATTCGCCAGTTTCCCGCGCCAGCCGCACGATACCCGCCGCCATAATGACGGTGGCCGCCAGCGCCACCGGCATCGCCCAAAATCGAACGCTTCGCCGCCGGGAATAAGGTGTCGCTGGCGTTGGCTGCGGCGGTGCAACTGCCCTATGCGCTGCCGTTAGGATGCGTTCATCGAGCCAGGCAGGGGGTTCGATATCGTGGGTTGCCTGATAGAGGATGGACAAGGTCTCATCATGGGATTCCCAATCACGCAGATTCTTCATAGCGCCCCTCCCAGGCCACGCCGCAGGCGGGCCAGTGCATAGCGCAAGCGGCTCTTGACGGTTTCCCGGCCCGTTCCAGTGACCTGGGCAATCTCTTCCAGTGACAGCCCAGCCTCTTCCTTGAGCAGCACTGCCTCGCGCTGGGCTTCTGGCAGCTCAGCCAGCAATACTAACAGGCGTTCCGCCTGGCGGCGGCGATCATCCTGGTGCTCCGGCTGCTCCTCTAGCGGCGCTGGAACGTCGACCCATTCTGGGCAATCCCCGGCATAGGACACGGGTAAGCCTCGGTTGCTGGCACGGTAATAGTCGATCAGCCGGTTATGGGCGATTCGATAAAGCCAGGTCATGAACCGGGCCTGCACAGTGTAGCCGGTGCGGGCCGCGATCAGCTTCAGCCAGACATCTTGAAATAGTTCTTCGGCGGTTGCCGGCTGGCCGCATTGGCGGAGAAGATAGCGGTATAGCGGTCCTTTATGACGGGCATACAGCCGGGTAAAGGCGCTCGCGTCGCCTTCCCGGTAGCGAAGCATAAGGAGCTCATCGGCATCCTCGTCTATCGGTATGAGCAAGTTGTTCTGGGATCGACACATGCATAGGCGGCTTCGTTTGGTTTCTGCTGATCTGCCGGAGATTCAACGGGACGTCAGGGTAGCAGCGGTTTCCCTCCGGTGAGCCGCTGAGCAAAATTAACCAGCATGGCGGCAGTAGCGCCCCAGATAAAACGGTTTTCATAAGGGATGACATAATACTGGCGCTGCTGGCCTTTGTAGAGCATGCTGCGGTGTTCGTGATGACGTGAATCGAGAATAAACTCCAGCGGCACCTCAAAAGCCTCTGCGACCTCAAAATCATCCAGGGCCAGTTCAAATGGTGGTGTTATGAACCCGACGACCGGCGTGACCAGAAAGCCAGTCACTGTTTGATACAGATCGAGAAAGCCGGCGATTTCTACAACATGCTGGCGATGCAAACCAATTTCTTCCTCGGCCTCTCGTAGCGCTGTTTCCACAGGGCTGGCATCTTCTTCCTCAGTCCGGCCACCGGGAAAGCTAATCTGTCCGGCGTGATGTTCCAGATGATCGGTGCGCTGAGTCAGCAGTACCGTATAGCCCTCGGTGCGCTCGACTAGAGGCACCAGCACCGCTGCTGGCATCAGCGCTCGTTCTTCGCGCTCCATGCCAGCGACAGCGTGGTCGCCCGTGATGATTTCCACCTGATGTGTGGAATGCAGGCAGCGGCGCACCCGGTCACGCATCTCCATGTGATTCAAACCGTCCTCACATCGATGTTAAATAACCGGCTGTAGTTGGCGGTGGTTATCGCGGCGATCTGTTCTAACGGCTCGCCGCGCAGATCGGCTACGAATTCCGCAACATGCCTGACCCAGGCAGGGTGGTTAGGTTTGCCTCGGCAGGGAACCGGCGCCAGGTAGGGGGAATCAGTTTCTATCAATAACCGGTTAGCCGGCATCCGCCGCGCTGCATCCTGAATGGGCTTGGCATTCTTGAAGGTGACGATGCCGGAAAACGAGATGTAGAAATTCAGTTCCAATGCCCGCACCGCCATGTCCCAGTCCTCGGTGAAACAGTGCAGCACGCCCCCCACTTCATCTGCTCCTTCATCCGCCATGATGCGCAAGGTATCTTCACGAGCGTCGCGGGTATGGACGATCAGGGGTTTACGCAACTCGCGGGCAGCGGCGATATGGGTGCGAAACCACGCCTGTTGCCGTTTCTTGCTGTCATGACCATAGTGGTAATCCAGACCGGTTTCGCCAATCGCGACCACGCGAGCTTTACTGCCTAGCGCCGTCAATTCTGCCACGGTGAGTTCCCGGTTGCCTTCCTCGCTGGGGTGTACTCCTACCGACAGGGCAATTTGCGGATATGGCTCAGTCAACCCGGCTAAGCGTGGCCAGCTCTCCAGATCGGTGGCGACGCTCAACAGGTGTGTGACTCCATTTGCCATAGCGGCTTCCAAAACGCCCGGCAGACTGCCGCCGAATTGGGCGAGGTCAAGCCGATCCAAATGACAGTGGGAGTCAACCAGCATCAGGCATCATCCTTTACATCGTATTGGTAGACTGCTCAATCCGGGTGTAACCGGCTAACAGTGTTTCAATTTTTTTCCGGAGCCGTTCCCCATCCGTGCCGCCAAACTGGATGCCAACCCCGATTTGCCGCCCGCCCGGTGTCGTCCGGTAATTGATCCAGATCACTTTGCCAGTAATAGCAAACCGTTCCGGATCTTCGAGCAAAGTCAGTAAAAGGAAGACTTCATCACCCAGTTCGAAGGTTTTTTCGGTGGGAATGAAAACCCCGCCCCCCTTGATAAAGGGCATGTAATTGGCCTGCAGCATCACCTTGTCCTTGATTGCAAGGGAGATGACGCCTTGTCGTGGACCTGCCATAGGTTCAGCCTTGTATGCGCTTGTTCACAAAAATATTCGATTCATCATTCGCCGGGCTGCCACTGAAAAAGACTTCCAGAAGCAACTGCGTATTGGTTTGGGTCAGCACGCATAGAGCATGCAAGTGAATGGCCGCGTCCAGACGCTCGAACAGTCTCAATGGGGATTGTTGGGCCATCCAATCCCGCAATACAGGCCGTAAATCAGGGTTATTCAAATGGGTAGAATCAGGACTCATCTTAAGCCGAATTAGATCAGTATGCCAACTGATCAGCCAGCGTAAATTTTCCGCCAAATCGCCTTGTACCCAGGTTTCTGCGGCCTGGATTGGATCGATCTGGCCAACAATGACCTGTTCATAGCTGCCCATCAATTCCTGGCGGCGGTGCCAGCGCTCTTCGCCGGCATAGGCCAAAGCTGCTAAGGGGGCTCCGCTCGCTACATTAAGTAATGCTGCCGGTTCCAATTTGCCAGATAACCGTGATGCCAGCCAAGGCACTGCAACCTTGGGGGAGGGCGGTTTGAAACGGATGACCTGACAGCGGCTGCGCACGGTGGCAGGCAATCGGGCAGGCTGGGCAGTGACCAGCAGCAATAGACTATTAGCGGGTGGTTCTTCCAGCGTTTTCAGCAAGCTGTTAGCTGCATTCGTATGCAACCGGTCAGCCGGTTCCAGTAGTACGATCTTATAGCCACCGTATTGAGAAGTGTAACCAAGAAAGACGCAAAAATCACGAATCTGATCAATTTTGATTACGCTACTCTTTTTTTTGGGTGAACTATGCTCAATGCCCTTATGTTCTTCTTCTGGGCGGATCACCGTGTAATCAGGATGGCTGCCTGCTTGGAACAGATGACATGCGCGACAATGGCTGCAAGCATTACCCTGAGCGTCAGGTGATTCGCACAGTAGCCCTTGCGCTAGCCGGCGAGCGAAGACGCCTTTGCCCAGTCCCGCAGGCCCGGTCAATAACAGGGCGTGTGGCAGCCGTCCAGCGGCCTGACGCTGTTGGAGTTGCCGCCATAGGTCTTCGTGCCAGGGCAGTGGTTCACCACTCATCAAGGAACACTCTTCAATATTGGTTCAACCGGCTCATGCGTTCCTGATAACGGGCTTGCAGGCAGCGCACGTCAGCACCGCAGCTATTGCGGGCAGTCAACCAGGATCGTTGGTCTTGACGCAGCCGTTCGGCTTGCTGCCGGGGCAGCTCCCTTAATAGGGAGCGATAGAGCGTGGCTAGGTCTTCATCCAGACGGTTGAGACGGGGATTGGCGCACACAGCGATTTCGACCGAGGTGCTGGCTTGTGTGCAATCATAGCTGGCAGTTTGTGCCGGGAGCGGCAACAGACCGGCACAAAGGAGCACCCAGGAAAACGGTTTAAGCATGATAAATTCCTCTCCTTACTTGGTGATTTCAGTAATTTCAATGCATAGCATAATCGCCATGCGTCAAGTCGCAAGCCGATTTGTGGAAACGCACGGTTCCTGAAAAGATCAAACTATTGTCTATTCGTTATTAGGAGAAGGGCTTATGCTGTGGCAGCACCGTAAAACCCAGATATTACGTCCTGAAGAAGCATTGCCTGGCCGGGCAACACCGATGCCAGTCCCGATGCGGCACTATGTGAATGGCCATCCTCTGCAGCCCCCGTTTCCAGCTGGTATGGTGCAAGCCATCTTCGGGCTTGGCTGTTTCTGGGGTGCGGAACGTAAATTCTGGACTCAACCGGGGGTCTACAGCACTGCCGTTGGCTATGCGGGCGGTTTCACGCCCAACCCGGCCTACGAGGAGGTGTGCAGTGGTCTGACCGGCCATACCGAAGCGGTGCAGGTGATTTTCGATCCAGCAGCCGTCTCCTATGAGCGGATGCTCCAGATATTTTGGGAAGGGCACGATCCCACGCAGGGTATGCGCCAAGGTAACGATGTTGGAAGCCAGTATCGCTCTGCAATCTATACGTTTGGTGAGATTCAGCGCTCTGCTGCTATTGCCAGCCGCGATGCCTATCAGCAAGCGCTGACAGCCGCTGGTCATGGAAAGATTACGACCGAAATTGCTGACGCTTCCCCGTTCTATTACGCCGAAGATTATCATCAGCAGTATTTGGCCAAGAATCCTAGCGGTTACTGTGGCCTGGGAGGTACGGGAGTACGTTGTCCAGAAGGCTTGGCATGATGCTGAACATGCTACTGCTGCCGTCAATTTTACTCGTTAAGAGAGGCTGACTGACGCGGGGCCTTGGTTGTATCGCATGATGAACAACGCAGCCTGGACTTATAGCCCAGGCTGGATTCACAGGGAAAAGTGGAACGGGCTGGAAGCCCGTTCATTATCCTTTATTCGAACTCGATGATTGCCTGATCCACTGCCAGGCTGTCACCGGGCGCTGCCAGAATCTTGGCAACCTTGGCGTCGTGATCGGCGCGCAGCACGTTCTCCATCTTCATTGCCTCAATGACCGCTAACTCTTCGCCCGCCTTGACCTCTTGACCAACCTGGACGCTGAGTTTAGTCAGCAGGCCCGGCATCGGCGACATCAGGAACTTGGACAAATCTGGCGGTGCCTTGACCGGCATCAGCGCTTGTAATTCCGCCACCATCGGCGACAGCACCATCACATCGGCCTGTGAGCCCCAGTGGAACAACCGGTAGATCATGTCGCGGCGCTCGACCTGAATGCAGATCTCGGTGCCGTTCAGTGTGCCTTTGAACAGTGGATAGCCGAACTGCCATTCGCTGCGAACTTGATAGCTTTCGCCCATGTACACCACATCGTAACCACCTTCTGCCGGGTCGATGTGAACCGGGTATCGCTCGCCGCCCATCAGCACGACCCAGTCGTTTTTGACGACACGCTCGTGACCGAGTAACTGGCCACTGATCTCAGCAGCACGATCCATATAGCGGCGATGGAGGAAAGCGGCAACCGAAATCAGCAACGCCGGATCGTCATGCGGCACGTCGGCGGCGTGGAAGCCGTTCGGGTACTCTTCGGCGATCATATTGGTACTGATTCGCCCGGTCATAAACCGGGTATGCACCATCAGTGCCGCCAGGAAGCTGATGTTGTGCGCCACGCCACGAATGAAGAATTCATTGAGGGCGTCGCGCATGTGGGTGATGGCGCGGTCGCGAGTCGCCCCGTAGGTGATCAGCTTGGCGATCATCGGGTCGTAGTACATCGAGACTTCGCTGCCTTCGTAGATGCCCGTATCGACGCGCACCACCTCCGTTTCCTTGGGGGGCATGTACTTGACCAGCCGGCCAATCGAGGGCAGGAAGTTGCGGAACGGGTCTTCGGCATAGACGCGGGCTTCGATCGCCCAGCCCTTCAGCTTGACCTCGTCCTGGGTGAAGCCCAGCTTCTCACCAGCGGCGATCCGGATCATCTGTTCGACCAGATCCAGCCCGGTGATGTATTCGGTGACCGGATGCTCCACCTGCAAACGGGTGTTCATCTCCAGGAAGTAGAAGTTGCGCTTGGAATCGACGATGAACTCCACCGTGCCAGCGGATTGATAGTCGACTGCCCGGGACAGCGCCACAGCTTGCTCACCCATCGCCCGGCGGGTCTTTTCATCCAGGAACGGTGAGGGCGCTTCCTCAATCACCTTTTGGTGGCGGCGTTGCAGCGAACATTCGCGCTCGCCTAGAAAAACGATGTTACCGAAGCTGTCGCCCAGCACCTGGATTTCAATGTGGCGCGGCTCTTCGATATATTTCTCGATAAAGATCCGATCGTCACCGAAGGAAGAGCGGGCTTCATTCGTCGTGCGTTCAAAGCCGTCGGCGCACTCAGCATCGTTCCAGGCGATGCGCATTCCCTTGCCGCCGCCGCCGGCGCTCGCCTTCATCATCACCGGATAGCCGATGTTCCGTGCGATCTCCAAGGCATGCTCGGTATCCCTGATCACATCGGTGTGGCCGGGCACGGTATTGACGCCGGCCTCTTTGGCCAGGATCTTGGAGGTGATCTTGTCGCCCATGGCCTCGATAGCGCGTACTTTCGGGCCGATGAACGCGATGCCTTCTTTCTCCAGCGCATCGCAGAAAGCCGAGCGCTCGGACAGAAAACCGTAGCCTGGATGGACGGCGTCCGCACCCGTGTCCTTGCAGGCTTGGATGATGCGCTCCATCACCAGATAGCTCTGGGCGGTGGGCGGCGGACCGATCAATACGGCTTCGTCGGCCATTTCGACATGCAATGCATCCCGGTCTGCTTCAGAATAAACGGCTACCGTCTTGATGCCCATTTTACGGGCAGTCTTGATGACTCGGCAGGCGATTTCGCCACGGTTGGCAATGAGAATTTTTTTGAACATGTCTCGCTTCTCCCTTACAGCGGAATGTTGCCGTGCTTGCGCCACGGATTTTCGAGTTCCTTGTCCCGCAGCATCGCCAGCGAGCGGCAGATGCGCTTGCGAGTGCCGTGCGGCATGATCACATCATCGATGAAACCACGATGGCCGGCGATGAACGGATTGGCGAATTTCTTGCGATATTCCTCGGTGCGCGCCTCGATCTTGGCCGGGTCGCCGATGTCCTGGCGGAAGATGATTTCGACTGCGCCCTTGGGGCCCATGACCGCGATTTCGGCTGTCGGCCAGGCGAAGTTGACATCGCCGCGCAGATGCTTGGAGCTCATCACGTCATAAGCACCGCCATAGGCTTTACGGGTGATGACGGTGACTTTGGGTACGGTGCATTCAGCATAGGCGTACAGCAGCTTAGCGCCGTGCTTGATGATGCCGCCGTATTCCTGCGCGGTGCCGGGCATGAAGCCGGGTACATCGACAAAGGTAATGATCGGAATATTGAAAGCGTCGCAGAAGCGCACAAAACGGGCGGCTTTGATCGAAGACTTGATATCCAGACAGCCAGCCAGCACCATGGGCTGATTAGCGACAATACCGACCGGCCAGCCGTCCATCCGCGCCAGGCCGACGATGATGTTCTTGGCGTTCTCCGGCTGCACCTCGAAAAAGTCCACGTCGTCCACGACTTTCAGGATCAGCTCCTTCATGTCGTAAGGCTTGTTGGCACTGTCGGGAATGAGGGTATCCAGTGAATAATCCAACCGGTCCGCTGGGTCGGGCGTGGGCCGGAACGGTGGTTTTTCCCGGTTATTGGCCGGCAGGAAATTGATGAAGCGGCGCAGCATCAACAGCGCCTCGATATCATTCTCAAAAGCCCGGTCGCACACCCCCGACTTGACTGAATGCGATATAGCACCGCCCAGTTCCTCGGCGGTGACTTCTTCATGGGTGACGGTCTTCACCACCTCGGGGCCAGTCACAAACATATAAGAGGTGTCTTTGACCATGAAGATAAAATCGGTCATGGCCGGTGAATACACCGCGCCGCCGGCGCAGGGACCCATGATCAGAGAAATCTGCGGAATGACCCCGGAGGCCATGACGTTGCGTTGAAATACGTTGGCATAACCGGCCAGCGAGTCCACGCCTTCCTGGATGCGGGCGCCGCCCGAGTCGTTCAGGCCGATGACCGGCGCACCGACTTTGATCGCGTGATCCATGATCTTGCAGATTTTTTCGGCGTGGGGTTCCGATAATGAACCGCCGAATACAGTGAAATCCTGGCTGAAGACAAAGACGATGCGGCCATTGACGGTGCCATAGCCGGTCACCACCCCGTCGCCGGGAATCGAGGTCTCGCCCATACCAAAATCGGTGCAGCGATGCTCAACGAACATATCCCATTCTTCGAAGCTGCCCGGATCGAGCAGGACTTCGATACGCTCGCGGGCACTGAGCTTGCCTCGCTTGTGCTGCGCGTCAATGCGGCGCTGACCCCCGCCCAGACGGGCGCCGGCGCGTTTTTGTTCTAATTGGTGAATAATGTCATGCATGAACGCTCTCTCCTTAATGATATCGAACGCCGTGGTTGAACCAGCAGCGGCGGGAGCTTGAAGGCTCGCCCGGATGAGGGGGCGGGCCGGGTGAAAACCGGGGGATATTCCGGGAGGGGATAATCAAGATTTTAATATTGTTGTTCATAGCTCTGGGATAAATGGACGGCAGGCAAGATTGCAGGCCGCTAACTTTAGCTTCGCCACTTATCATAAGGTTTTTAGGCGTTGCGCGCTATGTGCTCCCGGATATTTTCGCGGAGCGAGTCTTGGCGGGTGATGGTACGCACAGTGTGCGTTTAATAGGGGATACTCGCTTTATTGACCGGTCAATAAGGCGTGTTCATTCTGGATTTTGTGTTCCGCCAGCCGCTTCCGCAATTCTACTTCGATGTCTTCCTCACTCTGACCCAGCGCCTTCAGGGTGTGCGTGTAGTTCTCGATGACTGTGCGCAGATGCGGATGCTCATAGCGCATACATCGGGTGGAATTGAGAAGAATGCCCAGCGCCCGTTGCATCAATGGCTNNTCGGCCTCGGCCAGCCGGTGGGTGTCCTGGAGCAACAGGGCCAGGTTGTTGAGGTCGGTGGCGACCTTGGGATGATCGGGGCCGAGGCTGTGCTCGTCGATGGCCAGCGCTCGTTGCATCAATGGCTCGGCCTCG
>DDST01000126.1 GCA_002343485.1 Proteobacteria bacterium UBA2383
TCCATCAAGGGGCAGGAAAGATCGCTCCCCCCCCACAAATGGTATTTTATAAAATTAATTATATTTCAATATATTAAATAAACAAACGATAGAAACTCCTCCCAATCCACATCGTGGATCTTATTGCACAGCTAAGGCAAGCGGCGCCAATCGTTGGGTTGTAGAGTATAGTGAGACCCGGCATTATTAAAACCGCAACGAGAAACCATTATGCCGTTCGCTAACAAAGTCAAGGAGGCGGTTATCAGCAAACCGCAAGACCCCCTCCATACTAATTTTCATCCTTCTGACAAGCGTCAGAATATCGCGCTTGTCGCTTTTCTAGCTTGGATCAGTCTTGGCGCCGATGGCTTATCGTCAGCCTGCTATGGCCCGCAAGAAGCTTTCCTGGCATTGGGACGCTATACGCATTTTGGCCTATATCTGGCGGTTGCCACTTTCCTAACAGTTTTCATCATCGCTTTGGCCTATAACCAGGTCATTGAACTGTTTCCATCAGGTGGTGGCGGCTACAAAGTCGCTACCCAATTACTGGGTTCCCGGGCCGGGTTGGTATCGGGTTCGGCACTGCTGGTCGATTACGTGTTGACTATTGCGATCTCTATCGCTGCAGGGGTCGATGCGCTGTTCAGCCTGCTGCCCATTGGAGTCCAGCCTTATAAGCTGATGACTGAAATAACCTTGGGCGCTGGCTTGATTGCACTCAACCTGCTCAACCTAAAAGAATCGCTCCGGGTCCTGTTGCTTATTTTCACCGGCTTCATCCTGACTCACGCTGGGCTGATTG
Source organism: Proteobacteria bacterium UBA2383 (assembly GCA_002343485.1). Lineage (GTDB taxonomy): Bacteria > Pseudomonadota > Gammaproteobacteria > Competibacterales > Competibacteraceae > UBA2383. The sequence continues at coordinate 788 of DDST01000126.1, forward strand.
TCTATGGCATTATTGCCCATGCTGAGGGATTGCCTGCCCTGATTCCAGATACCTTCACTGAGACTGAGCAACTCACCCAGCAGATGGGGTGGGTATTTGCCGCTTCGTTGTTTCTGAAAGCCTACTCACTCGGCGGTGGCACCTATACGGGTTTGGAGGCGGTGTCCAATAATGTCCAATTGCTGCGCGAGCCGCGGGTTATCACTGGCCGCTACACCATGCTCTACATGGCCCTGGCCCTGAGTTTCACCGCTGGCGGAGTCATCCTTCTCTATCTGCTTTGGAATGCGCAATATATTCCCTATCAAACGCTCAATGCAGTCACTTTTGGCGCCATTATCGACAGTTGGCGGCTTGATCCCATTTTGAGCTACAGCCTGCTGGCTATCGTGATGCTGCTAGAGGCGGGATTATTGTTTGTCGCAGCCAACATTGGCTTTCTTGGCGGGCCGCGCGTACTGGCCTATATGGCAGTCGATTCCTGGGCGCCACGTCAGTTCCGCAACTTGTCTGGAAGGCTGGTGACTCAAAACGGCATCCTGCTGATGGGGCTGGGCGCGCTCGGCATCCTGATATGGACTGAGGGGGATGTGTCCGTGCTGGTGGTGCTATACAGCATCAATGTGTTCATGACCTTTTCGCTATCGCTACTTGGCCTGTGCAAGCATTGGTGGACCAATCGCTATGACGAGAAAAACTACAAATCGCGGCTTATGCTGTCGCTGCTGGGTTTCACCGTCACCGGCGGCATTTTGATTGTAACCGTCGTGGAAAAATTCACTGAAGGCGGTTGGCTGACGATTCTGATCACCGGCCTGATCATCACCCTTTGCGCATTAATTAAGCGCCACTATGAAGGAGTGCGCCAACAGTTGCGCACAGTCGACGCGCTGTATGCACCCCGCCCGGACTGGGGCGAGGATTTGCCGGAACCGGCGTTAGACCCCACGCTACCGACCGCCATCTTCCTCGTTGGCAAGAATCGCGGCCTGGGAATGTACACTCTCAAATGGGTTAATGAAGTATTCACCGGGCATTTCAAAAACTTCATCTTTCTAAGCGTCGGCGAGGTTGATGCAGAGAGTTTCGGCGGCAAGGGCGCGCTACGCTCCTTGAAGTATCAGATTGAAAACTCACTGCGTTACTATGTCCATTACTGCCACCATCAGGGATGGGCGGCGACTTCCTATGCTGCTTATGGCACTGACGTCGAGACGGAATTGGAAAAATTGGTGATAGAAGTCACCCGTGAGTATCCCAACAGCGTTTGCTTGGGCAGCAAGTTAATTTTTTCCCATGAGAGCTGGCTGATTTCGTGGCTGCACAACCACACAGCCATTGCCATGCAACGCCGGTTGCATCTGCGGGAAATTCAGATGATCGTTACTCCGATCAAGATCTAAAGATACCGCAGCAAGCGTCAGACGTCAGACGTCAGACGTCAGGTGATTGGAGACCCTCTCGCTCTAACGTTCCGGTTAACACCGCTTCCATCAGACTTGCCAGCCGGCCCAGCGCATCTTGATAAAAATGATCAGCACCGGGAAGCACATGCAGGCGGGCGGCCGGATGCCAAAACGGGATCTGTTTGCGTAATAAGTTCAGCGGGGCAAACGAATCACAGTCCCCGGAAATCACCACCAATTCCGCGGCTGATGACGGCGGGAGGGTGTCAAACTCCATATACGCAACCGGCGGGGCCACCAGCACCAGCCGGCGAACCGCAGGCCGCTGCGGATCAAGAGACAAGGTGATCCAGGCACCGAAAGAATAACCAGTCAAATCAGTCACGGTTTTGCCCAGATCCACCAAAACACCCGCTGCCGCACGCAAATCGTCTTGCTCGCCACGGCCATTGTCATAGGCGCCTTCACTAGCTCCGACCCCACGAAAATTGAAGCGCAAGGTGCTATAACCTAATCGCTGGTATACCTTGGCCAGCGTTACAACTACTGGATTATCCAATTCGCCGCCATAGAGCGGATGTGGATGCGAGATCACTACCGCATCCGGACCGGGTGCCAGCCGCAACCGGCCCTCTAGCCGCAACGCGCCCGACTTGAAAAAAATAGACTCTCCGGATGCAGTCATTGGGTAAAATTAACCTTACTACTTCCAAGCGTAACCGACACCGGCACCACCACTCCACTGGCTGGCGTCACCGCGCTTAACAATCGGGCTGTCAGCCGCATCGCCAGCAATCCGCTGGTATAACAACCCGGCACCCATGTACCATTCTGGGGTAATTTGGACAACTAGCGCTGGCCACGCATACCATTGCGTCAGTCCGCCACCGGGATTGAATACCGGTAAGCCACTTGCCTGTGAGCCTTTTTGAGTGACGCCGTAATAAGCCTGATTGTAGCTTGAACTTACCCAAGAAGCGCCAGTACCCACCCCAATGACTGCTTTATGACTGATTGGGAACCAGAAATTAGCCCATAGCCCGCTATTCGCGCCATTGTAGACATCACCCAGATCACCCATTACCTGCGCGCCGACCCGCAAGCGCCATGGAATTCCTTCTAAGTTATTGTAAATGTATGAGACGACCACCCCCCCCTCGACGGTGTTATCTACATCGGGTAAGCGGGAAATGATATTGTCATCCACATCGCTGCGCCCAAACTGGAAGGAGAAAATGGGTCCTATCTGCCAATTCGGCGAATCAAGTAAATTCGCATCGACGATCGGTCCATACCATTCGACAAACCGGTTGCTATCCTTGAATTGGTAATATAGGCCAGGTGCTGCCCCCCAGGCATAATCGCCAGACCCGCTGTATTCTGGCGTCACTCCAATACCTAACCCAATAAAATTGGGAATAATATTATTGGAAGACTCCTCGGCGTATGCGGATGTCAAACTGAAGAATAAGCCTGACGCCAACAATACGGCGGCGGTTACAAAGGATTTCGGTAAATGATGCTGCATGTCTAGATCCTGAAAAGTAAGGGTAAAATTGATATTTGGTAGTTCTGTAAAAAATAGTGAACCCTCACGCCAGCAATGGATAGGGTTTCATTGTAATCATAAACGAAATACCCAATCGCTCCGATGTGATTTTCGATCTTATTTTGAAAAAGAACGTGTTTGCCTCGCCAAACGAGAAATCGATTGTCTTAACGTGCAGCTCAATCTTTACTATTTTATTCGTTAAAACCGGTTTTTTACCCACGAGGGGGTGGTGCGGGGGGGATCACCCGATAAGCTTCCAAAAATCGGCATAAAAAATAGCAGATTGCCGATAAACTGGCAGTAAAGAAACCCAGCATCCTTGAGCGCCTTCTTGACTTCGATTACCCACAAAAACGCTAAAGGTTTCACCCGTACCTTTATCGATAGCTAGCCAACCTCATTGTTTATTTCATATACAAGATAAAACCACCGGCTTTATCTTTCAGCTACGACTCTCCAGGCCGGCTCAGATGCTCTTCAACAGAACACCACTTGGTGCCAAGTCATATCGCTTTAAAAATGAAGCTCTTAAAGCGCCGGGCGTAGTGATGGGTGAACTTTCAGTCCTCCGCGTCCGGCGCAGAACCCACCAACGTCTAGCCTTAGCAGTCTCAGGACTGTCTAAACAGCATGGCGGCTGATTACCATGAGGCGAGAACCATGATGGCTACCGGAACAAACAAGCTGATGAGATTGAATGAAGCGGGATGATAAGAATGCTAGCCAATAGCGGTAACGTCTCCATGAGACAGATTCCGGCAGGGGTCTGGATACTCGGTTTTGTCAGTATGTTAATGGACATCTCGTCGGAGATGATCCACAGCCTGCTACCGATATTCATGATGACGACACTAGGGGCCGATGCGGTTGCTGTTGGCTTGATAGAAGGGCTGGCCGAGTCCGCCGCCTTGATCCTTAAAATCTTCTCCGGGGCATTGAGTGACTACCTGGGCAAGCGTAAGGGACTGGCCGTATTGGGCTACGCCTTGGGTGCGCTGAGCAAGCCCTTGTTTGCGCTGGCGCCAACCACCGGCATCGTGCTGACGGCGCGACTATTGGACCGGGTTGGCAAAGGCATCCGTGGCGCACCGCGCGATGCGCTGGTTGCTGACATTGTGCCGCCAAGCTTGCGCGGAGCCGCCTTTGGTCTACGGCAGTCGCTCGATACCGTGGGGGCTTTTCTTGGGCCGTTATTGGCGGTCGGCCTGATGCTATTATGGGCCAACAATTTCCGGGCCGTGTTCTGGGTCGCGATGATTCCAGGCCTGATGGCGGTCGCGCTGCTGTTCTTTGGCCTGCACGAGCCAAAACACAACCAGACAATGGCACATAAAAATCCGATTCGCCGGGAGAACTTGCGCCGCCTTGGCGCTCCTTACTGGTGGGTTGCCGGCGTCGGCGCAGTGTTCACCTTGGCGCGGTTCAGTGAAGCGTTCCTCGTCTTGCGCGCCCAACAAGGTGGCGTACCGGTCGCATTCGTGCCACTGGTAATAGTGGCGATGAACCTGATCTACGCACTATCAGCATATCCCTTCGGCAAACTCTCCGGCTGCATGAGCCACCGCAAGCTGTTGGCGATTGGACTGATCGTACTGATCGCAGCGGACCTCGTACTGGCCACCAGCAATCATTGGGGCGTGGTATTGGCTGGGGTTGCCCTATGGGGTGTGCATATGGGCATTACTCAAGGATTGCTTGCGACGATGGTGGCAGATACTGCACCTGCCGATCTACGTGGTACAGCCTATGGTTTCTTCAATCTAGCCAGCGGTATTGCCATGCTGCCAGCAAGTATCGTTGCCGGCCTGTTTTGGGACCGGCTCGGGGCATCGGTTACGTTCTATGCTGGCGCAACCTTCTGCGTAATTGCACTTGCCGGCCTTGCGTGGCAGCCTGGGTCGCGATCTCTATTGGGTCGCGATCTCTAATTGAGGAGACGATACGTCTATCGAAGCCGTGGATAACGCTCTGGGGATTTCCATCTTCAGAACGCGAGCGGGTGTTCGATACTTTCTATCGAAGGACTGGCACCGATGTGAAGACAGCAGGCTTGGATTAACCATCGCCCGGGAAGCAGCCGCCATCAATGCTGCTTGGGCGCCGTCACCACCTGGTCATTATCATCAAGCACGCCAAGACAGCGCTCCGCTGGCGAATATACCAGCCAGCCCGGCTGCTTGATCGTGTGGGGAATACCCCAGTTCCTGCTCCGCTGTTGAATCTGGCTAGCGATCGCCTCCAATCCATCGGTGCACAGTGGATAAAAATGCTCCAAGCTTAATAACTGGCCATCACTTGCAAAAGCTGCCAGGCTATAGGCAATGGTATCCAATCCCCTCTCAGTGTGCTGAGTCGCTACCAGCCGCACCGGATGGATATCGCCGGCTTGCAAGTAGACTGTTTCCGTCAGATAACGCTCATTCAGGGCTGGCGCTGCTTGAAGAGCAGCCATGGCTGCGGAAGTCTCATCCTGTTGAATCATGGGCGTGCCCAAAACCCACCGCAAAGGCAACCCGTAGGCGGGAAGTGCTACGGCGTACAATCGAGACTGTCGCAACCAGCGCTGGTACCCCTCGCTTAACTGGCTCACTGCCACTGTCTGGCCAGGACCAAAGCGCGCCCAGTCATCAAATGTATAAAACGGTGTCCATGCCATATCGTCCATTAACAGGTAGCGATTACCGCTATCTGCAAGGACCACTTGATGAGGGCCAGGCCGCTCGAACAACGCCGGCTCCAGCAATTGCCAAAGTCCACGTAAGTCATTATTTTCCATCTGATTTCGTAACCAGGCACACAAGTCGCCCAGGGTAGCGTAGAACAGGTTCAACACTGGGATGCCAAATACAGCGCGTACGGTAGCATGCGTGGTGGTGGAGGCTTGACCATTCCGGGCCAGCGTGTTCTCCATATCCATGAATACGCGGTCCATGACCTCACTGGTTCCAACCAAACAGAAAGGCAACAACGCCAATGGCCCGAAGGCCGCTTGGGGCTGAGGATTGAGCGCATCAATAGGAAAGCGGCCATCGCTGGCGCCAAGAGCCAGTCGTGGCGGCGGTAGCCCGGCATCGCGTGGCGCACAGCGCATCAAATCAGCCAGGGCACTCAATAGAGGAAATCTAGGACGAAATACATCGGTCTGGTCATATAACGCTCCTGCCAGCACTAAACCGGCTGGGGCAATACCCTCTTCGAGCAGACGATTCAAATCGTCAGCAATCTGGCTGGCTAAGACGTTAGCAACATCACGAGTCAGCAGGGGCGGTGGCTTGCCAGTGAAAAGAGGTGACTGACTGTCCAGTTCGATGCAGAGCAAGCCGGTACAGAAATCCAAATCATGCGTGCTGGTCTGAGTATCCACAAGATTGACCTCGCAATAAGCGATAAGAAGGTAATCGTCCCGCATCCCGGTCAACAGGTACAAATTTATTCAATTTGTCCTTTAACCCTATCCGATCGCTTCAAGATGATTCTTTAGCAATCGGAGAACGTTCACTATAGGGTGCCGCCGCTACAGAACAGGTACTGGAATCATTCAGCTTCTATGCAACCTTTATCTGATGTACCGGCTTCTTCTGCCGCTTGTAAGGACGAACGATGTAACGGCTGCTCAGGAGATAAAAACACGAGAGCACCACGCGGCGACACAGGCTGTGAATACAATTGATTAATTTCATGTTCTGCCTCTAACCAGTCCTGGATAGGGCAACCACCTTGAAAACCCCGGCGTTCAGCAAGAAAATAAGCAGCCTCCGCAATCAGGCAATATCGTTCCTCAGGAGGAACAGTCCGGTAGATTCGCTTGGGTTTTGACACGATGGAGGCTCCTGGAGATCGCAAAAGAAACGGCGTTCATGCTACCAGATTGAAAATTGAGTCGGCCAGTTTCCTGAAATATGGAAATTTCACTACTCTATAGAGTACCGGTATAGAGAAAAAATCAGGCTAGGATAATCTTTAAATCTTGGTCAGAATCAACGATGAAATTTTAAATTTAGGAAGCGGTAATGATCGGCGGTGTCCATTCTAGCGATTATTCTTACATACCACAGGTTCATGCTAGCGGAAGCGATTCACTCCGGGAGCTGCAAACGAACGGCAATGATTCCCTTCTACAAGGGCGCGATGCGCGCAGCAAGAATAATCCCGGAACTGGCAAGAATCAGGCAAATGCGGCCACACCCCCTCAAGCTAAAATCCAGTTGACTGAAGCAGAACTGGCGGTGGTGCGCGAATTGAAGCAGCGTGACCAAAAAGTACGCCAGCATGAAATGGCCCATATCATGGCGAGTGGCGGATTGGCACAAGGAGGCCCCAGCTACACCTACCAAAAAGGTCCAGATGGGAAGAATTATGCCATAGGCGGGCATGTCAATCTCGACATTTCACCGGGCAAGACGCCTGAGGAAACCCTGCAAAAAGCCCAAACCATTCAAGCTGCCGCCACAGCACCGATAGACCCTTCTAGCCAGGATCGCTCCATCGCAGCCAAGGCTAGCCAGATGGCCATGAAGGCACGGATGGAACTCGCCCAGCATCAAGCCACCGGACGAAACAGCTTATCCCAACCCGGCGATGACTCACCGGCCAGCCGGCTGGCCCGGCGGTTTTTCTCCGCCGTCACGCCTCAGCCGGGGTCTTTGATTGAATTAACTGCGTAAGCCTGCTTAATCACTGACGCAATACAAGGCCAGCGATGCTTTCTTGATTGAGCGGAATTGACTTGGGAGTAAAACGGCCATGCACAATCTGAATGGAAAAACGGCAATCATCACCGGCGCATCGCGAGGCATTGGAGCTAGCATTGCCAAAGCGCTGGCCGCCGCTGGCGCACGTGTAGTTGTGAATTATGCGCAGAATCAGATCGCAGCGCATCACGTCATCTCCGCCATCCAGGCTGAAGGCGGTGAAGCCATTGCTTATCAGGCCGATGTCAGTCAAACCATTGAAGTGAAAGCGTTATTCGATACCGCAATTCAACACTTCGGCGATGTGCATATCCTGGTCAACAACGCCGCTATCATGACCAACCACGCTTTGGTAGATACCACTGATGCGGATTTCGATCAGATTTTCGCGATCAACGTCCGGGGTGTATTCAACACCTTGCGCGAGAGCGCGCATCGATTGGCCAGCAACGGACGCATCATCAACCTGTCGACCACGGTAACCCGGCTTTTGCTACCTCACTACGGCGCCTACGCTGCATCCAAGGGAGCCGTGGAGCAATTGAGCCGGGTATTCGCCAAGGAGATAGGAAGCCGGGGAATCACCGTGAACGTTGTCTCACCGGGGCCAACTCATACCGAACTGTTTACTCATGGCAAAAGTGAAGAAACCATTCAACGTCTGGCAGCGATGTCCGCATTTGGCCGTATTGCTGAACCTGAGGATATCGCCCGGGTGGTTGTGTTTCTCGCCAGCGACGAGGCCGCTTGGGTTACTGGGCAAAATATTGGGGCAAACGGCGGATTTGCGTGAGTTTCTAAGGAGTACGCGCAGAATTTCAAGCGCTCACGCATGAGCGGCAACTGCCTAAAACCGCCTGCACGCGGAACCTTGAATAAAGATCAAATTGATCAAGCAGGTCTTACACTGCCACGCCCAAAATAACACTCGTTGACTTAAACACAGCAATTGCCTCGCTGCCTTCCTTAAGTCCCAGCCCATCGATGCTCTCATTGGTAATGAGCGCGGTCACCCTCTCTCCACCGGCCAACTGAATCACAACCTCGCTATTGACCGCTCCCTTTTGGCATTTCACTACTGTGCCGTGCAACTGGTTACGGGCGCTCAGCCGCAGAGGAACATCAGGGGCCATGACGATCACCGAGGACGCCTTGACCAGCGCGTAAACGTCAACGCCATCCTGGATACCTAGATTCTCCAGACTCTTGCTAGTAATCAGGGCGGTAATCTGATCATCCCCACCGATATCGACACTGACATCCGCGTTGATTTGGCCAATATGCAGAACCGTTGCCCGGCCCTTGAACTGATTCCTGGTGCTGACGTTCATCATCGATCTCCGTGCAAAGGGTCTCTTTCATTGCCAGTGCGCCTGCCGGCTCACGGATCATCGTCCGGGTATCAACCGGACGATGATCCGTCCGTTCAGGGAATCAACTCCAAAGTGAGGATTCTTTATGCCGCCAGGGGCAACGCGGAATGCGTAAAGCAGGCTTTGGGGCAGACTCGCGAACAGGCTTCGCAACCGATACAGTCCATGGCATTTGATAAGGTCATGAAGGAATTATCACTATCGTCATCATCGTCATCGTCATCGTCGTCATCCAAATCGACATCGTCAATTGCCCGCTGTACGATGGTCAGCACATCACGCGGGCAGACCTTATAGCAGCGTCCGCAACCAATGCACTTTTCCTCGTTCAATCCGGTGACGAACTGGGGAATCCAAGGGGTGCCTCCCCGGGTGACGCCAGTGATATTGGGTTCTGCGCCCATAATTTTTTACCTCGCTTACATTGGTATGCCCGGTACGGACACGCACAGTCAGACCAGGCAATGAAAAGAACCATTGATCGCCTTCACTCTTGCCAGCCTTCGGCTTCCATCACTGCGAACCGTGCATTATCGATCTTGCGCTGACGGATCATTGCGCGGCTGAGCCAAGCTGGCGCATCGCCATGAAGCGCTACTTGCAGTTCAGCAACCAGCGATGCGATGGACTTGCAGGGCTCGACTCGAAGCGGTTGAACGCCAAGGGTTAACAATTGCTGAATAGCAGAGCCGCCGATCGCTTCGCAGTAGATCACCGCGCAACCCTTCAGCAAGGCCAACTTGGCGGCAAGTTTATCTTCATGGCCGTCACGGTCGAGTGAGCCGAATTGAGCGAATTCCACCATCGTTGCCTGCTCAGGCGTCACCGCGTAAATCAGAATGCCGCTGGCCGCGCCAAAATGCTGATTAACCCGTTGGCGATCGCTGGTGGCAAAAGCCGCCTTGATGGGGGGTGTCATGTGCTGCTCCTCAATGCCACCGGCTAGAATCCGCAGATGCCTGAGTAGCGCCATGGCAAGCCTCCCATCGTTCATCGGCCTTGAGTGAATAAATTGAGTGATAGGGCGTCACTGCGTGCTCGGCATGCGCTAGCAATGCATTCGCCAGATCAAATAGCCCCTGCCGGGCGCCTCGATAGCCGATCCAGGCCCGCTGATAACCGCCAAACTGGTCATGAAGCGGATAACCAGCACGCAATAAGGGCAACCCCAACCGTTGGGCCATTTCTGCAACGTGGGAACTGCCAATCAGGAGCTCTGCTCCGTGCTCACACACCAGATGTTCTAAATCCTCCAAATCACCAATATGGATTTGCGCCAACGGCAATTGCGACAGAATCGGCGCAACGGCTGGCGCAACCGCAGCAACGACTTCAGCACCCATATCCGCCAGCAACTGGCTAAAACCATGCAACAGATCAGGTTCAGCAGCGATAGCAATCCGCGCTCGGCCCAAAAGGAAATGTGTATCCAGCATGGCATCCTGCAATTGAGCGCGTTGCCGGGTCAACGCTGCGGGTACCGGTTGGCCAGTGATCCCCGCCAAGGTCATCACCAACCGGTCACTCGCATCCAGTCCAAACAGGTGCGGGAAGCAGTGCACGGGTACCCGAGTACGCTCGTGCAGCAAATCAGCAGCCGGGTATAAGGAGGCGCCTATCACCAAGGTTGCCACAGCATCATTCAAGGTGGCGAAAGCGGCCAAAGGGGTACCGCCGGCCGTCAGCGGATTGTAATCTTCTGCGTCGAGGTGCCCATCCAGGGAATCGGAGAGATCGGGAATGAACACCGGGTGTAAATCGAAACGCTCAATCAACTCGCGCAGAACCTCCAGATCACCCGGCGTCAGCGAGGCTCCGCACAGCACGTTAACCCGGCGGGGAGAATGATCGGATTTCTGGCGTCTTATCCGATTTACTGCTTCTAAGGGAGTCCATGCAGAGATCATCGCCTTGACTGTGGCAGCAAAGCCGCTTTCCAGGCAACCGCTGAAATCGGGCGTGTTAACGGGTACAACACGAACGGCCTGGAATTCTGGGTAACGTTCCCGAAATATCTTGAGCACCCGCTGGATATCCGTACCCTGCGCCTCGGTTAAGCCCGTGGTCAGCAATCCCACTGCGGCGGGCCGATATTTTTCACAGACAGTGTGTAACCCATCCAGCAGGCTGTCGTCGGCACCCATGATGCTGCTAATCGGGTCCAGCGCGCTGGTTTGCAACGGAATCGGTTCACGGAAATGGCGCACCAGGAAGACTTTGGCAAAGGCCGTGCAGCCCTGTGCGCCATGGAGCAAGGGAATCGCCCGGTTCAGCCCCAGGATCGCCAGACTGGCGCCCAGGGGCTGACTGGTTTTCAGCGGACTGACCGATAGCGGTTTGCTGCGACGGATAACTTCAGCCATGAGCTTTCTCCAGTTCACACGGACTTCCACCCTCACCCCCGGCCTTTCTCCCGCCAGCGGACGAGGAGAGCACGCTCCAAGGTGCTGGCCGGCGTACTGCCTGCCAAACCGGGCTTTCCAGCGAGCGGGTTAACTCCCGCGCCAGCGTGACCAGCCCTCGATACCCGGCATAGCCGCGTTCCCGTTCCTGATTAATATCCAGGAAGGGTAGCCGGGCCTTGAGGGCGGTATATAGATTGCGGCCACCCGCGACCAGAATGTCAGCTTGATAGGCGTGGACAAGGTCGAGCAGGCCGCGAGGATTGCCATCCTCGATCAGGTGAGCCTCTGCGCCCATAAGTTCGCGAATGCGCGCCTTGTCTTCCTCCGTGGATTTCTTCGTCCCCGTGGCCACCACAGTGATGCCCAACTCCTGGAGGGCAGAGACGATCGACCAGGACTTAACCCCACCGGTATAGAGCAGGGCGCGTTTGCCCTGTAACTGCTTTCGCCAGGGAGCCAATTCGGCATGAATGTGCGCCTCTTCACGGGCAATCAACGTTTCGGTACGCTGGCTTAAGTCTGCATCGTCAAGCAGGGCAGCAAATTGACGCAGGCTGTTGGAAACTTCCTGAGCACCGTAGAAACTCCCTTCGAACCAGGGTGCGCCAAACCGCTCGTGTAGTTTGCGGGCGACGTTGAGCATGGCGCGTGAGCAGACCACCATGTTAACTTCGGCGCGATGCATGGTCTGAATTTCCCGGAAACGCGCATCCCCCGACAGGGAACACAGCACGCGCAACCCTAGTTCATCGAACAATGGCAGGGTATTCCACAGCTCACCGGCAATGTTGTACTCGCCAATCAGATTAATGTCGTGGACCGTCAGATCAGGCCGGGCCGGGTCAACCGGTGGCGGCTCTGGCTCATGCCCGCCCACCACATACTTCACCATGGCTTCGCCAGCGATGCGATTTCCAAGATTTTTGCTACCGTAGAAACCAGCAGAATCGATAGGAATGACCGGCACGCCCCAACGTTCAGCCGCAGCCTTGCAAACCGCATCCAGATCATCGCCAATGAGCGCGGTGACGCAGGTGCTGTAAACAAAGACTGCCGCTGGCGAATAACGGTCGATGGCCTGTTTAATGCCATGAAACAAGCGTTTCTCGCCACGACCCATGATCACGTCCTGTTCGTTCAGATCAGTGGTCATGCCGAGTTTGAACAAGGCGGGGCCGCTGGAGCGGGTTCCACGATTGTCCCAGGAGTTGCCCGCGCAGGCGATCGGGCCATGCACGATATGAGCAACATCGGCGATAGGCAGCAGGGCGATCTGTGCGCCGTCAAACGCGCAACCGCCAGCCGCCGCACCAGGTACAGGACGGGCGCAACCAGATTTAGCCGCTTGCTGATTATGCGTGCAAGCCGGTTCGTCACGTAAGGCGGCAAGATCGCTGGCTTTCATGAGGTTAAAGGCCAAAGGTGAGAGGTTAAAAGTCTGGCGGATTAAAGGGCGTGCGCTTCATCCGCCTTGCATGATCAATCCGCTACGGCCACGCCTAACAACTCCGGCTTGACCAAATCCAGCCACTCCTCCAGACGCTCATCGGTCAGGTCCGCCTGGTTGTCCTGGTCGAGTACCAAACCGACGAATTCACCATCGTGCAGCGCCTTGGATTTTTCAAACTCATAGCCCTCCGCCGGCCAGCTCCCGACAAAACGCGCACCCAGCTTTTTGAGCTTTTTGTAGGTGATACCCAAGGCATCCACAAACTCGGCGGGATAACCGACTTGGTCACCTAGCCCAAACAAGGCAACCGGTTTTCCTTCGAAATGGCTCGCTTCCACGTGGCTCAGAAACTCCGTGAGTGGATCGGGCAATTCACCGTCACCCAAGGTCGGCGTGCCGATGATCAGTGCCTCACAACCCCGCATCGCTTCGGGCGTGGTCTTCGCCATATCGAAGAGTTCAATTTCATCTTCTGCAAACTGTTTCTTGATCCGCTTGGCGATCTTGCGCGTGTTGCCGGTGTCGGTGGTATAGAACAAGCCGATCTTAGCCATGATGATTACCTCACTGAGTGAAATAAGTGGTTTCGCAACTGCTCAGACCCCATCAAGGAGGGCGGGCGTCTTTCAAGAATCCATACATTCCGCTGTGACTGCCGCCAGCACGACCCCAGTCGCTACATGGGGATCATCGGTCAGGCGTAAACAATGCTGGCGGCCATCCACCAGGTACAAATTGATCCTTGCACCATGTAGCACCGGTTCCATATCGTTGATGTCATCGTCGAGACAATGCGTGAAATACAAACCGGGATAGACTGTGCGCAAGTGGCTGAGGGCGGCGTAATCTATGTTGCGGGTTTCTGCCCACTGGGCGATATCATTCAATTGGCGAGGCGTGATCATGACGCTTCCCCAGCCTCAGCCAAAACCCGGGAGGGCACAGTGCGGCCAATAATCCGGGCCAGCCACGGCGGCGGATCGCCCGCGAGCACGGTCTGCAGCTCATCCAGCACCGGCTGAGCATCCCCCGGCCACGAGCGCTTGATGGGATGCACGCCGCTATTCACAACCCGGGCAGCGGCTGGCCCGCCGATGGACAACACGCACAACAGATCGCAATCCTCGATCAACGCCACCCTATCAGCGCTATGGTCAACGCTAAGCCGGGCGACCACCGGCGCTGGACGCACCGCGATCAGCCGCGCCTCAATCGCCGAAACCTGATAGATCAGGTACCGGGCGCAGGAGCCGAAATGACCGTCCAGCCGCTCACCGCTATTGGAAGCGCAGGCGACCCGGATGGAGTTGGGAATCTCACCATCGTCATAGGGTTGAGGCTGTGGAATTCCGGCTAAATGATCCGTTTCATTCTCGCCTTTCAGATCACTCAGTGCCTGCCGTAACAGCGCGCCATCCATGTCACGCAAGGCGCCATCGGCGGCGATTTTGAGATCCTTGACCGTCAGGCTGTTCAACTTAGCTTCAGTCAGGGGCTCGCCCAGCGCCTCCAGCAAAATGCTGAGCAACCGGCCAGAGGTGGTATCGGGCAATTGCCGCGCTGCCAGGGCAATGCGCAGTGCGACACAACGAGGGAGTTGGCGAGCGGCTGTCATAGCCGCCTCACTCGTACCGTCAGCGGCAACCTGGGTGTTTGCTCCAAGGGTTCCAGGTAGAACCGCGATCCGTCAGACAATTGTATCTCGCCGCCCCAAGCGCCGGGTCCCGCATGTTCCAGCGCAACCACGGTTTCCTCGTGATCTTTCTTGGTGATGTAGAACACCAGTTCACCGGCGGCATTGTTTCGCAACATGACGTTGGGCATGGTTGAATCTCCTGTCGTGGCATGTGGGACGGGCTTCCCGCCCGCCAAACCGGCTGGAAACCGGTTCCACACTTTGGTCAGCGCACCAAATCAAAGGCGTAGTCGGTTTCGCCCAGCGTCATCGTGTCCTGATCCAGTTTCTCCATCACTGCATTCACCAACGCCTTAAGCATGTACATCGCGCCTTCATAGCCCAGGGTGGTGTCACGATGCAGATGGTGACGGTCGAATAGAGGGAAACCAATCCGAATCAGCGGAACTTCATGCTCCTTGCCTTTATGCAGTGTGTCACGCTGAATGAACTTGCCATAGGAGTTGCCAATCAGGAAATCGGGCTTATTGCTGAATACCAGCGAACGCAGATGCCAGAGATCCTTGCCGATATATACTTCGGCGTCCTGGCCGTAGGGCGAGTCCTTGAGCAGTTTTGTAATGTCCTTAGCCCAGCGTTTGTTCGCGTTGTGACACAGCACATGCAGCGGTTCAGCACCCAATTCCAACAAGAACTGGCACATGCCAGTCACGAAGTCGGGATCACCGAACACCGAGAAACGCTTGCCATGTAACCAAGTATGGGAATCGGTCATCATGTCCAGCAACCGGCCNNCGGGATCGGCTTGCCGGTGAGTTCCGACACTTTCATCAGGAAATCGTCGGTCCAACTCAGCCCCATGGGGATGCGAATCGCGCTGACGGGTTGCTTCCAGGTATCCTCGATATATTTCTTGGTCTTCGGCAACTGCCACGGTTGCAACAGCAGCGTATCGATGGCGTTAGGCGCATCCTTGAGCTCGTCCTGCGTCGTGCCGCCCGCGTACATGCGAAATTCG
>DDST01000040.1 GCA_002343485.1 Proteobacteria bacterium UBA2383
CATCCTTATCCAGAACTGACGTTGATTACGATTTTTCTGTTGTCTGAGGACTCCCTAACTACTGTCCGAGAGATCCTTGGATTTGAAGAGCTTGTGGATTATCGGCAGAATTGGCCAGTGACTGGAGCGCCAATAAATTCATTGCCAGCGATCTGCACGGTCCCCTTGACTCCCCAGAACAGCCCGTTGGCCCCAACAACTACCAGTTGTTCTCTAACTGATCCAGCCGCATCAGTAAAGAGGCCGGCATCCCGGAAATAGATATTTCCTATCGGAGATTCATTTGGGTTAGTCAAGACCAGCGTGGTGGCCGCCGAAAATTGCGCAGGAGACTCTAAGTTATGAGTGGTTTGCCCTGAATAAGAAGTACCTGTCACGGGCCGATTATCTAATTTACCATTGGTGATGGTGCCTGTGAAGCAGGTACCAGGCACCCCTAGAAACTGGGATAGACCATTGGGTAACAACAAATCGGGGAAATATATGCGGGTGTCGGATCGAGTCAAAATTTGACAGGCTGGATCAATAGATAGTGTGAGCGTGCCTTCGAATTTCTGACAGATGGGAGGCGGAAAGGCAGCCAAAGCGTAGCTGGTACAAGCCAAAGCAGCTAGGATTCCGAAGCTCAAGTTCAGAACTAACTTTCTCATTTAAAAAATCTCCAATGGAACGAGGAAGGAATGTGGTTTGGGTTCGTATTATTCGACATAAGCCATGTTGCAATCATGATGCATGACTGTCACATTATAGTTGAAACTGCATTGCCTGCAAGATATGGCGTATGTCGATTCTCCTAGTGACTCCTAAAATGACGTACCCACTGGAGAGGAAGCATGCTCGCTTGCTGCCGTCGCCGCCATGGCAGTGTCTCGATCATGAGCATGATCTTTGGCCAAAAGCATGTACAGCGCGGGCACCACGAACAAGGTAAACAGCGTTCCCACAGCCATACCACCCACCAGCACTAGGCCGATAGAGTTGCGGGCCGCCGCGCCGGCGCCGCTGACCAGAGTCAACGGTAAGTGACCGGCAATGGTCGCAGCACTGGTCATTAGTATCGGCCGCAACCGGATCAATGCTGCCTCGCATACAGCTTCCAGTTTTCTCAACCCGCCATCGATTTGGCGATGATTGGCAAATTCAACAATGAGAATACCGTTCTTGGCGATCAGCCCTATCAGCGTCACCAATCCCACCTTAGAATAAATATTAAGAGTGGTGGTCCAACCTTCGGTGAAAGCAAAGGGAATGTTGGGGTTAGGCATTTTCAGGAACGTGAAAAGCAGCGCTCCAAACATAGCCAACGGCACCGAACCAAGCAGAATGATCAGCGGATCGCGGAAGCTGTTGAATTGTGCTGCTAGCACCAGGAAAATGAGTACGATAGCCAGTCCCATCGTAGTAAGAAACTGGTTGCCGCCCTCCAGCCGCAATTGTCGCGATTCGCCAGTATAGTCAATCACGTACCCCTGCGGCATAAGCTTGGTTGCTTCGTCTTCCAGAAAACGCAGTGCCTGATCGAGCGGTTGCACTGCTACGCCGCTTATCTTGACGGCATTAAGCTGCTGGAAGCGGTTGAGCGAGCGTGGAACTGTGTGGTTGCGGACTGTGGCCACCGTCCCTAATGGGACCAGCTGGCTATTTGGACCGGTCACATAAAGGTTCTCCAGTTGCCCAGGGGTCAGCCGGTCGACCCGCTCCACCTGCGGAATGACTTTGTAACTGCGCCCGGCGATATTGAAGCGGTTAACAAAGTTGCCGCCTACGGCTGCCGCCAGGTCCGCGCCCACCTGCTGCAAATTCAGCCCCATGTCAGCGACTTTGTCCCGGTCGATGACGATCTCGGCTTGTGGCTGATCGATCTTGACATCGATCATGGGTGGAAACGCGAACATCCCGCTTTGCATTGCCTTGGCCTGCACCTGCTGGGCGATGGTGAGAATTTCTTGGGTGTCAGCGGTCGAGGCAATCAGGAATTCAACTGGAAACTGCCCGCCGCCGGGCAACGCCGGCGGCGTGACCGGAAACATCTCGATACCGGGAATGTGCCCTAGCTTTTGCTGCACCTCGGGCAGGATTTGAAACACGGTGCGCGCGCGTTCGCTCCAGGGTTTGGTCACCATGCCGCTAAAACCGGAGGTGGGGAAGGTAATCTGAAACGTGAAATCGGTCTCTGGTATCCCCATAAAAACGTCATTGGCGGCATTGGCAAACTGGGTGGTCTGATCGAGGGTGGCGTTGGCCGACGCGTTGACGATGCCGAAGATCACGCCCTGATCCTCGCCTGGCGCGAGTTCCTGCGCCGAAAACATCCACATGGGCGGCACCAATGTAAACAAGGCTGCCCAAACCAGATACACCGCTGGACGCACGGTCAACGCCCTGTCCAGCAGACGGCCATAAAAAGTCCGCAAGCGGTCGAAAGCGGCATTGACGTGCGCCGGTAACCAGTGCTGTTCATCCTCAGCGTTGAGCAACTTCGACGCCATCATGGGCGACAGGGTCAAGGCAACGATACCGGAAATCGTCACGGCGCCGGCCAAAGTAAAGGCAAACTCGCGGAACAGTGAGCCAGTCAACCCGCCTTGCAGGCCGATGGGAGCGTAAACGGCTATCAAGGTCAAGGTCATGGCGATGATCGGCCCAACCAGTTCCCGCGCGCTAAGAATCGCTGCGTCGAAGGGGCGTTGACCCTCGCGCAGGTGGCGCTCCACGTTTTCCACTACCACAATTGCGTCATCCACCACCAGCCCGACTGACAGCACAATAGCTAGCAAGGTCAGTAAATTGATAGTGAAACCGAACACCTGCATCAAAAAAATTGCGCCAATCAATGAGATAGGAATGGCAATCACCGGCACGATGACTGAGCGCAGCGACCCGAGGAACAGGAAGATAATCACCACGACGATTAACAGGGTCTCCGTCAGAGTTTTGATCACTTCGTGAATGGCGTTGTTGATATAGTCGGTCGCATCATAGGCAATGCGGGTGGACAATCCGGTCGGCAAATCTCTTTCGATCAGCGCCATTTCGGCGCGTACCCGCTGAATCACGTCGATGGCGTTGGCGTTAGGCAACGGGAAGATGCCCATGAACACTGCTGTTTGCCCGGAAAAACGCACTTCGGCATCATAATCCTCGGCGCCAAGCGCAATGTTGGCGATATCTTTCAACCGCACCAGCGCTCCGTCCTGTTCGCGGATGACCAGGTTTTCGAATTCCCCGGCTGAACGCAGATCGGTATTGGCGGTCAGGTTGACCTGCACCAGCGAACCTTTGGTCTGGCCGATGGCGGCCAGATAATTGTTGGCCGCCAGCGCTTGCCGGACTTGCGCCGGGCTGATATTGAGGGCGGCCATACGGTCCGGTTTGAGCCAGATGCGCATGGCGAAGGTGCGTGCGCCTAGAATCTCGGCGCGTTGAACGCCTTCCAGGGCGGTCAGACGCGGCTGCACCACCCGCACCAGATAGTCGGTGATCTGATTCTGGCGCAGAATGTCTGAGGAGAAGCTCAGATAGGCTGAGGCGAATTCACTGTCGGCGGATTCAATATTCAGCACAGGCACTTCGGCTTCCGGCGGCAGATCGCCGCGCACCTGATCGACCTTGGAACCGATCTCGGCCAGCGCCTTGGTCGCATCGTAATTCAGCTTCAGGCGGGCGCGGATCGTCGATAGTCCCTGCGCGCTCTGTGACTCTAGATATTCAATGCCGTCAGCGGCAGCGATGGCGCGTTCTAGCGGCGTGGTGATGAAACCGCGCACCAATTCGGCGCTGGCCCCGACGTAAGTTGTGGTGACGGTGACGCTGGCGTTGTCGCTGCGCGGGTACTGGCGGACATTGAGGGTGAAAATGGCCTGGACGCCAGCAATGATGATGATCAGATTGACTACCATCGCCAGCACCGGCCGGGAAATAAACAGATCAGTGAAGGATTTCATGGTGAAGATCAGGAGTTGGTGGGCGTGGGCGTAATCTGGAAATCCGGCGCCAGTTGGTTATCCACCACGACTTTCATGCCGTTGCGCAGTTTGAATACCCCGGTACTGACCACAGTCTCGCCAGCGGCTAATCCTGAATTCACGATGATGAAGTCACCACGAGATGCTCCCAGTTGCACGAATTTTTGCATGAGTACTTGGCTGCTGACGCCAGTTTTTTCATCTTTCTCCTCCTTAACGACGAATACCGAGTCGCCATAAGGGGCGTAGAGGACAGCAGTGGCCGGGATCATTAACACTTGTTGCTGAACAGGTAACAGGGCAGTGATATTGGCATACATGCCTGGTTGCAATCGTCCATCGGGATTGGCGAGGGTAGCGCGTAACCGGACCGTCCGGGTTAGGGTGTCGACTTCGGGGCTGATTGCACTGAGCTTACCTTCAAAAGACTGGTCCGGTGCGGCATCACTGGTGACGCGTATTACCATTCCGGTGCGCAGTTGCGGGAAATTCTGTTGCGGCAAGGCAAAATCGGCGTGGATCGGGTCCAGAGTTTGCAGAGTCACGATAGCCGAACCGGTGTCAAGGAATTGGCCAAGATTGATTTGGCGGATGCCTAATCGTCCGGCAAAGGGTGCATGGATGCTTTTCTTGGCGATCACCGCGCTAATATTGTCAACTTGGGCATTGGCCTCTTTGGCCTGGGCTTCAGCGCTGTCGACATCGGATTGCGAAACCATGTTGCGAGGCCGCAGGTCACGGACCCGCTTTAGGTTGAGCTGGGCCAATTCGGCACTGGCGATAGCCGAACGTAATTGAGCCTGTTCAACAGCATCGTCCAACTCTACCAACAGTTGCCCAGTGCGTACGGCCGCGCCCGATTCGAAGGCGATCCGCTTTACCATTCCAGCGGCTTCGGTGTTGACCATGACGCCTTGCACCGCAACCATGGAACCGATGGCGTCAAGGGTGGGTTGCCAGGAATCTTGTTTGACAGTGGCGGTCGTGACAGTCGTCGGCGGCAGCGCAGAATTCGCCTGGGCGGCGAACATGGTTTGGAATTGCCAGATTTTCAAACCGGCCAGTGCCCCGGCCACCAGCAACAGGCCAGCAAGGGTCAGAAGGATTTTCTTGATCATGCGTATGGGGTTTTGACGTTTATTAAGCCAGGATTGAAGGAGATGCTGTTGCCTTGTATAGTACATACATTCAAGAATGTATGTAAATACCTATATAAAAGCCAAACCACTCCCGGCAGGCTGGGGAAGGAATCTCTTGCAACAAGAGGCGTGAGGAAAAAGCTATGGTGAGAAAGACGAAGGAGGAGGCCCAGGAAACCCGTCACCGGATTCTGGATGCTGCTGAACAAGTGTTTCAACGCCAGGGAGTTTCCCGCACTTCCCTCACGCACATTGCCGCCGAAGCTGGAGTGACCCGAGGTGCGATTTATTGGCATTTCCGTAATAAAGCTGATTTATACGATGCCATGATCCGCCGGGTTCTCGATTCAGAGGAGATTTGTCAGGCCAGGATGCTGGCGCAGAACGATCCGTTACGTTTTATTCATGATCTAACGGTGGAATTCTTACAGCGATTAGCATGTGATCCTCAGTATCAGCGGGTTCTAGAAATTGCTTGGCACAAGTGCGAATACGTGGATGAAATGGCTGTCATTCGTGATAGCCATCTGGAATGCGGACGCCGGTTTATCGCCCTGTTAGAAGAAGCCATGCGTTGTGCCCAGGAACGCAATCAGTTGTCAGCAATCGTCTGCCCTCACCAAGCAGCGGTAGGCGTTATGGCCCTGCTTGATGGACTGATGGTCAACTGGACGCTGGAACCCAGCCTGTTCCCGCTTACCGACTACGCACCGGGTATTATCGATACCTACCTTGCCGGGTTACGCGTCAAAAGAACAGATACATGATAAATATCATGTTTTCTTGAGTATGTTGCATTTTTTAGAGAAGAAAATAAGGTTTATCGGCTCATCTTTAACCCTATTCACTGATATCCGGCGTTTATGGAAATGAATCTCACCCCCCTGTGGAGGACGCCATGAACCGGACCTTGTTAATTTCTCTCTCCATGTTCGCCGTTATCTTGTTGATAATAGGCTGTTCGCCTAATGCGGAATCACCTGCTGGACCAACAATGACCGGCGCCAAAATGGCGCAACCGGCTGCTGGTGAAGAAGTCAAACGGCAAACCGAAGAGCGTGATCAGGCGATAACGGAACCAGCCATTAACCGCCCGCGTTTGTCAGGCGAAGCAGAACGGCTGTCTTCCCCCTCTTCGTCAATGCCAGCGGCTCCTGCCTCTGTATCGCGGAGCCCTGTGCTATTTAACAAGGTTCAAACAAAAACCGGCTTGGGAGCCGAACAGGCCGCTGGTTTCCAAAGCGTAGCAAGGCAGGAGCGACTCGATGCACTGCGTGCATCCAGCGACCCCGTCGGCGGTGAACAATATGCCCATCAGGAAGATAATCCGGTCAAACGCGCCGCCGGGCAGCCGGTTTCAACGTTTAGCATTGATGTCGATACGGGTGCTTACGCTAACGTCTGGCGCTTTCTGAACCAAGGCCGGTTACCACCGCAAGACACAGTACGGGTTGAAGAACGGGTCAATTATTTCGATTACGATTATCCCTTGCCGGGCAGTCGCCAGCCACCTTTCCGGGTTAATACTGAACTTGCGCCGGCTCCTTGGAATTCAAAGACTCTACTGCTGGCGATCGGCATCAAGGGTTACCCTGGTTGGATTGGCCCGGTCGCTGGATACGAGCCGGGATAGAGAGCAGGGGCAGATGATACGGGAGTAGATGGCCGGTGAACTTCCATGTCCCTTGTAAGAAGTTAGGATAGAGAGCAGGGACAGGTGATGCAGTAATAGTGCAGTGATCTCGCAGCTTGCTGCGAGGCGGGTTCCATTATGTATTTGCTCCCCCTGTTGGCGGCAGTCTTATCTCAATATTTGTCTAACGAATGATCACAAATTTTTATCTAAATACACTAAATATGCATTTAAAATCATCTAAACTTGTAGTGTTTATAAGGCATGATTTGGCAACTCTGCGATGCAGATAGATATTGCGAAAGCCAATACTAAGGCTTATCTATCTGATAAATTTGATGAAGTCACTATCAAAGTGAACAGTTTAAAGAACCTCAAGTTCCAAAAATAGAGAACTTGATCAGAGGAGAAATTAATGAAAACTGCTAATTCCTTTCTAAGTCGTTTCAAAATAGCGACACGTATTTGGGCTATGCTAGGTATAGCGTTTTTGGCGATCTGTTTTGGAACGATCATTTATCTTAATGCGTTTAAAAACCAGATGATCAGTGATCGTGAGCAGGAATTACGGCATTTAGTTGAGGCCGTGATGGGGGTCATGGAGCGTTATCATGATTTGGCCGTTGCCGGGACCTTGAGTAAGGAGGAAGCGCAAAAAACGGCTGCAGCAATTATCAAAACCTTGCGTTATGAAAAACAAGAATATCTTTGGATTAACGACTTGGGTCCGCGAATGGTCATGCATCCTATCAAGCCGGAATTAGACGGCAAGGAGCTTAATACCGTAAAAGATCCAACCGGTAAGCTGTTATTTGTCGAGATGGCGAGCGCGGTCAAACAAAAAGGCAGTGGATTTGTATCCTATATGTGGCCCAAGCCAGGTGCCGAAAAGCCTGTTCCCAAACTCTCTTACGTCAAGGGATTTGAGCCTTGGGGTTGGGTCATTGGTACTGGTGTTTATGTCGATGATATCGAAGATAAGTTTTGGCATGATGCCGGGAAAATGGGTGGGAGTACGCTGGTGTTACTGCTGTTGTTGGGGGTGGGTGGTTTATGGATCGCTAATAGTATTGTCAATCCGCTCAAACATGTGGTGAGTACAGCGGAAAAGGTGGCTCACGGCGACCTGAGCGAAGACGTCGCGGTGAGCGGACGTGACGAGGTGGCCCAAGTGCTTACGGCGATGCAGATTATGGTGCAACAGTTACGAGGGATCGTAACCAACACCATGCAGACGATTGATCAGGTGAGTGACGCTGCAAAAGATATCGCCAGTGGCAGTAGCGATCTTAGCCAGCGTACCGAAGAGCAGGCAGCTTCACTAGAGGAAACTGCTGCGAGTATGGAAGAGTTAACTTCCACTGTGAAAAACAGTGCTGACAATGCCGGTCAGGCTAATCAATTGGCGGGTGCAGCGCGAACTCAAGCTGAGCAGGGTGGACAGGTTGTCGAACGAACCGTGACAGCGATGGAGGCTATTCACCAGAGCAGCCGTAAGATCGCTGATATCATTGGAGTGATTGATGAAATTGCTTTCCAAACCAATTTGTTAGCATTGAATGCGGCAGTAGAAGCGGCGCGGGCTGGTGAGCAAGGGCGGGGCTTTGCCGTTGTCGCTGGGGAAGTGCGTAAACTGGCGCAACGCAGTGCCGACGCTGCCAAACAAATCAAATCTCTCATCACTGACAGTGTTTCTAAGGTCGAGGATGGCAGCCGGTTAGTAGCGCAGTCTGGGCAAACCTTACAAGAGATTTTGATGGCTGTTAAAAAAGTCAGTGATATTGTTGCTGAAATGGCGGCGGCCACCCGTGAACAGGCCAGCGGTATTGAACAGGTGAATCAGGCAATCCTGCAAATGGATCAAGTCACGCAAAAGAACGCGGGCCTGGTCAATCAGACTGCTTCAGCTAGCCAGACCATCCACGAACAGACCGGCCAACTCCAGAAATTGATGGACTTTTTCCGGCATGAGGAGATTGGGCAACTAGCCTAATGTTTGCTATATATACCTGCTATTTAACCGGTTGCCACGGTTTAGGTGGATGGCAGTGCCGTCAATGGCCCGATTAGGCAAGTCCGGCTGGTGTCACTATAAAAAACGGCCGCTTGATGCGGCCGTTTGCGGGATAGAGAACAATAGGTTTGTTAGTCAGCAGGATTAGGCGGATTGCTGGTTGGGCAGGTCTTGATGCCTAACAGCGTATAAGCCGGACACCAACCCATCAGTGCGGTAGCGATGGGTATGACGCCAATCCAGCCCCACACGCCAATTGTTCCCATCAGGGTAAGGACGATCAGCAGAGCGCCAACCACGATGCGGGCGATCTTGTCGGCTGAGCCGACGTTCTGAGCCATATTCATAGCAATCTCCAAGGTGAGAGTTATGCCCGCGAATTTTAACCAATGCTTGCCAGGATAGCTTGCGAATTGTCAATAAGAGTGGGGTGGCATGGGTTTCTACGCATTCATTGCGGTATTCAGCGGCGCGGGTTTTGGCGCATGCTTGCGCTGGTGGCTGGGCATAACGCTCAATCACATTTTTCCAGCCTTACCTCTCGGTACCCTGGCAGCTAACCTGATCGGCGGTTATTTGATTGGAGTAGCGGTCGCCTATTTCTCGCTTAACACGAGCCTGCCACCAGAAATCCGCTTACTGGTCATTACGGGTTTCATGGGGGCGCTTACTACGTTTTCCACTTTTTCAATTGAGATCGTGACGTTGCTTACGCGTGGCCAGCTCGGTTGGGCGTTGGCGGCGGTCGGCGCGCATTTGCTCGGTTCGCTGGCGATGACCGCTCTCGGTATCCTGACAGTTCGCGGGGTTCTGCTCAGGCACTGAAGCTGAGAGTTGATTGGCGAGGTGGAAGCATGCAGTCATCGCTAGAGAGGAGGGTTGGCAATGGGTGGTTCATTTCTCAGATTCTATGTTCGTGAAAACCAGCGTCATGACCATCGGCTGTTATGGGAATGGCTGCTGGAACAAGCCAACCGAATGGGTATTCGCGGGGGGTCGGCATTTCGGGCGATGGCTGGTTTTGGCCAGCATCATCAGTTGCATGAAGATCATTTCTTCGAGTTGGCCGGGACACTGACGGTAGAGGTAGAGTTTATCGTAGCCGATGACGAGGCTCAAAAGTTGCTCGATCGGCTTAAAGCGGAAAAAATCCGTGTCTTTTATACGAAAATCCCAGCGCAATTTGGCATCACGGTACCTGATATTGATGAGACAAGCGCTTAAGAAGCAATAATGCTGCGATCATGACTGATGATATTTCTTGAAAAGGAGGGTTTGATGGTATTCAGCCGCACTGTAATAACAGCCTGTATGTGCAGATTCCATTGATGGATTCGCTAACCGTTCTTTTTGCGGCTTTTCTGATTGGACTGACCGGCGGCATCCACTGTTTTGGGATGTGCGGCGGTATTGTCGGCGCGCTGACCTTAGGATTACCGTCAGCGCCAGGACAGCCATTTTTCACTCGCCTGCCGTATTTGCTGGCTTATAACGCAGGACGAATTTTCAGCTATGCCGCTGCTGGAGCGTTAGCAGGAGGCATCGGGAGCTGGACAGCGCATCTGGTTTCCTTGCATCACGCTCAATTGGGTCTGCAAATTCTTGCCGGGCTGTTTATGATCCTGTTAGGGCTGTATCTGGCCGGCTGGTGGTCGTTGCTCCGCTGGCTGGAACAGGCCGGCGGCCTTCTCTGGCAGGCCATCGAACCCTTGGGGCGGCGGTTACTGCCCATACGCACCCCGCTACAGGCGCTAGGTATCGGTCTGGTTTGGGGGTGGTTGCCCTGTGGGCTGGTCTATAGTGTCCTGATTTGGGCAGTTGGCGCTGGGGGAGCGCGGGAGGGTGGGTTATTACTGCTCAGCTTCGGGTTGGGCACGCTGCCGGCCCTATTGGCAATGGGAACAGCAGCAGCGACGCTGGCTGGTTTTGTTCGCCGCCCTGCAGTGCGTGCCGTGGCTGGAGTGCTGGTTATTTTGTTTGGTGTGTATGAAGTTAATTTGGCTTTAAAATTATTCGCTCATATCGGCAAATGGATGAAGTCCCAAGGAGGATGAGACGAACCACGTAGAATTTGCGGTACCCTTCCAGAATCCAGTAGAGAGGAGCATCGGTGCCATGATCCGTTTTCCGCTGACCGATTTGCTGGATCAGCAAGAATGTTACAATTTTTTGCTGGAGATTCTCCATCCGCAAGGTTTGTGCTGCCCATACGGGCATTTCCTG
>DDST01000054.1 GCA_002343485.1 Proteobacteria bacterium UBA2383
GATCGCCGCCCGCTGCATGGTCGGACGTGCGCTAGCAGAACAAGGGGTATCCGGTGAGATCATTCCCAACTATTATTCTGTCAAAGAAGCCGTGTTTCCCTTCGTCAAATTTCCTGGCGTTGATCCGTTGCTGGGACCAGAAATGAAGTCGACCGGCGAAGTAATGGGAGTTGGGCGCACCTTTGGCGAAGCCTTCGCCAAGGCGCAGCTTGGCGCTGGCGATCAGTTGCCACGTGGTGGCCGGGCTTTCATTAGCGTGCGCGACATCGACAAGACCAAAGCTATCGAGATTGCCCGTGATCTGGACCGGCTCGGCTTCGGACTGGTGGCCACCAAAGGGACGGCGGCGGCGCTACGCAGCCATGGGCTTGCCTGTGAAACTGTTCATAAAGTCGGCGAGGGCCGGCCCCATATTGTCGACCTGATCAAGAATGACCAGATTGACCTGATCGTTAATACTACCGAAGGCAAGCAAGCGATTGCCGACTCCTTTTCCATCCGCCGCGAGGCGTTGATGCATAAGGTCAGCTATACCACAACGATTGCCGCGGCGCGGGCCACTTGTCTGGCCTTGCGTGAACTTGATAACAGGAGCGTGAACTGCCTCCAGGAATTGCACCGGGAATTGCTTACATGACGACAACCCACAGAGTACCGATGACTGCAGCTGGCGCTGCCCGGCTTCGCGCCGAACTACAAGAATTGAAAACGGTAGAGCGCTCACGGATTACCGCCGCCATCGCTGAAGCCCGCGCCCACGGCGACTTAAAGGAAAATGCCGAATATCATGCTGCTCGTGAGCAACAGAGCTTTACTGAAGGCCGCATCGCTGAAATTGAGTCGAAATTGGCTAACGCCCAAGTTATTGATATTAGCATGATCCCTGCTTCGGACAAGGTGGTGTTCGGCTCCACAGTGCGGCTGACCGAAGAAGAGAGCGAAGAAGAAAAACGTTATCAGATCGTCGGTGAGGATGAAGCCGATATTAAGGCGGGTAAAATTTCCTTTAATTCGCCGATTGCCCGCGCCTTAATTGGCAAATTCGTCGGCGACATCGTGGATGTGCAAACACCTGGCGGCATCAAAACTTACGAAGTTATTGATGTACAATATCTTTAACCGGGAGTCGCCTATGATGCGCCGGTTTGTTGCACAACTCTGCCAATGCCGCCTGCTTGTCCTGCTAGCAAGCAGCCTGCTACTCATGATGAGCCAGCCTACAGTCTGGGCAGCGAGCCTGGCCGATACAGTGGAGAAGATTAAGCCCAGTATTGTCGCCATTGGCACAGTTCAGCCTGCCCGGCGGCCACCGGCCAAATTTGAAGCCAGCGGCTTTGTGGTAGGTCAAGGCCGGCAGGTTATTACCAATGCCCATGCCTTACCTGCCTTCCTTGATTCACAGAACAAGGAAACGCTAGCGGTATTTATTGGTCAGGGCACAATGGTTGAATCACGCGCAGCGAAAAAAATCGCAATTGATCCGGAGCACGATCTGGCCTTACTGGAGATTGATGGCCCGCCATTGCCTGCGTTGCAATTGGGTGAATCGCGGCGTTCCCGCGAAGGACAGGCTATCGCGTTCACCGGATTTCCGATCGGCGTAGTCCTGGGTCTTTTTCCAGTTACACATCAAGGCATCATTTCCGCCATCAGTCCAGTGGCTATTCCCGTACCTGCCGCCGGAAATTTAGACCCGGCCACTATCCGGCGTTTGAAAAATGAGCCTTATGAAGTGTTGCAACTCGACGCAACTGCTTATCCTGGCAACAGTGGCAGCCCGCTATATGAACAGGATACTGGCCGGGTAATTGGGGTCATCAATAAAGTGTTTGTTCAGGGCAGTAAAGAATCTATTCTGGAAAAACCGAGTGGTATTACCTATGCCATTCCAATCCGTTACGTTCAAGCATTGCTTAGCAGAGCAAAAGTATCGAAAAATTGACGACCACCAGTTTCCGCGGCGCTATGGGCGCATGGTCCAAAGGTGCAGAATTCTCCCCTCCTTTCAAGTACTCAATGGACAAAGGCGGCCGATGATATCTAACAGGCTGTCAGGATGCACGGGCTTAGTCATCAAGGCATTGATTCCGGCTATACGCGCACTTTCGCTCAATTCCTGGTCACGCTCAGCGGTAATCATTATGATGGGAACCGGGCGATAGCCAGGCATGGCACGAATCTTCTCTGTCAGCGCAAGACCATCCATATCATCCATATGATAATCAACGATCAAGCAGTCATAGCGGTTGGCGGCCAGCATCTCCAGAGCGCTGGCACCATCGTTGACCTGGGAAACAACATAGTTGCCATTTTCCAGAACTAACTTCCATAGAAAGGTGATCATTTCATTGTCGTCAACGACGAGAACTTGTTTTGCCAAAATTTACTCTCCGGCTATCACGGCGTTTTCATCGCCACATAAAACAACAACAATGTCATCAAATTCCCTAGCTCACACTGGCATGCTTGACAAGCATGCAAAAGCAAAAGTGTATTTTCCTGGCTCTCGTCTTCCATTCTTCCATTTCTTTCGAAAGATAATATGACAGCCTCTAACCAGCTTGCCGTCCAGTGTTTTGCAGCGGCAACACAGGTTTCATACGCACCCCCAGCGTGGTGTTGAGATCATCATCTTCCAGACCCAGCAGATAACGGTAAACAACAACGTACTCCATGACCCTCTGCACATAGGCCCGGGTTTCACGGTAGGGAATGGTTTCCGCCCAAATATCCGCTGGTACCGGTGTGCCGATGGGCAACCATTGTACTATTTTGCTGGGACCAGCATTGTAAGCGGCAGTAGCCAGTATCGGATTATCTTGTAACCGGTCCAGCATACGCCGCAGATAGTGAACCCCATAGCGGATATTAGTCTCTGGTTGCCGCAGGTCGAGCGTATCAACGGTGTCTTGTAAATCTTGGGCTATTTGCCGGCCCGTAGCGGGCATGAGTTGCATCAACCCCAACGCTCCAACGGGAGAACGGGCATCAGCCCGAAAGGCACTTTCCTGACGGATAAGCGCATACACCCAAGCCGGGTCCAATTGATCCTCGCGGGCGTTTGCCACCACCCTATCACGGTAAGCCAGCGGAAACCGCAGCTCCAAATCATCCCAGTGTTCCGCCTGGGCAATGGTGATGATAGCTTGATGATGCCATTCCCAGCGATGAGCCAAGCATGCCGCCTGCTTTAGCGCTACCGGATCGAATGCCTGAGTTGCCCGCCGCCACTCCGTATCCGCCTCCCACTCACGGCCTAGGATATACAACTCCTTTGCCCGTTGCAGACCGGGAGCGCCGGCCAATAGGGCATCGAGTTCAGTCGGCGAAACCGTCAGCGGAGTATTTGCGATGGTGTAGGCAATGCCAAGCCGGTTAGCGGCTAAAAAGCTGTAATATTCCCTTTGGCCCGCAATGTTTCGGTAGGTTTGTTGCGCTTGTTCAGTCCGGCCCAGCGATTCCAGCGCTCGACCGCGCCAGTATTGCCAGCGTGGACTATCGCGCTCTTCCGGGGACAATTGATCAAGCCAGTGCAAGGCCGCTAGCCAGTCGCCCTGTTTCAGACAAACCCGAATCCGCCATTCCCGCACATCCGCATCGACCACGGTCTCCGGCAAGGCGGTTAGCCGCGCCAGTGAGGTCGGGTGATAGTCGCTGGCAATCCATAAGGCCAGCAATCGTTCTTCATTCGCGAGATGCGGGGCCAGCGCCGGATCATGCGCCTTGAGGGTATCGAGCGCTGCTGCTGCTGCTAGCGCATCGCGTCGCCGCCAACGGCCTAAGCCATCGACCAAAACCGGCAGGACACGCGGGTCATCGATCTTTAATCGGTCACCGTCGAGAATCAAGGCCGGATCACTGGCGACTGCCAGCCAGGTATCGGCCAATAGACGATCGGCTTCCGGCATGTCAGCCCGTAGAAACCGGGCCAACCCGGTTTCTCCTTCATGCATCGCCAGCATAAACCGTTGCCAGCGCAATTCAGGCGAGAGGTGACCTTGAGTTTGCCAGACTGCAATCACTGGGTCGCAGGCATTGGGTAGTGAACTGCCGCGCAACCAGATCGTGGCGAAGTCCTGCAATGCGGGCTGGGTCTGGCCAGTCTTCAACAAGGCTTGCCGCCGCCAGCACTCGAAGGTTGGATCGCGGCTGGGAACCGCATCGCGCAGGTAATCGTCCCAGCGTTGGGCACCAGCAAGCTGGCGCAGCCAAGCGCTACGTAAGCGGTCAGCCAGAGGTGTATCGGAGTAGGTTTGCAGAAACTCCCGCATCTCAGCAGCCGGAAATGCCGGTAACCGGCGGGAGATATCCCGGTAACGCAAGTAGGGATACAACGGATAGCCCCGCAATGCCGTGTAGTCCACAGACGCGCCAGCCTGCAGCGATTGTTCAGCGAGCCGAAAGGCTTCCCGTTGCACTTGCCAAGATTCCGTGGCGCTAATATCGCCGCCGATCCCGGCGACGAGTAGACCCGCCAACAGCCAGGCTCGCCATGATTGCAAAACAGACCCCCCTTTGGGAGCCGATACTTGCAGATAGCGAGCGCCACGAGGACGATAGCCACTCAGAAACATGATGAACCTTCATTTCCCCCCCTTGGATAAGGAGGGTGGCGCACCAGCGCCGGGGTGGTTGAAGAAGGCAGCAGTTTAAGCTTTAAGAACCTTCCTGCTGCACCGGATTGCCAAACCATTGGTTACGGGCGATCTTACGCGCCAGATCAACCGGAATGATCACGACGGCCATAAGCAGCACGTAAATCCATTCCTGCATCGATAAGCCGACGGTGCGCAAGATCTCGCCGCCATAGGTGATAAAGATGAGCTGAATTACCATGATCGACGGGATGATGAGACTGAACAGGCGGTTATCCAACAGATGCTCGAACAGATTCAGTCCCTGCGTGCGGGCATTGAAGGTATTAAAGATCTGGATGAACACGAAGAAGGCGAAGAAGGCGGTGAGGAACTTGGCCTGTGCTGCGTCGGAACCGATTTCATGACCGCCGGAGAACAGGACTTTGGTTAGGTCGCTGGTCAGGAACAAGATGCTGATGAAAGCGATGAAAGCGCCATTGATCAGGATCGACGACCACATATCGGTGTTGATCAATTGTTCGTCACGCCGCATCGGTTTCTCCAGCATGTAGCGTTCCAGCGCCGCCTCGCCGGCAAAGGCGAGTCCAGCCAAGGTGTCCATGATGATGTTCAACCACAGCAACTGGGTCATGGTCAGCGGCAGGTCGAAGCCGAAGAACTGCCCTAGGAACACCACCAGAATGGCGGAGACGTTCACTGTCAACTGGAAGATCAGGAATTTGCGGATCGACTTGAACAGGGTGCGCCCGTACAGCACCGCCTTGGTCAGTGAGGAGAAATTGTCGTCGAGAATGACGATGTCGCCCGATTCCTTGGTCATCTCGGTACCACTGCCCATGGCGAAGCCGACATCGGCGTTTTTCACCGCTGGCGCGTCGTTGACACCGTCGCCAGTCATGCCAGCCACTAAATCCATTTCCTTGGCCAATTTCACCAAGCGGCTCTTGTCGGTCGGGAAGGCTCGCGCGACCACGTAGAGATGCGGCAGCTTCTGCTTAACTTCTTCGTCAGACAGTTGCGCCAACTCAGTAGATGTGAGGATGATTCCCTGTTCATCACCCTCCAGCAATCCTACGTCCTTGGCAATCGCCTGAGCGGTTTCCTTGGCATCGCCAGTGATCATGATGACGTGAATGCCTGCATTTTTCGCAGTTTTCACCGAAGCGTAAGAAGTTTCACGCAATTCGTCACGCATTCCAAATACACCGGCCAGCGTCAAATGAGCTGGCAACGCCTTGCTGTCGTCAATCGGCGTCTCAGCCACTGCGACCGCCAGCAGACGCATGGCCCGTGAAGATAACTCGCGCATGGCCGCGTCCAAGGCGCTTGGATCGCTGAGATCAACAGTATTGCCTTCTGCGTCTAAATAATGCGTGCAATTCCGCAGGATCACTTCCGGAGCGCCTTTGACCAGCGTCAGCGCCCGGTCGCCGGTCACCTGGGTCGCGGAAAACTTGCGGGTGCTGTTAAAGGGAATGACATCGGCAATGTCGACATTGCCGGTTTGCGTCAGATACGGCGCAACGAACCGCAGCAGCGCCTGTTCAGTACGGTCAGCACCGACCATCTTGATATCGTTCGGGTCGCTAGCGTCGATCACTGCACTGGTGTTGTTGCGCAGGGCAAACCCGGCAGTGTCGCGCAACGCCTGGGGAATATCGTCTAATTTTCCATACTGTGCGCCGATACCTGTCACAAAGGCGCTCACCGATAGCCGGCCCTGGGTCAGCGTGCCGGTCTTGTCGGTAAACAGGATATTTAGGCTGCCAGCGGTTTCGATACCCAACAACTTACGCACCAGCACCTTGACGCTGAGTAATTTTTTCATGTTGATCGCCAGCACCATGGCGATCATCATCGGCAAGCCCTCCGGCACCGCCACCACGACCACGATGATGGCTAAAATCGCTGCTGTCACGAAATCTTTGATGATGATTCCGCCTTCCTGCGCCCAGTAGGCGTCGAAACTCTCAGCCTGTAGGAACATGTTGTTAAACATGAAGGCGATGAAGATAAAGGTTGCTCCGATGTAACCAAAGGTCGAAATGTGCCCGCCCAGCACCGTCAGTTTATGTTGCAGAGGCGAGAGCCGGTCCTCAGCGGACAGCAGTTCCTTCATGGTCTGACCGTAACGGGTCTGGTCGCCTACGGCGCTGGCCTGCATCACACACTCACCATCAACCAGGAGACCCGCGCGGAATAACCGGTGTTCTTCCGCATCCGTTGCTGGGTCAGCGCCTTCAGGCAGCGCAGTTTTTTTGACCGGTTCCGATTCGCCGGTCAGGGCTGCTTCATCCACCTCGGCGTGTCCCGCGATCAGCAACCCATCGGTCGGTACCGTGTCGCCCGGCTGTAACAGGACATAGTCGCCAACCACCAGATCATTGATCGAGATTTCGGTCAGATGGCCGTTGCGAAATACCTTGACCAAGATCATTGAGGCTTCTTCCAGCAGCTTTTGGAAGGATTGCTCATTGCTGTGTTCCGACCAGGTAGCGACAAACGTGGCGATCACCACGGCGAAGGCGATGCCGACGCTTTCATACCATTCGGCATAGCCAAAAATCGTCAAGGCCACTGTGATTAGCAGGGCGGCGATCAGAATGATAATGATGGGATCTTTCAGGTTGCCCAGCAGCTTGTCCCAGAAGGTTTCAACTTCCTGACTGGCGACGGCGTTGGAACCATGCTGGGAGCGGGAAGTTTCCACTTCCTGATCGGTAAGTCCCGGATAGGTAAATTTCATGGCGATTTTTCAACCCAAGCATTTTTGGAGGGGAGGAAATAGTTTAACAAGACGTCATCACTCAGTCCTCTCGCCCCCTGCCAAGAAGGCGAGGGTGAGAGGGTAACTCTTTGAAACCGCTGCTCTCACTCCCAGCCTCTCTCCCGCAAGCAGGCAAGGGGCGTGAACAGTTACAATAAGGCTGACGAGGAACGAGCATTTCACCCGTTTCCAGAGAATGAAAACGTAAGGTTGAATTGCCGATCACTTGTTATTGCCCACAAACCGCGAGGCGTCGACAACGTTGACCGAAGAGCGAATTGAATCCCGGCTCCCGCCACTGTTGCCAATAATCACCCGGTCTCCTGTCGGGGGCAGATAGGTCTTAGGCGCTATGTTTAACGACGATGCTGCTTTAACCGGCGTTCGCGCAAAACGGCCACTGGTACGGGGGGTGATGATAGTTACGCCACTAGATCTGCCGGGATAGCTGCTGCTGTTGAGTGCTAACGCATTGCCATTCGTATTGGTATTGTACAAGCCGCTCAACCGGTATTGCTGATAAAAATTTAGCACCCGCACTACATACGTTTGGGTTTCCTTATAGGGCGGGATCTGATTGCCATATTTTTGCACTGCGCCCTCACCGGCATTGTAAGCAGCTACCGCTAACTGGGTATTGTTGAACCGATCGAGTAGCCAGCGCAGATAGCGGGCTCCGCCATGCATATTAGCGACCGGGTCATAGGCATTGCTAACGCCGAACCGTTCCGCGGTGCCTGGCATTAATTGCATAAGACCCATGGCGCCTTTTGGAGAAACGGCCCAGGGATTGTATGCAGACTCGGCGCTGATCACCGCATGCATCAAGGCCGGTTCCAGGCGGTATTGCGCGGCGATCCGATTGACATCGGCATTGAAGCGCTGACGGTTTTGTTCATTAACCCGGAATGGTTTGCTGCGCGCTGCCTGCGATGCGTAGTTGCGTGGCAGAACACCGGGCGCATAGAGATTGCTGGGGGCAAAACTCGAAGCCTGCGCGGCCTTCTTGCTGTAGGCGGGAGTGCGCATTACCAATTTATAACGCGGATCATTAGGCACATTGCTTAAGTGCCGAACACCGTTGCTGTCAACGAAGGCGTAAATATCTGCTTGAACCGGGCCTGCCAGAGTGAGCGCCACGGGAATCAGACCGGCTAATAGTCGCCGCTTCATTCAGTTTCTCCTTTCTATTGAGATAAGCCCAGTCATGACTAGCAACCGGTTGGGCAACTATCCTGACTCAAGCGGGAGAGTCGAGCGTCTGTCGGTCAACTGCACTAAGATTAACATTAAACTGGGTTGTCGCAATCGATCCTATCGGGCAGAAATTTCCCAAGCATTTCTATTTATCTGTAATATTATGATTTGAAATTACTTTATTA
>DDST01000060.1 GCA_002343485.1 Proteobacteria bacterium UBA2383
ACCCGCACGGTGCGGAGCATTACCTTAAAGGAAGCGAAAAGTCCGCTGGATTTATAGATGGTTGTTATGGCAGGTCAGCAAAGTACGGATAGAGGCCCAGCAAACGGGGTAGCATCGGTTCTTTCCACACGATCACTGGCGCTCCCTCGGCCGGTCTCCATCTTTTGTCAAACCTCGCACCATAGCGCGATTGCTCTGTCTCTCAACCGGTGTTGCGCATCCCGGCTGCCAGCGCATTGATCGAACGCAGTAAGGGCCGCAGCCAGGTTTCTACTTCCGGCGAATCCGCACCATGCTCCCGTAAAGCTTGCCGATAGCGTGGCAGCAGCGTCACCTGGATATGATTGAGTGGGTCCAGATAGGGATTACGCCGCTCCAGTGATTTGGCCAGATCTGGGTTTTCCTCCAGCAAGGTGGGCACTTGCGCCACACTCAGAATCTCCCGGCAGGTTTGTTCATACTCGGCCTGGAATCGCTGGTAAATCCCGGTTTCCACATCCGGATTCTCGCACAACCGGGCATATTCACGGGCGATGCCTGGATCGACCTTGCTCAGCGACATCTGGCTGTTGTTCAACAGGGCATGAAAAAACGGCCACGCCTGATAGAGCCGTTGCAGAAGCGCCAGCCGTTCAGGATCATCGCCGCGCCAAGCGGCCAGCGCATGGCCGATGCCATACCAGCCCGGCAAGGTATGCCGCGCCAAGCCCCAGCCGAACATCCAGGGAATCGCCCGGACCGAGTATTTCGAGCGGTCGCCCTTGGCGCGGTGCGAAGGCCGTGAGCCGAGGTTGAGCTGGCCGATCTCGCTGACCGGCGTTGCCTCGTAGAAGTAATCGATGAATCCCGGCGTGTGCTCGGTCAGATTCCGGTAGAGCGCTTCGCCATGCTGGGCCAGTTCGGCCATGACCGCCGCTGCTTCCGGCGGATCAGCGGGAACCTCTTGAATCAAGTGACGGCTGGCCTTCATCAATCCGGTCATACCCAGCGTCAGTTCGTAAACCGCGGTTTCCAGGTTCTGATACTTGAATGACAGCACCTCGCCCTGCTCGGTGATCTTGATTTGGCCCTGTACGGTGTGGGAAGGCTGAGACAAAATCGCATCGTGAACCGGACCGCCGCCGCGTCCCACCGTGCCACCGCGCCCATGAAACAGCCGGCAGCCAAAACCGTGCGCCGCGGCCAGCGCTACGGCTTTGCGCTGCGCCTGGTACAGCCCCCAGTTGGATGCCAGGATGCCACCATCCTTGCAGGAATCGGAATAGCCGACCATGACATCCTGCACCCCGCCGGCCGCGGTCAGCAATTCCCGGTAGGCAGGCTGGTCCAGCAACCGGGTCAGCAGCATCTCAACCCGGTTCAGGTCGGCGATGGTCTCAAACAAGGGGGCAACGCGGAGGGCGCAATGCCAGTCGCCATTGGCTCGCCGCCCGGCTAACCCGGCGAAGCGGGCTAGGAACAATACTTCCAGGACATGGCTGGCCTCGTGGGTCATGGAGATGACGTAATTATCAAAGGCGTGCGGGCTGATTTCTTCCCGCATCCGCGCCATGACCTGGAACACCTCCAACGTTTCTTGAGTGGCGGGGCTGAACGAGTCGCAGTACAACAAAGGCGTCCCTGACCGGGCCAGCAATTCACCGAGGACGTTCAGCCGCTCTTCCTCGGTCAGCGCCGCGTAGCCGGGCAAATTGGGCGCCATGGCAAAAATTTCCGCCACCGCCGCCGTGTGCCGTGCTGATTCCTGGCGCACATCCAGCGAGGCTAGATGGAACCCAAAAGTCTCCGCCAAGCGGAGCAGATCTTTCAATTCACCTTGCGCGACTGCGTCATCGCCGTGCGCGACCAGCGAATCGCGGATCAATCGCAGGTCTTCTCGAAATTCATCGGCGGAAGAGTAGCCCCAGAACGGATGAGGCACTGCATCGGGACGCCTCTCGGTGCGCGCCCGGATTTGGTCCAGATTGTGTTGCAGCCGGTGGTAGATCAGGAACATCTTGCGCCGGTAAGGTTCCTGGGCGTACTGCTGGGGCGCGTCGGCAAAGAGGGTGCCCATGCGTTGCACATCTGCTTCCAGGCTGGCGGTGAAAACCGGTGAAGGCGTGACCAGCGAACTGGAGTAGGTGAGATGTCGACTGAGCTCATCGACCCGCCGCAGGTATTCGCGCAGAATTTCCTGGGCTTGCAGGCGAATCGCCAAGGCGGTGGTCTCTGGAGTCACGAATGGGTTGCCGTCGCGGTCGCCGCCAATCCAGGAACCGAAGCGCACCAGGCAAGGAATCGAGAATGCCGTCTTGCCGCCTTCATCGCCGTAGACAGCGTTGAGCGCCCGCTCCAGGTTCCGGTACAACACCGGCAATGCTTGAAAGACCGATTCCCGGAAATAGTACAGACCGTTTTTAATCTCATCGCGCACTTGTGGCTTGTAGCTGCGTACTTCATCGGTTTTCCAGAGAATCTCGATTTGACTGCGCAACTCCTCGATGACTTCGGCTTGCTGGTATTTATTGAGCGCCGGGTTGTCGAGCTTGAGGTTGGTCAGGAACACACGCCGCTGCGCGCCCAGCAATACCCGGCGCTTGGCTTCAGTGGGATGGGCGGTGAACACCGGGGTAAAGCAGATCTGGTTCAGCAGGCTTTGTAACTGGGCAGCGTTGACGCCAGCGGCGCGCAGCGTGCGCAGCGTTTCATCGAATGAACCATGCCACAGCGGCTTGCTACGGCGAACTTGATCACGACGCTGCTGGTGTTGGAAATTTTCCTCGGCAATATTCGCCAAGCTGAAATAGGTGCTAAAGGCCCGAACGACATGATTGAGCATTTCCGGATTGAGCGAAGCGATGAAACGCATCAGCCGTTCGCGTATCTCCGGGGAAGGTTGGCGGCGCATCCCGGTGAATCCTTTGCGCAGGGTTTCCACCGCCTCCAGGACATGGCGGCCCTCCTGATCGCGCAGGGTGTCGCCGAGCAACTGACCTAGCAGTTTGATGCGGTCACGCAGGGATTTATCCAGGGAAGCAATCGGCATCAGTCAACTCCGTTCAGTCAATGATCCACATCATTTCAGCCAGAAGCGCCACACTGGACGCACCCACGGTCAGTAAGATGGAGGTGAGTGAGGCCGGCATGCTGAACCAGCGACGGGGTTTGGTTTTTTGATTTTCCATCGTTTCAAATGCAGCCTGGAGCCAGATGAGTTTCTGCTCGACATCCTGTAGACGTTCACCTTGAGTAGTTTCAGTCGCAATCAGCAGATTTTGAATTTCATGAATCCGTTTAGCGACATTGGTCGCCATGGTGACGACAGTCTCTTGAGTGGATTTAGCGTCAACCCGGACGGTTTCGACAGTGGCCGCTAATTTGTTCATCTGTTCCTGTTGTTCATCCAACCGGGCAGTGATTTCCGCAAAAGGTGACTCAGCGCCGCCCTGTTGGATCATTTCCTCCCTTTGCTGCGAATCTGCCTGGATTTGCTCCACAGCTTCTCGTAACTGGGCAATATCCTGCTGGTGAGTGATTAGCTCTTGTTCGATGTCACCCAGTTGTTGGGGTGGCCCCATCTGGGCGATCTTTTGCTGCAGTGCATGGATCTCGGTATTCAGACTGCGGAATTGCTCAAAATTACCGCTGAACGCCTGGGACTGGCTGCTCAGGCGGGATTCAAGAGCGGTTACCGTGTCCTGAAAGCTTTCCAAATCCTCTTGGAGTTTCTGAGAATAGGTCTCGACCGTCTCCAGCCGTTGCTCAACGAGCGTGGTATCTGATGCAGGCTGCTGTTGAATCTTCTGGATTTCTTGCTGGAGATTGTCAAGTTGACCTGCAATCTCCAGAGACGCCTGTTGCCGGCTTTCAAGGGTGGCGCTGAGATCGGCAACTTGTTGTTGCGTGGTGTCTTGCAACTGACTGAGGGTACCCGCCTGCGCCGATAGATCGTGACGGAGTTGGTCAAGCGCGGCTTCGGTATCCGCGCGGGTGCTGGGTTCGGCGGCGGGCGCAGTGTGGAGGCTGTCG
>DDST01000134.1 GCA_002343485.1 Proteobacteria bacterium UBA2383
ATACTAGGAACAACAGCGTATTCTTTTTATTAAAAAATAAATATAATCAATATCATAGTAAATTAATAAGTGATGGCATAATCTGTGCAAATGCTAATGCCAACATGGTGCGGCGAATCGATTTCACTGCACCGCCAACCCTTTGCAAGGCGAGATATCCTTCAATGAGAGAAAAACTGGTTTTAGTAGGCAACGGCATGGCCGGGATGCGCACGTTGGAAGAATTACTCACCATTGCGCCTGATAAATACGATATTATTGTGTTTGGCGCCGAGCCCTACGGCAATTACAACCGCATTTTGCTGTCGCCGGTGTTGGCGGGCGAGAAGACGGTCGACCAGATCATGATCAACGATCTGGATTGGTACGCCGAGCGCGATATCACTCTGCATGCCGGTAAGGAAGTCGTGACCATCAACCGTGCCCGCCGGCAGGTAGCCGCTGCCGATGGCACGACGGTCCCCTATGATCGCCTGTTGCTGGCGACCGGTTCTCAACCCTTCATGATTCCGATACCCGGCAACGACTTGTCTGGGGTCATCACCTTCCGTGACATCCAGGACGTCCATGCGATGCTGGAGGCCGCCCGTGCCGGTAAGAAACATGCGGTGGTGATCGGTGGAGGGCTGCTCGGCCTGGAAGCCGCTAACGGCCTGATGAAGCAGGGCATGGAAGTCACCGTGGTGCATCTGCTCGACGTGCTGATGGAGCGCCAGCTCGATATCGAAGCGGCTGCGATGTTGCGTGCCAGTCTGGAGGAACGGGGTTTGCGCTTCCTGATGGGCGCACAGACCGTTGCTATCCTCGGCGAAGAGCAGGTCAAAGGGGTGCGCTTTAAGGATGGGCTGGAAATTCCCGCCGATCTGGTGGTCATGGCGGTCGGCATCCGCCCCAACACCGATCTGGCGAAACAATCCGGCATTCACTGCGAACGCGGCATCGTCGTCAACGACACGATGCAGACCTACGACCCGCGTGTCTATGCGGTGGGTGAGTGCGTGCAGCATCGCGGCCAGACCTATGGTCTGGTTGCGCCGTTGTGGGAGCAGGCGCGGGTGTGCGCCAATCACCTCGCCCGTTATGGCATCAGCCGCTATCGCGGTTCGGTGACCTCGACCAAACTCAAAGTCACCGGCATCGATCTGTTCTCCGCTGGCAACTTCAGCGGCGGCCCCGGTTGTGATGAAATCGTGCTGCGCGATCAGGCACGGGGTGTGTACAAGAAACTGGTGGTCAAGGATAACCGGGTGCAAGGCGCGGTGATGTACGGCGACACCATCGATGGCAATTGGTATTTTCAGTTGCTGCGCGAAAATACCGACGTCAGCGGCTTCCGCGATTCCATCCTGTTCGGTCAGGCGCATCTAGGCGACGCTGGCCACGGCGGCAACAATGTGCTGGCCATGGCTGACGAAGCGGAAATCTGTGGTTGCAACGGGGTGTGCAAGGGCGCCATCGTCAAGGCGATCACCACGCAGAAGCTGTTCACCCTGGAAGAAGTCCGTGCGCACACCAAAGCGTCGGCATCCTGCGGTTCCTGTACCGGGTTGGTGGAGCAGTTATTAACGGCGATGCTCGGTGACTACTCCAAGACATCCAAGGAAAAACCCCTGTGCGCCTGCACCGAGTACAGCCACGATCACGTGCGTAAAATGATTCGCGAACAGCATTTGACCAGCTTGCGGGCGGTGTTCGATTTCTTGGAGTGGAAGACGCCCGATGGTTGCCATTCCTGTCGGCCTGCCATCAATTTCTATCTGATCGCTACTTGGCCGGGTGAGGCGCGGGATGATGCGCAATCGCGTTTCATCAACGAACGGGTGCATGCCAACATTCAAAAGGATGGCACCTATTCTGTGGTACCGCGCATGTGGGGCGGCCTGACCAATCCGAAGGAACTGCGCGCTATCGCCGATGTTGCTGACAAATTCCAGATTCCGACGGTCAAGGTCACGGGCGGTCAGCGCATCGACCTGCTCGGCGTCAAGAAAGAAGATTTGCCGAAAGTCTGGGCTGACCTTAATGCCGCCGGCATGGTTTCCGGTCACGCTTACGGCAAAAGCCTGCGCACCGTCAAGACCTGCGTCGGTTCCGACTGGTGCCGCTTCGGTACCCAGGACTCGACCGGTCTCGGGGTCAAGCTGGAAAAGATGACTTGGGGCTCGTGGACGCCGCACAAGTTCAAAATGGCGGTGTCCGGCTGTCCGCGTAACTGCGCCGAGGCAACCATCAAAGATTTCGGGGTCGTGTGCGTGGATTCCGGTTACGAATTGCATGTTGGCGGTAACGGCGGCATTAAATTGCGCGGCACCGAGCTATTGTGCAAAGTCGCCACCGAGGAAGAAGCGATGGAGTATGCCGGTGCGTTCATGCAGCTTTACCGTGAAGAAGGGCGTTATCTGGAACGCACCGCGCCGTGGCTGGAACGGGTTGGATTGGCTTACGTCAAGCAGCACCTCGTTGAGGATGGCGAGGGTCGTAGGGCGTTATACCAACGGTTTCTAACCTCGCAACAATACGCGCAAGCCGATCCCTGGGCAGAACGTGCCAGTGGCCGGGTGGATGCGCACGAGTTCCAGCCTTTGCGGCAGGTCGGCTAAGGAGCGGAGTAAATTATTATGTATGACTGGCATGAAATTGGTGTACTGGACGATATTCCCCGCCTGGGTTCGCGGGTGGTGCAAACTCCATATGGTGATGTCGCGGTCTTCCGTGCCGCCGATGATCAAGTATTCGCGTTGCGGGACCGTTGTCCCCACAAAGGCGGGCCGCTGTCGCAAGGCATCGTTCATGGCCATCGGGTCACCTGTCCGCTGCATAACTGGGTATTGGAGCTGGCCAATGGCGAGGCGGTAGCCCCGGATGAGGGTTGTGCGGCCCATTATCCGGTGCGGCAGGAAAACGGCCAGATCTGGCTAGGCTTGAATAATGTGGTTAGTTTGCCCACCGCGGCGCGGGAAACAGCGTGAATAGGAGGGTAGGGCGATGAGCGATGGTTTCCCCCTCACTCCGGCCCTCCCTCTCAAGGGGGACAGGGGCGGAATCGGTGAAACAGTCCGCACGACCTGCCCTTATTGCGGGGTCGGCTGCGGTGTAAAGGTCACGGTGAATCACAGCGGTAGCGCTCGGGTGGAGGGCGACGCGCAGCATCCTGCGAATTACGGGCGGCTGTGTTCCAAAGGTGCGGCGCTGGGTGAAACACTGAGTCTCGATGACCGTCTGCTGTATCCGGAAATCGCTGGGCAACGGGCATCATGGGATGAGGCGCTGACGGTGGTTGCCGATGGCTTCCGCCAGGCACTGGTGGAACACGGCCCCGGCGCAGTGGCTTTTTACGTCTCCGGGCAATTGCTGACCGAGGATTACTATGCCGCCAACAAATTGATGAAGGGTTGCTTCGGCAGTGCCAACATCGACACCAACTCGCGGTTGTGCATGTCATCCTCGGTGGCCGGTCACCAGCGGGCTTTTGGTTCGGACACTGTGCCCGGCTGTTACGAAGATCTGGAAGAAGCCGATCTGGTGGTGCTGGCCGGTTCCAATCTGGCCTGGTGCCATCCGGTGCTTTATCAACGCATTCTCGCCGCGCGGCAACGGCGCGAGGGCAAGCCGCAACTGGTGGTGATCGATCCGCGCCGCACGGCTACTTGCGATTCCGCTGAAATGCACTTACCGCTCAAGCCGGGTTCCGACACAGCATTGTTCAACGGGTTACTGGTACATCTCTATCAACAGGACCGGCTTGACGGGGAGTTTCTGGAACAACATGTTACCGGATTCTGGCCGGCTTATTGTGCAGCAAAAGAAGTAGCGCCGAATGTTCCCGCCGTCGCCGCCAAAACGGGATTGGCGGAAAGCGATGTGGCTGAGTTTTACGGCTTGTGGGGCCGGACCCGTAAGGTGGTGACGGTTTATTCGCAGGGAGTCAATCAATCCGCCCACGGTAGCGACAAAGTCAACGTTATTATCAACTGCCATCTCGCCACTGGGCGGATCGGTCAACCCGGCATGGGGCCGTTTTCAGTCACCGGTCAGCCAAACGCGATGGGTGGACGCGAGGTTGGCGGATTAGCAAATCAACTGGCGGCGCACATGGGTTTTGTGCCGGAAGATATCGAACGGGTACAGCGTTTTTGGCAAGCGCCGGCTATTGCCAATGCCCCCGGTTTAAAAGCAGTCGAGCTGTTTCAGGCGGTCGCCGATGGCCGGATCAAGGCGCTGTGGATCATGGGCACCAATCCGGTGGTCAGCCTGCCCGATGCCGACGCGGCGCGGGCAGCGCTGCAGCGCTGCCCGTTAGTGATCGTATCCGATGCCATCGCCAATACCGACACCGTGCGTTTGGCACATATTAAACTGCCAGCGCTGACCTGGGGGGAGAAGGAAGGCACGGTGACCAACTCCGAGCGGCGGATTTCCCGCCAGCGGGTTTTTCTACCGCCGCCGGGCGAAGCAAAACCTGACTGGTGGGCCGTGACCCAAGTGGCCCGCCGATTGGGATTCGCTGCGCTGTTTCCTTTCGAATCAACGGCAGACATTTTCCGCGAACACGCGGCTTTATCGGGGTTTGAGAACCAGATGGGCCGTCGCGACTTTGATATTTCTGCGCTCGCCGGTCTTACTGATGCCGGTTACGATTCCCTGGAACCGCTGCAATGGCCATTACCGCAAGGAGCGGCGGCTGGCGCGGCACGCTTGTTCGGTGCAGGAGAATTCTTTACCGCCGATGGCAAGGCCCGTTGCATCGCCGTCGGTGAGCGTGCGCCGGCCCATGCGGTCGATGACAGCTTTCCAATGGTGCTCAACAGCGGCCGGATCCGCGATCAATGGCATACCATGACCCGTACCGGCAAGACAGCACGGCTGACCGGACATATCCCTGAGCCTTATGTGGAGATTCATCCCGTGGATGCGCTGGCCTGCGGCGTTAGCGAGAATGCACTGGCGCGGGTGCATAGCCGTTGGGGTGAAATGATCGTCCGGGTACGCACCAGCCCGGAGCAGCAGCCGGGCAGCGTGTTCGTGCCGATGCACTGGGGTTCGCCGCTGGCGCCGCGCGGCCGGGTCAACGCGGCGGTCAATCCCGTGGTTGACCCGTTGTCTGGCCAGCCGGAGTCGAAGCATACGCCGGTGCGGGTGCAGACGTATCGTCCCCGCTGGCATGGGTTCCTGCTGTCGCGTGAAGCTATCACGCCGCCAGCAACCGGATATCGGGTCAGTGTGCGCGACCGGGAGTGCTGGCGCTACGAGTTGGCGGGAGAGGCAGCGGTTGACAATTGGCCGGCTTGGGCGCGCGATTTACTTGGCGACGAACCCGGCTGGGAATGGCTGGAGTTTGCCGATGTTGGCGCGGGCCGGTACCGAGGCGCGGTGCTGGTGGACGGACGGTTGCGTGCCTGCCTGTTCGTCGCCCCCAGCCATGAATTACCGTTGCGCGGCTGGCTGGCTGGATTGTTTGCCACCGAGGAGCTCGGTTCCGCCGAGCGCGCCAGTTTGCTGGC
This sequence comes from Proteobacteria bacterium UBA2383, assembly GCA_002343485.1. Classification (GTDB taxonomy): domain Bacteria; phylum Pseudomonadota; class Gammaproteobacteria; order Competibacterales; family Competibacteraceae; genus UBA2383. The sequence continues at coordinate 5,502 of DDST01000134.1, forward strand.
CGGACGGCCAGGACAGGGTCAACGTGACAACGGCCGCATTGTCTGCGCCTGCTTCGGGGTGGGTCTGAACACACTGACCGCTGCTATCCGTGAACAACGATTGGCTACGCCGCAAGCAATTGGTGCGACGCTTAAAGCGGGGACTAACTGCGGTTCTTGCGTGCCAGAATTACAGCGGCTCATTACTCAAGGCTAAAGTGAGTTACCGTCTCGAACCGTTGGTTCAGATGGATTGTGTAAACCGGACGATGAAACCGGCGATATCATCCAGATTAGCCAGGAGGAAAACCGGCAAGTCCGGCCGGCCGTAGCGGGCCGGATCAAGCCACGGATCACATGCGACGGCAATGACCGTCGGATCGTCCGGGAAGCGTGGCGGCTTATCCACAGCGTGAGGCCGCCAGATTTCCAGCTTGGGATAAGCGCCAGCCTTCCAGCCTTCCACCAGCACCAAATCCACCGGTTGCAGGTGTGCCATCAATTCAGCTAACGCGGGTTCTGCTTCATCGCGCAACTCATGCAACAATGCCCAACGACGGCCAGTTGCTAAAATCACTTCATGCGCACCGGCTTCGCGGTGACGCCAGGTATCCTTTCCCGGCGTATCCAAATCCACGTCGTGATGGGCATGTTTGAGCGTGGATACCGTCAGGCCATATGCCTGCAATCGAGGAATCAGGGCGACCATCAGGGTGGTTTTACCGCAACCGCTCCAACCACTGATACCGAGGGCTTTCATTGCCGTCCTCCAGGATACGCGGGTTCAATCCGATTCAGCAGCATGCCGGACGGCCCAAACTGCCGCCTCGACCCGCGAACTCAAGTTTAGCTTGCGTAGTAGATGTTTGACATGCACCTTCACGGTCCCTTCAGTAATTTTCAACTGACGGGCAATCAATTTGTTGCTGTAACCGGCAGCAATCAACGTCAGAGTCTCTCGTTCCCGGTCAGTAAGCCGGACATCATCGGCTGGCCTGGGCTGACTTTCGTGACGCAGCGCATCTGCCAGAATTGCAGAAACGCGCTCTCCCAGAGCAATCCGGCCCTGCGCAGCAGTTTTCAAACTGTGTAGCATTTCTTCCGGTTCCATATCCTTCAGCAGATAGCCATCGGCACCGGACCGCAGTGCTGCAACGACGTCTTCCTCACTATCGGAAACCGTGAGAATAATCACCCGGCTGTCCAGATCAGCCGCCTTGAGCGCCTTGAGCGTTTCCAATCCGCTCAAACCCCGCATATTTAAATCGAGCAGAATCAGGTCTGGCCGCTGCCGGAGCGCCAACGCCAGCCCGCGTTGACCATCGCCCGCTTCGCCAACCAGTTGCAGCGAATTCTCCATGGCGATCAATTGCAAAATTCCCTTGCGTATTAACGGATGATCATCGATCACCAGGATGGTTTGTACTTCTTCAGGCATGGCGCGCCTCTGCAGTCACTCCAGTTTGGATATTTCGATAGGCGGCAGGGCGGAAACTCAGCCGCACGCGCAAACCTTGTCCAGGCTGGGAGCGTAAGTCGAGCACTCCGCCCAAGTGTTCGGTACGCTCGCGCATGATGTTAATACCAAAATGATTGTCTCGTCTGGCATCGATCGGCAGGCCAACACCATTATCGATGATTTCAACAATAGCTTCGTCGTTATCACGGCAACGCAGTTGAACCTGGATCTGGCTGGCGTGAGCATGTTTGACCGCATTGTTTAAGGCTTCCCGGATAATTTGCATAACATGAATCTGCTCGTTGGGATTAAGCTCGCAGGTCCAGCCGGTATGATCCAGATTAATGGGTAATCCACTCCGGTGACTGAAATCCTGGGCCGCTTCGCGCAAACTATCTTCTAGGCGAGGATGCTCCATTTTTAGGCGAAACGTGGCGATCAACTCCCGAAGTTGCCGGTAAGCATTGTTCAGACCCTCGCGCAGTTCGCGAATGATGTCATGGGCCTCTGGCGTGATTTCGGTATTGTTGACCGAAAGATAAAAGCGGCTGACCTGGATTTTCAGATAAGACAGCGCTTGCGCCAGCGAATCATGCAATTCGCGAGCGATGGCATTACGTTCCTCCAACAGCGCCAGCCGCCGGTGATGCTCCGTTTGCTCATTGGCCCGCAGGGCAGCAGCGATATTGCGCGCGACCACCTCCAGCAGCGGCAATTGCCAGGAGGCAACCGAATCTAGACCGGGATTGCGGACGATTAACACGCCGAACTGCCGTTCCTGATCGCGAATCGGGATGGAAAATGTCTGGTGGCTAGCATCCAGAGTATGCGTGATGCCATCCCCCAGACAAGGCTCACAACTTGGGTGGGCGCAACATGGCGGCAGATTCACTGCGCGCGGACAAATCGGGAAGATTCGTGTCGCCTGACGCACAGTAGGATCGATCAGGCAAAGTGTGACAGAGTCTCTACCGGTTAACTTTTCAATGTCCGCCAGCAACGCCGGGTAGGTGGCCTCATCCAACGTCGACTCGCCAAGCCGGCGGGCGGTATGGTAGAGCAGTTCCAACGAGCGGTTACTGATCCGTAATGCCTGGGTTTGTTGTTCAACGCGTGCTTCCAAGTTGGCGTACATTGCCGATAAATCAGCCGCCATCAGGTTGAAAGCCTGGCCCAGCACGCCCAATTCGTCGTTGCCGACATGAAGGACCCGTACTGATAAATCGCCGCGCCGCGCCTGATGTGCGCGTTCCACAAGATCGCGCAGCGGTGTGATGATCCCGTTATGCAATTGATACATTGCGGCAAAGATCAGCAGCAAGGTCATGAATAATGCCACACCCTGCACCAGCCGCAGCAAGAGAATTTTTGCCTCGGTATCCTGCTCCAATAATTTGACAAAAGCATCAAGTTTTGTAACGAAATCGTCCACTTCACGCAAGTAGGCCGTTGGTGAGGCAATACCCGACGCTGAGGTCTCCAGAATCGGCCGCAATGTTTCGCGCCAAAGCGACTCGATGACTTTAAGGGTCTGATGACGTGGATGATTGCTCGCCGGAGGGATGGCGCCTACTTGCCAAAGCCGTACTAGTCTGCGTTCAAATTCACTGATTTCTTGAGTGACTTCCCTGGCTCGATCCGTTTTGGTGCTCAAAGGGTCTTGCAGGCGGGTCGCAATGCGGTAAGACTGCATACGCAGCGAACCCGCCAGGTTAATCGCGGTCGCGTCACCTTTGCTGGATTCGGCGATGAACACCGAACTGGTCATGCTCAACAGCGCCAGTAGCACGATACCGCCCATGGTTAGGCCACTGCGTAAGATAATGGAGTCCTTACTGTTCATCGATTAGGCTCTCCAGTGATCTGTTGCTGATTAAAAGAACGTTGGCTTTCCGTCATAACGGCTTACGCTAAGGCATTGCTCATACATCATCACGGGAAAATTTACAAAAAAATCGAAGAACCAAAAAAAATCCCCCGTGAAGGGGGATTATGAAAATCGAACGGGACTCAATCGCTTGATTTAAGCCAACGGCATTTCCGGCAATGGTTGCAGTTTCCAGATCTCGTCGTTGTACTCGTGCATGGTGCGATCCGTAGAGAATTTGCCGCTACATGCCGTGTTGAGAATGCTCATCTTCGCCCACTTTTCCTGGTCCTGATAGGCTAATGCTGCCTGATGCTGGGCGTCGATGAAGGCGCGAAAATCAGCAATCGTCAGCCACGGATCGTGCGGGCTGGTCAAGGCATGCAGGATCGGATCGAAAATACCCTGTTCAAATTGGTTAAAGTGGTTGCTTTCCAGCAGATGCATGACCCGGGCGATGTCGGAATCGCCGTGGATAATCGCGACCGGGTTGTAGTCCCGCCGCCGTTCTTCAACTTGCTCTGCGGTCAAGCCAAACAGGAAGAAGTTGTCATCGCCGACTTCCTCACGGATTTCGATGTTAGCGCCATCCAGCGTGCCGATGGTGACGGCGCCATTCATCATGAACTTCATGTTGCCAGTGCCTGAGGCCTCTTTGCCGGCAGTGGAAATTTGCTCGGACAGATCCGTGCCTGGACAAATAACTTCCATCGCCGTGACCCGATAGTTCGGCAGGAAGGCGATCTTTAGCTTGTCACCGACTTCAACATCATTGTTGATGACTTTAGCGACGTTGTTGACCAGCTTAATGATCTGTTTGGCCATGTAATAGCCTGGTGCCGCCTTGCCGCCGATCAACACG
>DDST01000100.1 GCA_002343485.1 Proteobacteria bacterium UBA2383
ATACCATTGAACGCAATTTAGTATTATTAGCCGTAATTCTGTATTGGAACCGGAAGCTGACTCAAGAGATAGGAAAGAGGCGTCATGCTGAACAGATATTATCTCAAAGCGAAACGATGCTTCGCACCACATTGGATTCGACCGATGATGGCATCCTTGTGGTAAACGTTGATGGTACGATTCTGAATATCAACCGCCGCTTTCAGAAACTTTGGCGCATACCGGATGAGCTGGTCCTCACCGGAGGGGACGAGCGGTTACTGACTTACATACTTGACCAGTTGTCCGATCCGAAAGGCTTTTTCCGTGGGGTAGAAGAGATCTACCATACAGATAAGGCCCAAAGAGACCTGCTGTACTTCAAGGATGGGCGGATTTTCGAAAAATATACTCGACCTTTGAAGCTTGACCATCAGTTGGCTCGCCTGTGGTCTTTTCGTGACATCACCGAGCGTCAGCAGATGCTTATGACGCTGGCGCAGGCCAAGAAAGTAGCGGAGGCGGCGAATCAGGCGAAGAGTGAATTCCTGGCTAACATGAGCCATGAGATTCGCACTCCGATGAACGCGATCATGGGCATGACCCATCTCTGCCTGGGCACGGCCTTGACTCATCAACAAAAAGATTATTTGGAAAAGGCTTATAGCGCCTCGAAGTCGCTTCTTGGTCTGCTCAATGACATCCTCGATCTGTCCAAGGTTGAGGCGGGCCGTCTGGAGATGTCATCTATTCTCTTTACTCTGGACGAAGTGATCGAACATCTCGTCACGATAGTAGCGCAAAAAGCCGAAGATAAGGGATTGGAGTTACTGATCGGCATTGCATCCGATGTGCCGAATACGCTCGTGGGCGATCCCCTGCGTCTGGGCCAGATTCTGGTTAACCTTGGCAATAATGCCATCAAATTTACCCAGCGGGGAGAAGTCTCCATCTCCGTCAGATTGCTGGAATCCCAGGGAAAACAGGTTCGTCTGGAATTCACTGTGCGGGATACCGGCATCGGCATGACGGCCGAACAAGCCAGTGTAATATGCGAGCCATTTCGCCAAGCAGATAGTTCCGTCACGCGAAAGTATGGCGGGACTGGTCTCGGATTATCCATTTGCAAGCGGCTGGTGGATATGATGAAAGGAACTCTCACTGTGGACAGCCGCCCTGATGAGGGCAGCACCTTTCGCTTTGATGTCTGGCTGGAAGCAGGAGAGAAGGTTGAGCATGTATTTCTTACCAATGCTAGCGCCAAGGACCCCTCTAGAAAGACGATACGGGCCGATGAATTAACCGGGCGCCGTCTATTGGTCGTGGAGGACAATGCGATCAATCAAGAAGTGGTTCGTGGTCTTTTAGAACGGTATGGAGCTATCGTAGAGGTCGCGGTCAATGGCGCTGAGGCAGTGACTCTTTTGGAACAGCGGGGCGCGAAGGGGTTTGATGTGGTACTCATGGACATCCAGATGCCAGAGATGGATGGCTATGAGGCGACCTGCCGGATCCGCGCCCTGCCTGGGTTTGACCAACTGCCCATCATCGGACTCACGGCGCATGTCCAACGGCAGGAGATCGAACGGATGCGGGTGGTTGGTATGAACGACTCTGTAAGAAAACCGATTGATCCTCGACTGCTGTTTAAAACCCTAGCTCGTCACATGGCGCTGGCAGAGATCCCTGCCGGCATAAAAGAAAAGGGTTCAGCGTCCGCTCACGTCCTATCGGGTATTGATGTTGCGGCGTGTCTTGATCGCATGGGCGGTGATATAAGACTCCTTCACCAATTGCTGGCCCGCTTTTCTAGCAACTACGGTCAGGCCGCCCAGAATATTCGTGATTGCCTCTCGATAGGGTCCCGTACCGATGCTATCCGTTTAGCCCACACTGTGAAGGGGGTGGCGGGCAATCTTGGGATTGCCGGTGTCCAGCAAGCCTCGGCGCACGTGGAATATGCACTCTCCGGAGAAGCAGAGGAGGAGAGTCCGCTCATTGACGCTCTGGAGAAAGCGATACAATCTGCTTGTGATGCAATCAACGCGGGGTTATCTGTATCTATGGCAGAAAAAAACAACGAGAAAGAGGAAACCCAGAGTGCGCAGGAAACCGATCCGAAGATCCCGGATACATTGCTGACTGTACTGCGCGAACGGGTTATCAGGCACGATCCCACAGCCGAGGATTTTTTTATTGAGCATCAGAAGGCGTTTGCCAGTGGATTGCCCTCTCCCTTACTTAGAAAACTTTCCAGCCAGATCGAGAATTATCGCTTTACCGAAGCAGCGGACACTCTAGATACGATATTGGCTAAAAACGGATCATAAAGTGTTTGCCATGCAGAATACTGAACTCTTATTACTGGTTGACGACAGCTTGGACAACCTCAAGGTGTTGTCCAGCCTGCTGAAAAAAGAGTATCGAGTCAAGGTAGCAACGGGAGGGCATGAAGCATTACGTCTAGCCCGGGAAAAACCGGTGCCTGACCTGATCCTGCTGGATATCATCATGCCAGAGATGGATGGCTATACGGTCTGTGCGCGCCTTAAATCCGATCCGCAAACCCGGGAGATCCCCATCATTTTCCTGACGGCCAAAACCCAAACCGAGGACGAAACACAGGGATTTCAGCTGGGGGCGGTGGATTACATCACCAAACCTATTAACCCGCCAGTGCTTTGGGCCCGGGTGAGGGCTCAACTGGCCCTGGCTACGCAACTCAGGCATTCACACCAGGAGCTGGATAAAGCAGGCCATCGTCTCATCCGGGTCACCAGCGAGCGGGACCGGATCGAGATTCAGCGGCAGCGGCTCTATGACCAGCAGCAGGCTTTACTAGCAATCGCCCGGGCTGCGCTACTTGATCTCTCTCTGGAAAAATATCTGGAAATTACCTTAGAGGTATTTGATACCCTGCCCTGGCTCAAAATAGAAGCACGTGGAATGCTTTTTCTGAGAAACCGTAAGGGTGACTTAATCATGGTCGCACAACGGGGTTTGAGCGAGACACAGAGTAAGAAAGCGCCGACGCTGTTGATGGAGTGTCTTGAACATGGCCCGCAGACTGCGGACGATACGATGGGTTGCTATGTCTTACCGCTGATCGAAGAAAGACGTGTCCATGGGGTTCTGGCCATTTTTCTGCTTCCAGGGACCCGGCTCGATGAGGAGGCATCTAAATTTATGACAGATGTCACTAACATCTTTACTAATCTCATCAGACGTCGGCAGATGGAAGAAACAATGCGGGTCAGCCGGCTGGAAGTCCAGATGGCTCATCACGAGATCATTCAAAAGCTCAGCATCGCGGCTGAATCCCGGGATACGGAAACCGGTCTGCATGTGTTGCGCGTGAGCCAATATGCACGAGTGATCGCACAGACCATCGGACTTGATGAAGCAACTTGCGAATTAATGACGCTGGCAGCTTCCATGCACGATGTAGGCAAGATTGGGATTGAAGATCAGATCCTCAGAAAGCGCGATAAGCTAACCGACGAAGAGTTCGCGGTGATGAAGCAACACACCACGATTGGCAGCCGGATTTTGGAAGGTGACGACCCGTTGATCCGGATGGGACGAGAAATCGCCTTGACCCATCATGAGAAATGGGATGGCAGCGGATATCCTAATGGCTTGAGCGGAGAAAATATTCCTTTTTCTGGCCGTATCTGTGCCGTCGCTGATGTATTTGATGCCTTGACCATACAACGACCGTACAAAAAGGCGTGGCCGGTAGAGAAAGCTGTCGCGTTGATTGTGAATGAAATAGGCAGAGCCTTCGATCCGCAGGTGGTCGCGGCTTTTCAGCAAGCCCTGCCAGAGATCCTCACGATCAAGGCCCGTTATCAAGATGATATTAATCCTGGGGAATTGATCGCGAGGCCGAGCACTCATGTTAATGAGGATGCTTGGATCCCTTGGCATGATAGCTATTCCGTGGGGGTTGATGTCATCGATGAGCATCATCGCTATCTGCTCGATTGGGTGAACCATGCGTACAAAGCCATCAACGAAGGTATGGGAACGATCGAGATCGCCAAGACATTATTTGCCTTAGAACAATACACACAGATCCACTTTAAAGCCGAGGAACGTTTGATGGCAGTCTACGGCTATGCTGAATTGGAGCAGCACCGCCAGCAACATCGGTCTTTCGAAGTGAAACTGCAAGAGCTGCGCGAGGAAATCCGCTATAACCCCTTTATTGTCGGGAGGGAAATGATGGAATACTTACGTGACTGGCTGTTCAATCATATCCTTAAGAGCGACAAGCAAAGCCTTAGGTGTTACGCGGTACCCAATGCGGGCCAGCACGGGCAGACCACACCAACCCTTTTAAGATAGCTCAACCGGCGTGGCTGTTGATAAAAGGCGGCCTTTGAACTAATTTTTCTCATAATTAACGAAAAAAACTTAAGGTTCAACACAATATGGCCAGCGCCGAAGTGATTCACCTCTACCGGGAATTGACTGCTCCCGCCGGCGATACCGATTGTTATTTATTGGATTTGCCGCTGGACGGTGCGCGTCCCGAGGTCCAAATCAAGGCCGGAATCCGGCGGCCTGACCTAGTGCGCGACGGTTTGCTAGCGCTTGGCGAGGTGCTGGCAAGCGATTTGCGCCGTCAAACTAGCGACCGGGCCGATTATCTAGCCTACCTGTTGCGGAAGGGCAAGCGCGCCAATCAGGCGGTTTGGGAAGCACAAAAGGCTTTTCTCGCAGCGAAGTACGGCGAAGCCACCCAGCAGGAAGCGCCGCTCGATCCTCTGTTCAGCGTCAGTAAAGATGGCATCGACATCGAAGTATTCTCGCGCGATGAATCCACCTACGCTCACCTGCATCTCAAGGCCGGGCATGCCTACCAAGCCGGGCATTTCGTGGCAGGCACTTCCCATTTGAGTTTCACGCCAGCACTACGGGAGGCGCTGGCGGGCATTCGTTCCTACCGCGCCATCGCCCTGCACGGTTATCCTTCGACCTCCGGTAACGCCAAGACCGTGCGGGTACCGTATCGTTGGCTGCGCGCCTTCGGGCAGGTGCAAGCGGCTTCGACCCTGCCCGCCGAACGAATCCACCTGGCCCCAGTCGATCTCTACAACGTGTTGCTAAGCTTGCGGCTGCGCAAGGCGAAAACAGCACCGCGCGCGCTGCGTTACGAACTGGTTCCGGGCCAAACGCCGCGATTGGTGCTGGAACCCTGGGAACAAGTGTTGAATGCCAGCGGATCGCCCTATCAAGGCCAGGTGCCGCAGGTAGTACGCACTTGGGGCCGCCAACGATTGAACCTGCTTGGCCGCTTGTTGCCCCATGCCAAGGCCGTAGATGTTTATCTGCTAGGCGCTGGTTTACCCGCCTTTTACGTGCTGGATATGGAATCCGCCAGTCTGACCTTGGCTTTGAGCGGCTGGACCGACAGCGGCTGGGCCGGTATCGCCACCTTTGATCTGCTGACGCCCGGCGGCAGCGAAGACGAAGTCCTGACCAAACGCGTCGTCAAACAGGTGGCCGAACGTCCGTTGACCTTGGACGCCTTGACTGAGACCTTGCGCCAGCCACGCCAGACCATTCGGCAGGCGTTGTTGGGAGAACTGCTCAAGGGAACGTTGGTGCACGACATCGCCAGTGGCTTGTTCCACCACCGGCCGCTGCTAGCGCAGCCGCTGGAACTGGATCGGTTGCGCTATCGCGATGCCCGCGAGGAACTGGCGCACCGGCTGTTGGCGACCGAGGATCAGATCCAACTGACCCGCATCCACGATCTCGGCTTGGATGGCACCGCCATCGACGGCGAGGTGCAAGATCGTCAGGCCCATCGCTATTATCAAACCTCATTTACCTTGGACCGCGAAGGCCGCACTATCAAGGCAAGCTGCACCTGTCAAGATTTCCGCCGTGCCGGCTTGAAGCAAGGCCCCTGCCCGCACATGATCGCGCTGCGACTGCGCTACGCCCGCGAGCAGGCCGCGCTGGAACAGGCACGGGAAACCGCCGAGGGCCGCCGCCTGATTCGCGCCGAAACGCGCACCCTGACCCGCCGTCAAGGCGAAACCGTGCTCAGCTACCGGATTTCCCTGGACGAACGCCAAGTGCTGCTGCGCTGGGGCAACGATCCTCAGGCTCTTCGCCAGCAACGGCTGCTGTTCAACCGCGCCGAAGAAGCCCGCGACGCCTACTTCGCCCGGCTCGACCGCCTAGCGCAACAGGGTTTTATTGACGCCAGCATGGCGTGAGCGCAGCCATGTGCTTTAATTTAACGACAATCTTTGACAAGGGAGCGAAAAGTCCGTAGCGTAAGGATTGCTGGAGCGTGAGGCGTTCCTCCATTAGCCGTTTGGGCGGCGTTGCGCCGTCCGGGAATTCCAACGCCACACACGCCACAAGGTAGGCTGTTCTTGGCCAGCTTCGCC